>CALFWB010000040.1 GCA_937928795.1 uncultured Anaerolineales bacterium
TTGGCGATAGCTTCCTTATCCAATTTGGTGGGTCCGTTTCTTTTTGGCGTTGCGGTGGCGACCACCATTGGAAATGAGGTGCTAGAAAGCCCAGCGGTTACTGTCCCGGTGGCGATGGCTGCCTTGCTGGGAGCGATCCTATGGAATATTTTAACCTGGTGGTTCGGAATCCCCTCTAGTTCGTCTCATGCTTTGATTGGCGGCTTTGTTGGTGCAGCCCTCATGGGGCATGGTTGGATGGTCATCCGCATGGAAGGAATGGAAAAAGTGCTGGTTGGTCTCTTCGTTTCCCCTTTGATCGGCTTGATCATCGGTTGGATTTTTATGCGCCTAACCTTGCAGATCGGAAGGGTAACTTCACCCTCCATTAACATCTTCTTTAAGCGCGCCCAATGGGTAACTGCTATTGCCTTGGGGTTGAGCCATGGCACCAACGATGCCCAGAAAACCATGGGCATCTTGACCCTCGGCTTAGTGGCTTTTGGGGCAATCCCAACCTTCCACGTGCCCAATTGGGTGATTGAAGCTTGTGCTTTGGCAATTGCCGCAGGGACGGCATTGGGGGGATGGCGTCTGATCCGGACGATGGGCGGTAAATTTTATCGCATCCGTCCCGTGCATGCCTTCTCCTCGCAGATAGCCAGTGCCACCGTGATCCTAGGCGCTGCTTTGTTGGGCGCTCCGGTGAGCACGACGCAAGTGATCAGTTCAGCCATCGTGGGCGTGGGCTCGGCAGAGCGCATCCAAAAAGTGCGCTGGGGAGTTGCCTGGCAAATCGTCATCGCTTGGCTTTTGACCATTCCGTTTTCGGGCTTGCTTGGAGCCCTCTTTTATGCTTTGCTAAACCCAATTCTGGGAAAATCTGTTTGAGGTGATTGACATGAAAAGAAGTACACCGTTATGGAAAAAGCTCTCTCTCAAAAACTTGTTGCAGCAAAAACCTGATCGGTTTGTTGAGCTGTTGATTCAGCAAGCCTCCTTGACAGAGGAGGGCATGCGGGCATTGGTAGATTATTTCCGCAACCCAAACGAGCAAAATGCGGAGACGGTGAGCAAATTGGAGGAAACCGCTGACGAAATCCGCCGCATCCTGATCGATGAACTCAATCGTACCTTTGTCACGCCTTTTGATCGGGAGGATATCCACGCCCTTTCACGCGCAATTGACGATATGTTGGATTATGCCTACACCACGACGGTCGAGATGGAGATTCTGGAAGTGGCGCCGAATGAGTATATGCTCGAGATTGGGCAACGTTTGGCGAAGATGGCTTCCGAAGTGCACTTAGGCGTGCAACGGCTTTCGGATCATAGCAGCGTCACCATGAGCCATGCGGTACGTGCCAAGCAGATCGAGAACCAAGTCGAGCGCCTCTACCGCGAAGCCCTAGCGGATTTGTTCCATCAGCCCAAAGACGCTGACCATATTGTGGAAATGTTGAAATATCGCGAAACTTATCGGCATCTGTCGAACGCGGCTGACCGAGGCGATGAAGCAGCCAATATCCTCTCGGACATTGTAGTCAAGATGGGCTAGGTTTTGGTGATGTAGGCTCACCGAAAAGACTTTGGAGTGCGGAAGCTCTGCTTACGTTTAAGGAAAATCTGGCGTTTGGAATTCATCCGACCGAAGAAACGGGTGCACTATCATCTACCCAAGACCGCGATACAAATTAATCCTGCCGTGATCAGCAAGGCGCCGCTAAGGCGCACGGCTACACCGCTTTCTTTGTAGTATGTCAGGGCTACCGCACTGCCAATAACAATGCTGAATTGGCGAAAGGCCACAATATAACTTGCGTAAGGGCTGAGCTGGTATGCCCATAGGATCAGCCAATAGGCGCCAAAGCTCAAGATGGCGCCTAGGATGGCAAGCTTCCAACCGCCCCGAGTGGTTGTCTCCTGTGGTTTGGATAAATGGGAATAACGCAAAAACAACGCATAGGGGATGAAAGAGACGGCAAAATAGATATAACCGTAGCGAGCGGCGGTGGCCGGGCTTTGCTGAACCACTTCGGCGGCGATCTTGTCCAAATAAGTATATCCAATCGTCCCCAAAGCGGTTAAGAGCATCCAAAGTGAAGTTGGCGTTAGATAAGAGCGCCAAGAAAAGGCACGCAGCGAGCGCTGCGGGACGAGAAAACACCCCAAGCTGACCAACCCAATCCCTACCCAGCCCCAAACTGTTAGGGGTCTGCCG
This sequence comes from uncultured Anaerolineales bacterium, assembly GCA_937928795.1. Taxonomy (GTDB): domain Bacteria; phylum Chloroflexota; class Anaerolineae; order Anaerolineales; family UBA4823; genus NAK19. The sequence continues at coordinate 2,201 of CALFWB010000040.1, forward strand.
CGCCAGGTGTCGATAATACCGATAAAGATGACCGGTAAGGAGCGTGCCACCGGGTAAACTACGGAAAAATCGGCACTTTCAAAAGCTTTAGCGAGGAAGAAAAGATAGAGTCCGGCAGAGAAGCCGGAGCCTAGTACGCATAACCAAGCCAGAGGTGGGAGCGATCTGGTTTGGATTTCGCTGAGCAAGGTTGGGAAAAATCCGACCACGATAATAAAGATCAACATGCGCCGGTAAAACAAACTTTCGCTGCGGTCGTAATGGGCAAGCAGATTCCAGCCAGCGTGCATAAAAGTTGAAAGCAAGACGATGAGGATGACAAAAGGTGTCATTAGGAATATGAACCTCAAAGTTGTGGTATTAGATGAGTTCTGTCTGGGTTAAGGATCGTTGCATCCAGACGAGGGTCTGAACAGGGGTAAAACCGAACTCCTGTAAGACCGGCGCTGCCCGTTGAGCGGGATAGTCCAAACTGATTTTGCCTCTAACCGCTTGGAGGTTGAAATAGTGGCTTAGGAAAGCCTGCAATGCCTCATCTTCCCATTGAGGATGACAGGCAACCCAAAGCACTTGACCCTCACGGGCACTGGACTGAAGGGTAGCAACGCCGATCAGGTGTTGATTTTTTAGGATAGAAAAGTGTTGATAGCGAAGGTCATTCAGGAATCCTCTCAGCCAAGCAAAAAAGCCCGGCGCAAACCCGTCAAGGTGAAAATCGAGATGCCAATGATACTCTTGAGGGTAGGTGGCGAGAAGCCAACGCTTTTGCAACTCCCACTCGGAACGGGTGCGGCGGCGGATTTGAACGCTTGTGCTTGGGTTTCTTATCGGTTGAGAGGGACATTTCGGAAAAGCGTTGGAGGACGGCCGATATTGCCAATGGGTGCGCCGCAGCCGTTCGGAAAAATCCAATTGCCGATAAAGAGAATAGGCAGCTTGATTGTCAGCACGCACGTTTAGCCAAGCGCGCCGACCACCGCGTTCGCGAATGGAATCTAGAGCGCACTCAGTTAATAAGCGGGCGATCCCTCGGCGGCGAAAGTCCGGGTGAACAGCTACATTGGCAATTAAGTACTCAACGCCTTGAGAAGTTTGAAACGGGAAGATCGAAAGGTTGCCGATAATTTTGCCCCCCTCTTCCCACACAAAACCCTCGCGGGGAGCATAAAGGTGATTCGTTGAAATCCCAATCCAGAAAGAAGAAGCGTCTTTGGCAACTTGACGCAATTGGCGAATATAATCGCGTCCGCTTTGATCGAGGGACTCGGCAAAACAGAGCTCGATTAAGTCTGCTATGGCTAGAAGATCCTTGCGAGGATCAAGCTTGCGAATCGGCGGAGGATAAGATGACTTGGTCATCTGCGGTTCTCAGCCCCCATTGATTTTGCTTTTAGAGAAGGTAAATGGTTCATCAAACCATCGTGATAAAATTGATCGAGTAACCAAATTTTACCGCGAAAGATGCAGGATGATATAAGCAAGTGTTTTTTGGTAGAGCCTTGCTTCACAAGTTGGTTTGGTAGGGAAAGGGATTTGGGTGACCATCGATTATCGCCAGCTTTACCCAAAGATTCGGCTGTTTGCCGATCAGGTTGAGCAATCGACCCTAGGACGACAACAGCGGTGCGAGAGTGCCCTTCAAGTCTTGGCGCAATACGCTTCAGAGGTCGAATTTCTTCAAGAACGAGTTGACCAAGCTTTGATTCAAGAAGGCAAAACTTTGCGCTGTGCAAAGCCCTTTGAGACAACGCTCGATGCTTCCTATCCTTTGCCAAAGCCTCAGAGTCCAATGAATTTAGCCGCAGCGGATGGTTCGCAAATTTTGCCCGACCGTCATGCTGAATTGTATTTCGGGATGATTAACCTCGGAGGCGTCACTTTGCCACAGGGATCGGCGCTCTTCCCAATGGAAGTCTCCCAGAGTGAATTTTGGTATGGGGAAAGCGAAGATTTTAACGAGTCGCTTTTCAATTTCCGCCGCGACGTGCTGGAGAGGAAACTACTGCTGGAAATCAGCCTTACGCTTGAGCCACCGGTTCTTGCTTTGACGGATGGCCCTTTAGAGCTTTGGATGGAATACCGAACATCGGACGAAGGACGCCAGGAATTACGAAGCCTGTTACAAAGCTATTTCGAGACTTTAGAGAGGTTTCGGGCACAAGGCATTTTATTGTGTGGGTATGTGGATCGGCCGCAGTCGGCCTATGTCATCCGTTTATTAGAGTTGGCAATTGCCGAAAGGCAAGATTTAGCCGAATCGCACCGTTTTCGACCTTTCAAGGGAGTTTTCGATGCGGATCTCTTTGTCCGCCTGCTCCGTCCCGGTGAACGCTCAGCCATCTTTCGTTTGCAATCCCCTTTGCAGGAGCAACTCCCTGCAGAGAGCGTAATCTGTTTTTTCTACTTACGCACGGGCAGCGAGGTGGAGGCAAATATCGTTCGAGTGGAGATACCGCTTTGGTTAGCGAGGGATCGGGTCTTGGTTGACCATCTTCAGTATACCCTGATTGCTCAATGTCGCCAGAGTGGAGCATACCCCTACCCCTATCTCCTGCACCGCGCCCACGAAGTGGCTGTGGTGCATCCTGAAGATCGAGAGGTGATCGTTCGTTCTTTGCTGACCGAATTGCACCGTCGCGGATACCCGCCGCCGCAACTCTCTCATAAACAGGCTTTGAAAAACTTACCTGTTCGACAAAAGAGTCATCTAGATTAAGGAATAAGAGGATGAGTGAAATTCAGATCGGTCGATTGCTCAGCGCAAATAGTCGTCAGTTTCTGGTGGGTTGCCATGCCTCACAGATCAATTTACCCTCCTTAGGGGCATTAGCACGAGTGGATTTGGAGAGTGGTTATGCAGTCTATGGTGTCATTATGGACATCTCCATCGCCGATGATGGCTTTGTGCGCCAGTTGGCAACGGTTGAACCGATTGATGAAGCCATCGTTCGTGATCATCGCTTGAACCGTAGCGTTCCGCTTGAGATTCGCGTCCAAATGGTCGGTTATCGATTGGGAGATAGAATTTCTCACCTTCTGCCGCCACAGCCGCCCCTCGGTCTTGACCGCATGGTGTTATGCTCATCGTCTGAGGTGGTTGAATTCACCTCCAGTGGACGCTTTGGTTACTTGCGCCATCTGCTGCAGGAGAACACCGCTTTTGTGAGCGAGGTTTTGGCCGCTCATCTCCAATTGGCTCAGCAAGCCCATCAAAAAGCCGCCAGGTCAGATTGGGCTGAGCGAGCCGTTCAAGAGATCATCACCCTACTGCGGGACGATTACCCAACTCTTATCCGAGTTCTCCATTGTCTCGCGGATACGCAGTTGTTTGACCGCTTATAAACTTCCTAACAAGCAAGGAAAGAGGCGTTGCATATGACAGCCAATACACCGCAAAAGGAAAGCATTGGTTACATTATTGGGGGTAGTTTGAAAGAGAACTTGCGCGCTCGTCTGACCGTGGCGGCCGATCAAGTCCAAGAAGGCAGTTTTGTCACCATCTATAGCGGGGATTGGGCTTTTTACGGTTTGGTGACCGATTTACAATTAGGAGCGACCGATCCGCGCTTTGCCGACGAACAAACCGAACGGCGCTTTCCGGCAGCAATCGCCAAATCTCTTTTAGGGCAGACTCTGTTTACCAACATTGAAATTTTGCCCATCTTGATGATGGAACGCGGCCCTGAACCCGGCAGTGAGGCTTATCGAAAGTGGCAAGAAGAGATCGAGCGCGGTCTGAGAGTTAAACCGGGGGTCTTACCGGTCAAGACTGTTCCTGCCCACCATGCAGAAGTGTATCTTGCCTCGGCAGGCGATATTGCCGAAATCTTCGGAAAGCCCGAGGAGGAGATGAACTTTGTCATCGGTTATACACGCGAAGCGGGTTATGCGGTGTGTCTTAACTTGGATCGGTTCATCCAACGGTCGGCGGGAGTTTTTGGGGCAACCGGCACAGGGAAATCCTTCCTCACGCGCATACTCTTGGCTGGTTTGATCCGACGCAATCGAGCTTCGCTTTTGGTTTTCGATATGCACAACGAATATGGCTTTGACGATGTTGCCTCCGATAGCGGCTTGAAGATCAAAGGCTTGCGCAGCGGTTTTCCGGCGCGGGTACGCGTGGTCGGATTGGGTCGAGGGAGCACCATTCGCGGTCAATCGCCCGATTTTCACCTAGAAATTGCCATGAAGGATATTCGCCCGGCGGATATCGAGCTCTTGAGCGGCGTTTTGAATTTGCGCGAGACCACCCCGACGACTCTGGAAGCGTTGGTTGCTTCCTTTGGGATTGAGGATTGGTTTCGCCAATTTCGCGCTCTGCGCAATGGAGCTATGGTTGAAAATGAAGATGGGAGGCGAGTGCCCGCTCCGGATAGCGTAGCCGCGTGGGCAAATCGCAGCGGAGTCCACCCTATGGCGGCGGAAGGTTTGCATTCAAAGTTGAGCCCTCTGTTTCACCGTGACTATATTGTCGAGCAAGCAGCAGCCGATGGGGTGGGGCAGATTGTGCAAATGTTAGAGCAAGGGCAGCATGTCATCCTTTCGTTTGGCAAATATGATCAGGATGTTGACTATCTGTTTGTCTCAAATTTGCTCACCCGGCGCATTCGCGAAGCTTGGGAACGACGCACCGATGCTTACCGCTCAACCAATACTGATGAACCGCGCCCCTTGGTCATTGTCCTTGAAGAAGCGCATAAATTGCTCAACCGTGAGTTGGCAAGCCAAACGACCTTCAGCACCATTGCGCGCGAAATGCGCAAGTACTACGTCACCCTCTTGATCGTCGATCAACGTCCCTCGCAAATTTACGATGAAGTGATGTCCCAATTAGGCACACGTATCTCTGGTTGGCTGGGCGATGAGGAGGATATTCGCGCTGTGTTAGCTGGTTTAGCCGGTCGCGAGACCTTACGCGGCATGTTAAGCCATTTACAACCTAAAGAGGAGGTTTTATTGCTGGGTTGGGGAGTGCCGTTGCCGATCCCGCTCCGCTCGCGAAGGTATGATGAGCGTTTTTGGCAGGAATTATCTGGAAACGAGGTCAAGCCCAACGACGCCAAGCAAGCTCTGCGAGAATTGGGTTTTGCGGATGATTTGTGAATTTCGAGACGTTTTTTGAAGTAATTTGCAAGTTTTTGATTTTTTTGTTATAATAGAGAGGTGGCAGTTCTGGATCGATGCAACGAACGGATCACTCTCAAGATTGATTCTTCGATCCAAACGCTTCTCACTCTTCCCCAATAAAATTCTGCTTTCAGGAGTTTAGGTATGTCGACAAGTCCAATTGGCATGGGCAAACAGGATGAAGCTGAGCGGAGGAAGTTTGAAGAGGAATTAAAACGCATCCTAAGTGCCAGTGAAAAAGGGGGTCTCCTTTTGAGAGTGATCGGTTCACTAGCCTTTCAAATGCATTGTCCAACCTATGGGTACTTACAAGCTGCAATGGGGCGAGCTTATACGGATATTGATTTTGCCGGTTATCGCGGACAGGCAAAAGATGTCGCTATCCTCATGGCCGGTTTGGGTTATGAGGAGGAAAAAGAGGTTTTTATCGTCAGCGAGGGCGACCGGGCAATCTTCCATAATCCCCAAAACGGTTTGCATGTGGATGTCTTCTACGAAAAGCTGGATTTCTGTCACACCATCTATTGGACGGGAAGGTTGGAAGTGGATTCGCCAACGATCCCCTTGGCGGAAATGCTCTTAGAGAAGATGCAAATCGTCAAGATCAACGAGAAAGATGTGATCGACACGATCATGCTTTTGCTGGAACATCCCCTGGGAGATGAGGATCAGGAGGTTATCAATGTTGCGCGCGTAGCGATGTTATGTGCTAAAGATTGGGGCTTGTGGCGAACGACTACAATGAATTTGGATAAAGTCAAGCGCTTGGCGTTCACCTATCCTCAACTGACCGAGGAACAGAAAGAGCATGTCCAGAAACAAGTGGATCAAATCTTGGCCCGACTAGAAACTGAGCCTAAAACGCTGGCTTGGCGTTTGCGAGCTAGAGTGGGCGATCGGGTCAAGTGGTATAAGGATGTAGATGAGGTTCATTGATTTCTGATGGGAAAGATAAGGAGAAAAGTGCGATGACGAAAGTTAGAGATTTCATGCGACCCGGCGTGCTGACCTGCCGCAAAGATACTCGCATTGGACAGGTAGCTGTTATGCTCGATCAGCACAAAGTGCACTCCTTGATGGTTACCGATCGAGATGGGCGAATTATCGGTGTGATTACGGATTTTGACTTGCTAGCAGGAGAATGGCTTTCACAAGACCCAGAGAGTTTAGAGGTGATGAAAAGTCTAACTGCGGGTGACCTAATGTCCTCCCCCGTTGCAAGCATTGATGCGAATGCGTCCATCAAAGAAGCTGCCGAACGGATGATCAAGGAGGTCATTCGGCGTTTGCTCGTGACCGATCAGGGGAAACCGGTGGGGGTCATTTCGGTCTCGGACATTGTGGCACATATTGCCCAATCGGCGCCCCTCGGACGCGGGCAGGTTGGGGATGTGATGTCGGATGCCTATTTGGTCTGCCGTGATAAAACCCCCATCGCTTCGGCGGCGCGGGCGATGACCAGCACGGGGTGGCGTTCGGTGCTTGTGGTGGATGCAAAAGGCGCTCCACTGGGCATTGTCAGTGGTCTGGATTTACTGCCCTATTGCCTAGATGATGAGTGCGGCAGCAAGCTGGTGACCGAAGTCATGCATCCGGCTTTGACGGTTGCAATTGACGCAACCTTACAGGAAGCTGCCAATAAAATGATCGAAAGCCATTATCATCGTTTGGTTGTGATCGACCCTGATGACCCCGATTCAATGCCACTTGGGGTGATTTCTTCGTTTGACATTGTCGGATTGATGGCACATCCGAGCTCGGTGTGGCAAAAATAAAATAAAGTGAAAACGAGACCGGCCCGCATTGCGAGGCTGGTCTCTTGATTTATCTTCAAAAGAAAAGGAGAGTCCTATGGCAGATTTACCCTCCCATGCTCAAGTGGTGATCATCGGTGGAGGTGTTGGGGGATGTAGCATTGCCTATCATCTGACCAAAATGGGGTGGAAAGACGTTGTCATCCTAGAGCGACATGAACTGACGGCCGGTTCCACCTGGCACTCAGCCGGGTTGGTTGGTCAATTGCGTTCGGATGCCAACCTAACCCGCATGATGTTTTACAGCACGGATCTCTATCGCCAACTAAAACAAGAGACTGGAGTCGACCCGGAATGGCATGAAGTCGGAGGGATTCGGCTGGCTTCTTCCCCCGAACGGATGGAAGACCTCAAACGTCTGGTTGGGATGGCGCGCTCGTTTGGGATGCAAATGGAGCTCATCAGCCCGCAAGAAGCCCAAAAGATGTTCCCCCTGATGAGCATTGATGGCGTTCTAGGCGCCGCCTATACCCCAACTGATGGGATTATTGATCCCTCGGGCTTGACCCAAGCTCTGGCGGCCGGAGCGAAAATGCGTGGCGCGCAAATCTTTCAGAACACCAATGTCGAAGCTATTAAGCTCAAAAATGGGCGTGTTGAAGAGGTGGTAACAGACAAAGGGTCAATCAAAACGGAGATTGTTGTGAATGCCGCTGGGCAGTGGGGCGGTGAAGTCGGTAAGATGGTCGGGCTGTTCCTCCCGGTTGTGCCGATGGCTCACCTCTATATCGTAACGAAACCCATTCCAGGGGTTGAGCAAAACATGCCAACCTTGCGCGACCCAGATTTGTTGGTTTACTGGCGCCGCGAAACCGGCGGACTGGTCACCGGCGGTTATGAGCGCGATCCGATGCCTTTTGGCCTCAATGGCATTCCCAAAGACTTCAAATACCAATTGCTACCCTTTGACATGGATCGTTTTACTCCCTTGATGGAAAATTCCATCAAACGTGTTCCGGCAATCGAAACAGCCGAGATCAAGATGTATTATAATGGTCCTGAAGGCTTTACACCCGATGGGGAGTTCCTGCTTGGCCCAACTTCGGTTAAGGGCTTTTGGGTAGCTTGTGCCTTCTGCGCCCACGGTTTAGCCGGCGCAGGTGGCATCGGCAAGGTGATGGCAGAGTGGATCATCGACGGTCAACCCGAATATGACGTCTGGCGCTTGGATGTGCGCCGCTTTGGCTCAAACTACGCCAGTATGAACTACACCGTCACGCGAACCATCGAGACCTATACCCAATACTACGATATTCACTATCCCGGTGAAGAACGGATGAGCGGTCGTCCGTTGCGCCTATCGCCCACTTATTATCGCTTGCGCGATTTGGGGGCTTTCTTTGGCGAAAAGACCGGCTGGGAACGACCGAACTGGTTCAAGCCCCATGAAGCACTCGCCCGCCACGGCCATGAACCCAAAGGTTGGGCGCATCATAACTGGTCGCGAGCAATTGGTTACGAGCATCTAATGACCCGCGAGATCGCCGGCCTTTTTGACGAGACCTCTTTCAATAAGTTTGAAGTGCGCGGTCCCGGCGCGCTGAATTTCTTGCAATACCTTTGCGCCAATGATATCGATAAACCGGTGGGCACAGTCATCTATACCCAGATGCTCAACAAGCGAGGCGGGATCGAGTGTGATTTTACAGTCACCCGCATTGCAGAGGACCGCTTCTGGATCATTACCGGCACGGCTTTTGGGGAGCACGATCTATCCTGGATTCGCATGAACATGCCGGAAGATGGTTCGGTGATCGTTGAAGACATCACTTCTGCCTATGCTTGTATTGGCTTGTGGGGACCAAAAGCTCGCGAGATCCTTCAAAAAGTAACCAGCGATGATGTCTCCAACGAAGCTTTCCCCTATATGACCACGAAGAAAATTGCGGTCGGTGATGTGCCCTGTCAAGCGATGCGCGTTACCTACGTGGGCGAATTGGGCTGGGAGTTCTATTGCCCAATGGAATATGGCCAGCGATTGTGGGATGTGCTTTGGGAGGCCGGACGGCCTTTGGGAATGGTTCCGGCCGGTTATAAAGCCATCGATACCCTCCGCCTTGAGAAAGGCTATCGCTATTGGGCGAGCGAAACCACACCAGATTACACCCCCTATGAAGCTGGACTCGGTTTTGCGGTCAAACTGGACAAGGGCGATTTTCTCGGTCGCGAAGCGCTGCTTAGGCAGAAAGCCGAAGGGATCAAGCGCAAACTATGTTGCATCGTCCTAGATGATGACCGCACCGTTGCCTTGGGCAAAGAACCGATCCGACTGGAAGGTAAAAACGAGATCATCGGTTGGGTTTCCTCCGGCGGCTATGGCTACTCGGTGAAGAAGAGCATTGTGTATGCTTACCTACCGATTGAACACGCTAAGATCGGCACCCGTCTGGCGATTGAGTTTTTTGGTGAAATTGTTGGAGCAGAAGTGGTCAAGGAACCGCTGTGGGATCCAAAGGGTGAGCGCATTCGCAGCTAATTGAATTACGTCAGCCAGGGAGCGAGAGGTTGAATTGGCGTGGAAAATACTCGCTCCCATTTTGGATCATTGATTTTCAAGATAAAAAAGGAGGTGAAAGTTGAATATCGTTGTCTGTGTCAAACAAGTGCCGGATACGGCAGCGAAGTTGCAAGTGGTTGACTCCCACGTGACCTGGGGAGATTCGCCGCTCATTGTCAATCCTTGGGATGAGTATGCCTATGAAGAAGCCTTGTTGCTTAAGGAAAAATTCGGTGGCAAAGCCACAGCGATCAGCATGGGACCAGAAAGCGCAGTGGAAGCGCTGAAGACCTGCCTTGCAGTTGGTTGCGACGAGGCTTATTTGATCACAGACCCAGCCCTCAAAGGATCGGATGCCTCGGCGACAGCCCTGACCCTTGCTAAGGCCGTGCAAAAACTCGGCGATGTGGACCTCGTTCTGTTGGGCAAGCAAGCCATCGATGGGGATACTGGCTTGACTGCTGCCATGCTTGGGCGTCATTTGGGTTGGACGGTTCTCACCCAGGTGATCAAAATTCACGAGATCGACCCAGCAGCTAAGACGATCAAAGTGGAACGTTTTATGGAAGAAGGCCGCCAGGTTTGTTCGGCGAAATTACCGGCTGTGGTCAGCGTGATCAAGGGGATCAACGAGCCGCGCTATCCCTCCTTCATGGGGATTCGGAAAGCCTCCAAAGCGACCATTCCCAATTGGAGTATAGCCGATTTGGGAATTGAAGCCAGCCGAGTCGGAGCAAGCGGTGCCTTTGTCGCCTGGCCCGAAATCTATCCGATGCCGCTCAAAGAGACCAAAGTCGAATGGATCGAGGGCGGCAGCCCACAAGAGATCGCTGCCAAGCTGGCGGATAAACTGATTGCGGAAAAAGTGATTTAGAGAGGGTAAAAAGATGGCAAATCAAGTTTGGGTTTACATCGATCAATTCAAGGGGCAAGCTACTCCTTCAGCTTGGGAAGCGGTGAGCGCAGCGAAAAGTGTGGCGGAACAGTTGGGCAGCGGCATCACCGCATTGGTAATCGGCAGCGGCGTAGAGAGCCTTGCCCAACAAGCTTTTGACGTTGGCGTTGATGAAGTCGTTGTCTGTGAGGATGGCAGTTTAGCGGATTTTCGCGTTGAACCTTATGCAGCCGTATTTGCCAAGGTTTTGGGAGAGGCGCGCCCAAAGGTTGTGATCGGGACAGCGAGTACGCGTGTGCGCGATTTGTTCGCCTATGCTTCGATCGACTTGGAGAGCGGCGTTATAGTGGACGCAACGGGGTTAGAGATCAAAGATGGCGCAATCGTAGTCACTCGCCCTGTCTATGCGGGCAAGCTGCTGTGCAACGAAGTGGCGAAAAAGGGGCAACCGTTGTTGGTCAGCGTTCGGGTGCGGGCGTTTCCTCCCCCTCAAAGTGGTGCTGGCAAGAGCGGCAGCGTGACCAAAGTCTCAGCAGTACTAGGCGAAGATCAATTGACTACCAAAGTTTTGGATTATGTAGTCGAAGAGGGTGAGGTATCGGTCGATGGAGCGGCGATCATTGTTTCAGGTGGTCGGGGCGTGAATGGACCCGAAGGTTTTGAGCCGTTGCGAGCATTGGCGAAGGTGCTAGGAGGAGCGGTCGGCGCTAGCCGCGCTGCGGTGGATGCAGGCTGGATTCCCTATTCTCATCAGGTTGGGCAAACTGGAAAGGTGGTCTCGCCTGATCTTTACATTGCGTGCGGCATTTCGGGGGCAGTGCAACACCAAGCCGGCATGCGCACTTCTAAAGTCATTGTGGCGATCAACAAAGATAAAGACGCGCCCATCTTCAACCTAGCCAAATACGGTGTTGTAGGTGATTTGTTTGAGATTGTTCCTGCGCTAACGGAGGAGTTTAGAAAGCGTTTGGGCAAATAGCTGTGCTTTTCTTTGTGAGGAATAGAGCCTGTGAGGTGCCTAGAAACCTCGCAGGCTTTTATTGTGACATTTGTCACAAGGTTAATATGTGTTAATATTATTGAAACTAAATTAACACTATGCTATATTAATAGCAGAGATAACGTGCCAGGCCCACAAGGTCCTGGCAGCAAAAAACGAACAGTCTACTCCTTGTGTGCCTGGCTTGCTGCCGTACCATCTTTGGAAGGGATGGGATGGTCAAAACGTAAGCGGGCTTTTTTATTCCGTAGGAGGTGGATAATGTCCAGCGGAAAATTAGCAAAAAGGAGTAGCGATATGACCGCAGAATTTTATCTTCCCCAACCGATTCGGAGAGTTACCCTGCGGCCTTACCGAAGATATTTCAGCATACTGCTCGCCGATGATGGCTCTCCAGACATCCTTGCAGCAATTGATCTTCTTGTGGATTTGCCACTCTACAATTGCTCTGTTACCGCTTTGTCTGTGGTTAATGCCCACGAAACCCGAGGGATGGTCTTGCGAGAAGCGTGCCTAGAACAAACCCGTCAACGACTTGAACAAGCTGAAATTTGTGCTCACACAATTTTGAAGGTGGGAAATGAGGCAGAAGTCATTTTGCAAGTGGCAGAGGAACTCCGCCCCCATTTGGTGATCCTAGGTGCTACTGGATTGAACCACGCGTTTGGAGTCCTTTTGGGTGGGGTGGTAGAGAAAGTGGTCGAGCAAATTCACTTACCCGTCTTGGTCTATCGACAGCCCTATCGTGGCTTGCGGAAGGTCGGTTTCTTTACGGATGGATCTTCTCAGGCTGAAGGCGCTGCGCAGTACCTCGGCAAGTTTCCGCTACCCGATGAAGCCGAAATTCACGTTGTCCATGTAACGCCTTCTCTCGCTATGCAACCGGTTGATCGTGAGGCTTTCCAGCAGCCAAAACCGAATGGGAACGGAAAAGCGAAGAGGTTTGCTATCCAAGATGGTGATGAAATTCTCCGCAGAGCGACCTTGATTTTACAGAGACACGAATTGCCCACCCGGGCCGTGTTGCTAGAAGGTGAGCCATGTGAACAAATACACAACTATGTGACAAAAGAGGCGGTTGATTTGGTTGTGCTGGGTGCCAGCGGGTTGAGCAAAGGACCTCAATGGCAGTTGGGATCGCTGCCGCGCAAACTTTTGCATTATTGTCCTTGCCCAACTTTGATTGTCAAAGAACAACTCGATATGATCGGTAAGAATTAGCGATCATTAATGAGTTAGATACGATCAAACAGCCGGTGAGGACAACTCAGCGAGTTGTCCTCACTTTGCCTAGCCTAAGTTCAAGATAAGCTTCCTTTTTGACGCGTCATTACGGGGTTTTGAACCGCTGGCGGCTTACACGGTGGAGCAGGAGTAACATAGGCTTTAGCCTGTGCTATATATGGCAACAACACTCCAAAACAGAGTTGCGGTGTTATTTAATAAAATTTATTAGATTTCTCCTCGCTGCGCTGGTCGAAATGACAAATCTGCACTCCAAAAGAGCGAAGGGTTGGAGATGGGGATGAATAGACCTAGCCCCCAAAAGTGTCCACGCAAAAGTTGTAGGACAACTCAATGAGTTGTCCTACAAAGCAATGTTGCCAACAACTTTTGAGAGCACACCTCAAAAAATTTTAACTTGACAATCTTATAGCCATGCTGTAAAATATAGACGTCTATACGTCTATAAAACTGCGGTGAGCCTTTTGTGAAAACGCTCCTCTCGACTGAAGGTGTTCCCCTCTATGTAAAAATTCGCGAAACGCTGCGGGCTGAAATCCTGCAGGGCAAACTTCACCCCGGTCAGAAGATACCTTCCGAGGATGAATTAGCCAATCAATATCGGGTCAGCCGCATGACCGTTCGGCAGGGTATTTTAGAACTGATAAAAGAAGGTTTACTCCACCGCAGGCAAGGGGTTGGCACGTTTGTCTCCTATCCTCATTTTGACCGAGACCATACCCGCCTGACCAATTTCTTCGAAAGTGCCAGAGAACAGGGAATTGACGCTTCATCCACTGTTCTAAAAATAGAAATTTCTCCCCCAACCGAGAAAACTGCGAAAGAGCTACTTCTTAAACTCAGTGATCACGTGATTTGTATTCGTACCTTGCGCTATGTCAATCAGACGCCGGTTACCGTACATGACTCCTATCTTCCTCAGCGGTTATTTGCTGATATTCTCCATGAGAATCTGGAGAATGTGCACCTTTGGGATGTTATGGAGAAGTATGGTTATCGGGTGAAACGCGCCATTCAAAAGCTAGAGGCGCGCCCAGCTTCTATTGAGATTGCAAGGTTATTGGAGATTAAGCCCGGTGCCCCGATTCTCTATAAGGAACGCAAGATTTTAGCTACCGATGGCACTCCTGTGGAATTTACCTATTGCTATAACCGCGGCGATATGTACTCGCTAACGGTGGCAATGGAACGTTGATGTCCGATTGGCATACTCAGAGAGCCGCTCTCTCTGTTAAAGTTGGCAACCTCAGCCAATGAGGTTTCGTTCAGAAAATTTTGAAACAAGATAGGAGGTTTATCCATGAATCCGAGTGTGATTGAGCGTTTGGTTGCCACCAACCCTGAGATGGAAATCTGGTGGGACTCCTCACCATTGGTCTATAAGTCCTGGAAACAGAAGATGATCGATTGGGCACCGCCCGAGCGCAAGAAGACCATAGAGGAAGAGTTAACCCGCTTCTTTAACGTTGATGATCCAGCAAAAAGCGTGATTCGCGGTTGTACCACGAATCCACCGCTCTCGCTTACGGCTGTGAAGAATGACCCCGAATTTTGGAACGAATGGATTGATAACTTAATTTCCGAGAATAAGGATAAAACCCAGCACGAGCTTTTCTGGATGACTTACAAAGAGGTCATTCGGCGTGGCGCTGAAATGTTGATGCCGATTTGGGAAGCCTCAAATGGCCGCTTTGGCTATATTTCTGGCCAGCTAGACCCACGCATCAACTTTGATACCGAAAAAATGATTGCAGATGCCCAAGAGATCCGCGCCATTGCCCCGAATCTGATGATCAAGGTGCCCGGTACCACGCAAGGTGTAGAGGTCGTCAAGGTTTTGACCTCGATGGCAATCCCGACCAATGTCACAACTTGCTTTATGTTGCCCCAGATTATGGCGGTCGCCAATGCAGCAATGGAAGGGATCGAAATTGCCAAGAAGAACGGCGTGGATATGAGCAAGTGGCGCGCCGTGATCACTATGATGATCGGCCGCTTGACCGAAAATCCGGAGTTGGATGTGCAAGCTGCCCGCCGTGGCATAACCCTGACCTGGCAAGATAAACACTGGTTTGGCATCCATGTCTTCCGCAAAGCCTATCGCCTTTTGACCGAGGGCGGCTATGCTAGCAAGTTGTTGGCTTGTTCGATGCGCGACGGCCCGAATGTTGCCGGACGCTATCGCTTCTGGGATGTTGAGATGATTGCTGGTGGGGAAATCGTCTATACCATGCCGCCCTATGTCCTTGAGCCCTTGTGGCAAAAGTGCAATGATCTCCAGTTCTCGAATCGCATCGGCGAGGAAATCCCGTCTGAAGTGATGAATAAATTAACCAAGATTCCTTACGCGATTCAAGCGATGGATCCCAATGGTTTGGAGATCACTGAGTTCAACGATCATCCAGCGACTGTAGCCACGGCCGAAGCCTTTGCCAAAGCCTCGATTGGGTTGGAAGAATATGTCGGTGAACGGATGAAGGTTGTTCTAGGTAACAAAGTGCCTGCGTAACTGTTTCCTTTCGCTGCCCTTGATCCCCTCTCCATCTCCGGAGAGGGGATTGGTGGTTGAAAGGTAAGATACACGATAAAAACTTGAGACAGGCACATTGAAAACAAAATAAATTTTGTACTTTGGGCAGGGATAATGACTGAATATACAAAACTCGATCAACTTGTTGCAACAACCTTGCGGATGCTTTCAATTGACGGGGTGCAGAAGGCGAATTCGGGACATCCTGGCTTGCCACTTGGAGCAGCAGATATTGTGACGGTGCTATGGGGGCACTATCTAAAACACAACCCCGCCGATCCCCGCTGGTTCAATCGGGATCGATTCGTCCTTTCGGCGGGTCATGGCTCCATGCTCTTATACTCCCTCTTGCATGTCTTTGGTTACCCGATGCCGTTGGAGGAGTTACAACGCTTTCGCCAGTGGGAAAGCGCCACGCCAGGGCATCCGGAATATGACCCTGAACGCGGGGTTGAGATGACCACCGGCCCATTAGGACAAGGAATTTCGACCGCAGTGGGCATTGCCTTAGCTGAACGAATGTTAGCCGCTCGCTTTAATAAGCCCGAATTCCCTCTTATTGACCATTATACGTTTGTTTTGGCATCAGATGGTGACCTGATGGAGGGGATTTCACATGAGGCTGCATCGCTGGCGGGGCATTGGGGTTTAGGGAAATTGATTGTGTTCTACGATGACAACCGTATCTCGATCGATGGCCCCACAGAATTGGCTTTTAGCGATGATGTGCTCACGCGCTTCAAGGGTTATGGCTGGCACACCCAGCGGGCAAATGGGCATAGCTTTGCCTCAATTGACAAAGCATTGAGTGCAGCATTGGCAGAAACCCAACGCCCTTCGATTATTGCTTGTCGTACTCACATCGGATATAAAAGCCCAAAGCAGGACGATGCGGGTGTGCATGGTGCACCTTTGGGTGAGGAAAATGTCCTCAAGACCAAAAAAGCTTTTCGCTGGCCACTCGAACCGGCTTTTTATGTGCCGCCTGAAATTCAGCCGTACATTGATCAAGTCAAACAGCGTGGTCAAAAGGCACAGCAGGAGTGGGAATCTTTATGGGCGCGTTATCAGCAGCAGTTTCCTGAGGAAGCACAGCAGTTGCAGCGTTTTATGAAGGGAGAGCTGCCCGCAGGTTGGGAAAGAGTGTTGCCTCAATTCCCGGCGGATAAGCCTTTGGCGACCCGCGTTGCTTCCGGCAAAGTGTTGGAAGCTCTCGCTTCACGCTTAGAGACTTTGGTTGGTGGCTCTGCAGACTTGACGCCCAGCAATAATACCAAACCGAAGGATGCAAAAATCATTAAACGCGGCGATTTTAGCGGATCCTACATTCACTTTGGCGTCCGCGAACACGGCATGGGGACAATCATGAACGGGTTAGCTTTACATGGCTTTCGACCCTATGGCGGAACCTTTCTCGTGTTCTCGGATTACATGCGGCCAGCCATTCGTCTGGCTGCTTTGATGGGCTTGCCGGTCATCTATGTCTTCACGCATGATAGCATTGGTTTGGGCGAGGATGGACCGACGCACCAGCCGGTTGAACATGCTATGGCCTTGCGAGCAATGCCGAATTTAGTCGTGATTCGCCCGGCGGATGCCAATGAAACTTCAGTGGCTTGGAAAGTAGCCCTGGAGCGCAAGGAGGGACCGACGGCTCTTTTGCTTACGCGGCAGGGGGTACCTGTTGTAACCACCGATGGCAAGGGGCTGGAATGCGGTGCCTATGTTCTTGCTGAAGCTGAGGGCGGAAAGCCCCAAGTTATTCTCTTGGCAACCGGTTCCGAAGTAGCTCTTGCTGTTGGGGCAAGAGAACAACTAGCAAAAGAAGGGATTGCGGCACGCGTGGTTTCCATGCCCAGTTTTGAGTTGTTTGATCAGCAGCCAAAAGTGTACCAAGAAGCGGTGCTACCGGAAAATGTGCCGACGGTAGCGATTGAGGCTGGCGTAAGCCTAGGATGGTACAAATACCTGCCTGCGAGGGCAAGCGTGGTGAGCTTGGAGCGCTTTGGTGCTTCAGCACCGGATAAAGTTGTTTTTGCTCAACTCGGATTCACGATTGAGCGAGTTATCGAAGAAGCAAAGCGGTTGCTTTAGCTGAGAGGGCACCTTAACAATCTAAATTTACCTGAGTTCGAGTTAGGAATTCGGATTGTTCATTTCGACCTGCGCAGCGAGGAGAGAACTTCTCGCTTCGCTCGAAGGGGCCCCCCAAGGGTGTGCTTTGCTTGAAGTGGCATACCAAGATAGTAAGCTTATCCTGAACTCAGGTTAACCTAATGAGCAATCGGGGAGTCTCTCTTAATCGGTAGCCTGTCCGGTTCGGAGGAGGAGCAGCGCGGATTACATTACGCCAATTCTCAGACCGGTGGTGAAGATGGGCGGAATCGCCTAATCTGTTTGGGAAGGAGGTGGTCGAAGGAGGCTGATTGTTGATTTTCCTGGTTTGGGTACTGAAGACTTAATTATTCTAAATCATTCTAACTTAAGGAGTACCTACGATGGCTGATCAAAAAAGCAAATCCAGAGAAGAGATCATTAAGCAAGACGTAAAAGACCTGCACCGTTTGGGCTATGCCCAACAACTGTTCCGCGAAATGGGGGGATTTTCGAACTTCGCTATTTCATTTTCGATTATTTCTATCTTGACCGGGGCCATGATCCTTTACGGATATGGCTTGAGATTCGCCGGCCCAATTATCAACACGGTGGGTTGGCCGGTTGTTGCCCTTTTCACCCTCACCGTAGCAGCCTCTATGGCGGAGTTGGCTTCTGCCTACCCAACTGCTGGTGGTTTGTATTATTGGGCACACCGTTTGGGCGGTAAGCGATGGGCATGGGTTACAGCTTGGCTGAACATGCTGGGGCAGATTACGATCACGGCCGGCATCGATATTGCTGCTTCGATTTATATTGTGGGAATGGTCGTAAGAATGCTCGGTATCCCAGCCGATGCTCCGGTACCTCTTTTTGGAACGGCCAACTCCTGGGGCTTCTACCTGTTCGTGATGGTCATCATCATGATCCCGCAGATTCTCATCAATGCCTTTGGGATTCGGCTGACGGCTCTCCTCAACGATTTTAGTGTGTATTGGCATATTGGTGGTGTGGCGATCATTGCTATCCTGTTATTCTTCTTTGGCAAGACCCACCAACCCTTCTCCTTTGGTTTCACCACTGTGACAACCGTTAATCCACTGGATGCCTCCTCGGCAGAGTTCCCGGATGGGACAGTAGCTCCAGCGTTGGTGGTTGGGAATCTGGTATTGCATTCACCGCTTTTCAATCTTATTCCCGGCTTAGAAAACCTTTATCGGGCTGCACCGTTTGCTCTGGTGTTCGTGCTTGCCTTCCTTCAGGCGCAGTGGACCTTCACCGGTTATGATGCTTCGGCGCACGTGGCTGAGGAGACGGTGATGGCGCGCTTGAACAGCGCTTGGGGTGTCTTCCTCTCCGTTGCGGTCTCGGCGGTGGTTGGCTATGTCATCCTACTCGCATTAACCTACTCGATCCCAGACATTGCCGCAACAGCAACCGATGACTACCCGGTGCTGTACATCGCCTATTCGAATTTGAGCAAGTTCTTTGCAGACATCATTGCCATCATTGTTGCCGGTGGCATGTGGTTGTGCGGTTTATCCTCGATTACAAGTATGAGCCGCATGTGGTTTGCTTTTGCTCGCGATGACGGAATGCCCGGCTCGAGCATTATTAAGCAAATTCATCCCAAGTACCGCACGCCAGTTAACTCCATTTTGATCACTTGTGTGATTGCCTTCCTCCTAACTGTCTATTCAGCCGCCTACTATGTCGTGACTTCGATTAGCACCATTGCCTTGTATCTTGCCTATGGTATCCCAATTTACCTAAACTGGCGCAACAAACGCAAGAAAGAAGGTGAATATACCACACCGGAAACGGCACCATGGAACCTAGGTAAATGGGGCCCCTTCATCAACATTATCGCCTTCATTTGGATCGGTTTCATCACCATTCTGTTTATCCTGCCACCGAATGAGCTAACGTTGTGGACAATGGTGGCATTGGGTATCTTCATGGTGATCTATTGGCAACTCGGTCCAAAACACTGGTTCGAGGGACCCAAGAAAGCCTCCGAGGAAGAACTGCGGAGAATCGAAGAGGAGCTGGAAAAAATTATTGCCCGCGGGGATGATTAATCTCGATTACATGAAAAGGGCAGGCTTTATGCCTGCCCCATAATCCTAGACGGACTTGGAGGAAACGATGACACTCACACTTGAAGAAGCCATTCAGCGTGTCCCGTTTTTGCGAGATGCAAAGGAAATCAAGACGACAGTTTTGAAAGGCGGCATTACCAATAATAACTACCGCATCGATGCAGATGGAAAATCCTATATGCTGCGCATCACCGGCGAAAACACCGATTTGTTAGGCATTCGTCGCGATGTGGAATATGCCTCCAACAAAGCAGCCGGTCTTTTGGGCATAGCTCCGGAAGTTTTGTATTTCATCGAGCCAGAAGGGTATTTGGTTACCCGATTCATCAAGGGGAAAACCATTCCTCCGGAAGAAATGAATAAGGAGTATAACATACGCCGTGTGGCGCGCAAGTTGCGTCTCTACCACCGCAACGCCCCGCCGGTGGATGGCGAATTCAATGTCTTTCGGCGGGTGGAGTGGCTGACCAAAGTTTCGAAGGAACATGGTAGCAAGTTCCCCTTCGATTTCGATTGGATTATGCAGAAGATGCGCGAGGTCGAGGAAGCCTTGCTAAAGGACCCCTATATTCCCACGCCTTGTCACGATGACCTTTTGAACCTGAACTTTTTGGATGAAGACGTGCCGGGCGAGAAGGGCGAACTGAAAATCTTGGACTGGGAATATGCTGGCATGGGTGACATTTTCTTCGACTTGGGCAACTTCTGCCATCATCATCGCTTCAATGATGACCAGGTACGTATTTTGCTCCAAGAGTACTTTGGCGAGGTCACACCGAAAAATTTTGCGCGCACCAAGTTAATGTGGTGCATGTCCGAAATCCACGAAGCAATGTGGGGAACCACCCAGACGGGCATCTCCAAATTGGATGAAGACTTCCAAGGCTATGCCGATTTATGGTTTGGCCGCTTCCGTGAAGACATCACCGATTACCGCTATGAACAATGGCTAAAAGACGTTGCGGCGAAGTAAGGGGCTTGCTGATTGGTTAGGTACGGTGAAAGGTAGGACAACTCGCTCGAGTTGTCCTACCCTCTCCCGTTTGGAGTATAATCGCTGTTTGTGAATATTATTACGAAAAGGAGTTGCTATGTCCCCAGTTGAAGATTACTTTGTCCCGTGGATCAAAGGTGTGCCGATGTATATTTCCGAGCACATCGAGCTTGCCTGGCGGAATCCGAGTTTAGCCCGCATGATGTCCAACGAAAACCCCCTGCCACCTTCCGAGAATGTTTTAGCCGCCATTGAAAAATATGCTCGCGTTGCCAATCGCTACATGGATCAAGGTCTTTTGGTGCGCAGCAAGATCGCCGAACTCAATGGGTTGCCCGGACCAGAAAACGTTCTGTTGGGCAACGGCTCATCAGAGATCTTTGATATGGTGTTTCGCTCGTTCGTTGCTCCGGGTGAAGAGGTGATCCAGCAGACTCCCTGCTTTGGAATTTACAAGCTGCGCTGCACCGTGGTTGGTGGTAAATTGGTTTCGACCAAGATGGTCTATAAGGATAAACAGATTTTGTTTGATGCTGACGCCATTCTAAATGCAATTACCCCCAAGACAAAGATCATTGTAGTTGCACATCCCAACAATCCAACCGGCAACTTTATGGACGAGAAGGATATTGTGCGCATCGCCGAGACAGGGATTCCCTTCATCGTCGATGAGGCTTACATTGAGTACTCAGGCATGAACCTCGAGCGCTCCATGGTCAAATTGGTAAAGGATTATAAGAACGTCATTATCTCCCGCACGCTCTCCAAAGCCTATGGCTTAGCCGGCTTGCGTTTTGGTTATGCATTGGGTGATCGCGATGTAATTATGCAAATTGCAGCGACCCTAATCCCTTGGAACGTCAGCACGATTGCCATGTGGGCCGCTTTAGCGGCTTTGGAAGACCGTGAAGCCCTGCGCCAACGCGTAGAATTTAACCGCCGGGAAATTGAATTTTACAAACAATCTTTGGCTGATATTCCCGGCTTAACCGTTTATGATTCCTATGGAAACTATATGCTCTTTGACGGCACCGATACCGGAAAACCGGGCAAAGAGATGATCAAGTACGCCGAGCAACACGGGATCATCTTGCGCGGCCAGGAGGATATCTTTGGGCGCAATGGTTGGTGGCGTGTGACCATCGGCACGCACGAGGAAAACGAGAAGCTTGTGCGTTTAGCCCACGAATTCTACGCCCAATAAATTTACCAATATCGCTCCCCGTTTTTTCCCTCACCCCACTCCCTCTTTCTCCTTTGAGAAGAAGGCTGGGGTGAGGGCGCTTAAGGGGAATTATTCACCGATGATTTTGATTAAAACCCGTTTGCGTCGCCGACCGTCAAACTCCCCATAGAAAATTTGCTCCCACGGACCAAAGTCTAGCTTTCCGTTGGTGACCGCAACAACCACCTCGCGCCCCATGACTTGGCGTTTGAGATGAGCATCGGCGTTATCCTCTCCCGTGCGGTTGTGCAGATATTGAGCCACCGGCTCATGAGGGGCGAGTTGTTCCAACCAACGTTCATAGTCTTGATGAAGTCCAGGCTCGTCATCATTGATAAAAACCGAAGCCGTGATATGCATAGCATTGACCAAGACCAAACCCTCTCGAATACCGCTTTCGCGCAAAGCTTCTTCGACTTGAGGAGTAATATTGATGAAGCCGCGCCGACTCGGCACGTTAAACCATAGCTCCTTGCGATAAGATTTCATGGTTGGCTTTTCCTTTCTACTGGGTATAGGATCTCAGCGATGGTTTCGACAGCGAAAGCTACATATTGCGGACATTGATTTTGAAAAACACCGCTCTCTTTGGCTGCATGATGCTTTTGGGGCGTATCCAATTCTCGGTTGATCAGGAAGCGGCAGTGTTGCTCGCCAAAACGGCTCCGAAAGCTTTCAATGAAGTTTTGTCCCAATTGGTACAGACGATCTTTTCTCTCATTGTCTGTAGGGTCATAAGTAGCCAAACAGAGCCCTAATGCCATCAAGCCCCCACTGATGGCGCCGCATAATTCACCACTCCGGGCGATCCCGCCGCCAAAGAGGGCAGCGATCTGACGCGCCGTCTCTAGGTCTAAGCCGTATTCAGTGGCAAAGACTGTAAACACCGACTGGGCACAGTTATAACCCTGAGAAAAGCGCTGTAAGGCAATTTCAGTTCGGTTCATCTGAGGTTGTTTACTCCATGCTAAGGGGCAACTAGGCGAGAGTTTCCTTGGACCTTCCGTTCATCAAGTTGCAGCGTTTATGCTATACTTTCTATCGCCGTGAGTAATCCAGATTTACATCAGGCAATTCTCACAGAATTTTACCATCTTATAGGCATTACCAACCAGACGTGGTTGCAGCGAGCAGTTGCGCGCTTGATGGCAAAGCCACTTGACCGATTCATTGGCATTGCTTTGCAGTTTGATGCCTTAGTTGAGAAAGAAGGCTTTACAACTGCTGCCCGTTGGGCGTTGCCTCGTTTTGTGCAAGGGTTGTATGTGCGCGGTCTAGAGAAAATTCCGCGCAGAGGTCCGTTATTGATTGCTGGCAACCATCCAGGCGCAATCGACTCTTTGTTGATATCGGCTTGCCTGCCGCGAGACGATTTGCGAATTTTAGCTTCGGGGTTAGATTTTTTGCGTCGATTGCCCTCTCTGCAACGTTATTTGATTTTTATTCCTCGCCAGGGCAGTGGCCGAGCCTGGGCAGCCCGTGAAGCCATCCGTCACCTCGAAGCTGGTGGCGCCTTGCTGATCTTTCCGAGTGGTGGGGTGGATCCAGACCCAGCCTTTCTTTCCGAGGCTCGTCTTTACTTGGAAACTTGGTCGGAGAGCCTTGCCCTTTTCATAAGTCGTGTTCCTCAAACCATGCTCCAAACGGTCATTTGTAGTCATGTCCTCATTGAGCGTTATTTTCGTCATCCCATTACCCGTTTGGGGAAATCTCTACGCCAGCGGTTGGTGATTTCTGAATACATCCAGATGGCAAACCAACTGGTGCGCAAAAAAAGGGAACGCTGGTTACCTTACCTTTCGTTTGGGGATGCTTTGCAAGGAGAGGAATTCAGCGAGTGTGAGGCAGAGACGGTGGTCAGGAAGATTGTGCTTTACGCCCAGCGACTCCTAGAGGAACATCTTTGCCATCAGGGTCGGTTTACGCTGTTACCGTCCACCAAATTCTCTTTCCCCTATTGTTAATCTGCTTCGCCAAGTAACGATGGCATTGTGTGGAAACTTTAAGGCGATTTTTGGCGAGGGGTTTGGGATAGGGCTCACTTGCGCCGATTTTCCGTTTTTCCTCACCCTCCGAGCGGCTCAGGGCAACACCCTTTGGTGCGCGCATCGGGAGAGAAACAGGGATTGAGGGAAACATTCTTCAAAACCGCTCACCGTTGTTCCCCTAACAAGCGAAATTGTCTGAGTGAGTTGCCAATCTATGGGGTGTGCCTGTTCGACAAGTGTCTCCCGAATTTTGGTGATTTCAAATTTGGAATTAACAACCAGCTACTAAGTTTATTGAATAATAATCTACATTATGGTATAATAACTACGTTATTGTATGTTAATAATTAATCTCGGGTGTTAATAGTTCACTACATAAGAGCGTGCCACAAAATCAACGACGCGCCTTGTGTCAATCAATGTGGAACGATCCATCTTAAACCAATAAATTTTGCTAAAAGGAGTGCTTTCTATGGTGATCACAGCCATTGGAGGGGTTGCTATATTCTTACTGGGGATGATCCTAATGACCGATGGTCTCAAGGCAATTGCTGGATCGGCCCTAAACCGGGCTTTAAGAAAACTCACACGCAACCCTTTTATTGGCTTCTTATTTGGTGCCACCACTACTGCACTGGTTCAATCCTCAAGTGTTGTTACCCTGGCACTTATCGGCTTTGTTGGGGCTGGCTTATTACCTTTTCCTAACGCTCTTGGTGTCATTTTCGGTTCCAACATTGGCACAACGAGTACAGCTTGGATTGTCTCTCAAATTGGTTTGAAGGTGAATATCGGTGTTCTTGCTTTTCCCCTTGTTGGGATGGGCACATTGCTGAAGCTTTTCGGCTCCAAAAAAAGTGATAACATCGGTTCGGTTTTATGTGGCTTCGGTTTGATTTTCATTGGAATTTCCATACTTCAAGAAGGAATGGCACAAATTGCGACCCAATTTACGCCGCAATCATTCCCCGGTGGCAGCTTTGGTGGTAATTTGCTTTTGCTCCTCATTGGGATTGCCATGACAGTTGTCATGCAATCCAGCAGCGCAGCAATGGCAACCACCCTTGCCGCTCTCTACGGTTCTGCCATCTCTCTTGAACAAGCTGCAGTTCTGGCGATTGGGCAAAACATCGGGACAACTGCAACAGCGTTGATGGCTTCACTTGGTTCTACTCTTTCCGCTTATCGCACTGCTTTAGCACACACTCTCTTTAACGTCATCACCGCCGCCATTGCCCTGCTCCTTCTGCCTACTTTTATAGAGATTATGCAAACTCTAAGAGATGTTTATCTCTGGGACCCTACAACCATATTAGCTTCCTTCCATACTGCCTTCAACGGCCTTGGAGTGTTGTTGTTGATGCCTCTTATCTCTCCCTTTACCAAGTTGATGTACCGCATTCTACCCGACAACGAGCCACCACTTACGCGTCATCTGGATGCGCGCAAAATCCGCATTTATTCAATGGGCGTTGAGGCTGCACGACAAGCCATCCTCGATGTCGCCAAACTGCTAATTGATTTCGCTAACCGAGCCTTTAGCGGCACACTTAGACCGCGGGTTGCCCTTAATCTTCTCAACACAGCAAATTTAGCCTTAGCTGAGACGCGTCGGTTCATTTCGAATGTCAATCCAAATACCTCGAATGAAAAAGATAAAGCTGTCTCGATCTTTCATGCCATGGACCACCTTCAACAGCTCTCGGAGGAATTTCGCCTTTACGAACTCACTACAGTTGCCAGGCAGTCAGAATCCGTCAAGGATACCTTTGAGCGGGTTAAGGATGTCTTCTCGCGTCTTTATCAATATAGGGACAATAATCACTTAGATGAAATCGTCCATTTTTTGAAAGAATTCTCCCTCGAGGTGGCAGACCGCCGCCGAAATCAAAGACGCCTTGTCTTAGAAGAAACTGCAAGATTATCCATTCATCCCGATAAAGCGCTGATAGAGCTCGAAGCCATGCGCTGGCTTGACAGAGTCACCTACCACCTCTGGCGTGCTTATCACCACTTACAGCCCAGTTCCACAAACGGGCAATTAGGCACAGATACAGAAGATATGTTTTAAACCTTCAGCTCTTTTCATAATATTCCGCTAGATATCAAAATGTAATTCCAAATTCACCCTTCGGATAAAAATAAAAGGGCACCTTCGATAGGTACCCTTTTTGGGTAATGGATACATGTTCGCTTATCTTCTCCGCCAAGCTTGCGTACGCAGTTCCACACCTCGCGTCGCAAGGTAGAACAAACCGCGAGCCATAAAACCGCTTAAGATGATTAGTAAGGAGAGGGCCATTGCTTGAGCAGTCTCCCCCGCATCGTCTAGCAACATGACAGAGAGGGAGGCTAATTCCTTGCCTGGCACAAACAGGAACACAACTGCTGATAAGGTTACCATCGCATTTAGGAAGAAATATGAAGCAATCGAAATAATCGCCGGCAGAGAAACCGGCACCGTTACCCGCCAAAAGGTACGATAAAAGGGAGACTTAAGTGATTCGCCGATCGCTTCAAATTCCGGGGCGAGCTGCTTCAAGGCTGTCGTCGCAGTCAAAAATGGCACGGTATAGTAGTGAATGATGGTCGAGATCACCAAAATCGTCATCGTCCCATACAAGAAATTTAAAGGACTGCGCGGGTCGTTGAAGGTGAGAATATACGAAAGCCCTAAAACCATGCCCGGGATCGCCAATGGCAAAATAGATAGTAAATATAGAACCGAACGGAAGAAGTTAAGCCCTCGACTCTTTTCAATCAAATAAGCGCTAACAAACACAACTAACGTTCCAATGGCTGCAGAACCGAGAGCCATCCTTATACTATTCATCATAACCAAAAAGGCTCCTCCTCGATGATGAGCGCCGGCAACGTAGAAAGTGAAATTCCGCAAGGTGAATGACAAATCATAAGGCCAATAGCGCGTAAAGGCACCGACAATTACAATCCCATATACACCTAAAATAAAGGTAATTATCAATAAGATAAAACCAAACAGACTCCACTGGACAATGGGTGTATGGGGTTTCGGGCCCATCGGAACAATCCCGCTTGAGATCATTGCTACTTGTTTGCGCTGGACAATGCGGTCAAGAACAAACGCAATCAAGGCCGGTATCAGCAACAAGGCGCTAATCGTTGCGCCCATGGTGAAGTTTTGCTGCCCAATCACCTTGTTGTAGATATCGGTTGCTAGCACATCGTAGTTTCCACCAACTACCTTTGGCGCACCAAAATCCGTGATAGCCAGAGTAAAAACCACAAAAGCGGCGCTCATCAACCCATATCTTACGCCGGGTAAGGTAATTGTTGTGAACATGCGCCATCCCTTGGTGCGAAGAGACTCGGCTGCCTCATATAGGCGTGCATCTGACAGAGAAAGAGCTGTCGAGAGGATGATATAAGCATGAGGAAATGCATAAAACACTTCCGACATGACAATCCCAACCGGCCCATATAGCCCAATATTGATCTTGAAAAGGCGGGTAAAAAAGCCATTGTTCCCAAAAACGTAGATTAATGCCAGCGCTTGGACAAGCGAAGGCATAAATATAGGCAGCAAAGCAATTCCGTGCAGGATTTTCTTGCCAGGAATCGTTGTGCGGCTTACTCCATAGGCATAAATGAAACACAAGACTACCGTGATCGCCATACTCAAGAAAGAAACGTTGAGACTGTTGAAAAAAGAGTCGGCTGTTGCAGGGTTGGAGAAATATGTGACATAATTCTCAAAGCCGACAAATTCTCCAGCAGCATTCTGAAAACTGCGCCCTAACATCCGATAGAGGGGAAAGATCAAAAAAAGAAAGAGCGAGGCAGCAATCAACACAAACAAAGCACGGCGCAGGTAATCTTCTACCCCCAACTTTTGAGTGACAACCCTTTTCTTTAGCGTGCGAACAGAAGTTATATCAGCAACCGGTTGAGAGGGCAGAGATATATTCATGATACCCTATTCCTTGTTGGATAGACTCGAATAAGTTCAGGAGGAACATGTAAGTAAAGGGAACTGCCCTGCCTAATTCCCAAGGCCCGCATACGGTTGATCGAGACCTCCGCCACGATCTTACCTCCATCTAAGCCGAGCAGCGAGAGTGTCAAACGATAAAATGAACCCAAGAACTCCAACTCTTGAACGATCACTGAGAAGATATTTTCGCCCTCTATCTTCTCAGCCCTCAGATTGACATCTTCTGGCCGAATAGCGATCAGGACTGGGGTCTCCGTTTCAAATGGTGTGCTGCCATGATACTTAAAGTGGACGCTCCCGCAACGCACGATGGTGTTACCCCGCTCTGCAACCCCGGAGAGAAAATTCATCATTCCGATAAAATCGGCAACAAAGGGAGTAGCTGGGAAACGGTAAATCTCTTCTGGCGTGCCAATCTGCTCAATGGTGCCTTTATTCATGACAACAATCCGATCGGACATCACCAAAGCTTCTTCTTGATCATGGGTTACAAAAATTGTGGTAACACCCAACCGATCTTGGAGGTGTTTGATCTCCAGACGAAGCGCGATCCGAACCCGGGCATCCAAAGCCGAGAGTGGTTCATCGAGCAGCAACAGACTAGGTGAAGTGGCAAGGGCTCTAGCCAATGCAATCCGTTGCTGCTGTCCACCTGATAATTGTGATGGATACTTATGTCCAACATCCGGCAAGCCGATGAGTTGCAATAACTCTTTTACTCGCTCTTCAATCTCTTTGCGTGGCTTTTTCAAATTGACCAAACCATAGGCGATGTTTTCGGACGCAGTTAGATTTGGAAATAACGCATAAGATTGAAAGACAATTCCATAATCTCGATCTTTGGGTGGTAAGCGGGAGATGTCTCGCCCTGCCAAGATAATCTCCCCCTGATTTTGTTGCTCAAGCCCGGCAATGATCCGCAATAGAGTTGTCTTCCCACAACCACTTGGGCCGAGCAAGGTGATTAACTCACCTTCTTTAACAGAAAACGAGATATCTTTCAATGCCACGACTTCATCCCCAAATATTTTGGTGATCTTTCGTATCTCCAAGTAAGGTTTTTCGTTGGCAGTGAATTGTTTTTCCATTTTCTCGTCCTTAGAAGCTTCCGACAAGTAAGAACTCATCGGAAGCTTTGAGTCAGATCAAGGTGTTGAGAGGATTATTGGGTCTCAGCTTTGGCAGAATAAAGCTCTGACCACTTAGTTATGATCGCCTCCCGGTTATCCGAAGACCATTGAAAATCCATGGGGAATAAGCGATTAGCAATATCGCTGGGAATTCCGGGTGGCGTTGGAAAGCCGGGCTTTGCCAGAACACCGAAGAACTCAGCGTAGAGGTTCATCGCTTCATCACTGATTGCCCAATCTAGGAAGCGTTTAGCGCCCTCTTTGTTTTTTGCGCCTTTCATAAGAGCATTAACTTCCATCTCGTAACCAGAACCTTCGGCTGGTAATACCAACTGAAGGGGAGCACCCGCCGCAATCTGCTTGGCAGCAACGAACTCGAAGGAAATACCGATGGCGTATTCACCGGCTCCTGCCATTTTACAAGGCTTTGAACCAGATTTGGTATAGACTGCCATGTTCTTATCTAATTCCTTGAGATACTCCCACCCTTTTGCTTCACCAAGTCCCTGCAGAACGCTAGAAACAAACATGTAGCCGGTCCCAGAGGAGGCTGGGTTAGGCATCACGATCTGCCCTTGATACACAGGGTTCAGCAAATCCTGCCAGGATTGCGGGATAGGCAAACCCAACTCCTCACTCAGTTTCGTGTTAACACAAAATGCGGTAACATAGGCATCGACACCAACCCAATAAGGAGGGGTATTCTTATCTTTAAACTGCGGCAAGATCGACTCCCATCCCTTGGGTGCATAGGGTTCCAACATGCCTTCTTTCTGGAAGATCATCATCGAGGTAGCTGCCGTGCCGTAGATCACATCGTTTTGAGGATTGTCTTTCTCGGCTAATAGCCTAGCTGTTAGGTCGCCTGTGGAAAGCCTGAGAATTTCCAGTTTTAGATCGGGAAGCGCCTTTTCAGCCACGGGCAAATATTTTTCAATCTCATCATTTTCTTTTGCGGTGTAAATGATCACCGTTTTAGTTTCGGCAGGTTTGGAAGGGCCTGCACAAGCCCCCAAAACAAAGGATAGAGCTATTAGAAGGGTTACCCAAGGAAGCATCTTTGAAATAAACGAGTTAGAAGCAAATGTCCTCATCTTTCTTCTCCTTTTGAATTGATGATTTGATTTGGATTGATATTGAGCAGAAATGAAAGTGGGGGGTGGATCCAAGTTTGCGGAAATACGCAATAAGGCACCTCCTTCCATGGGCAATTGCGCCAATCGGGTTGCTTGTCCAATATATTCAATATGGACAATTTTTGCATATTTCAGATTATTAACTTCGTTAATGTTCATTAATAACTCTATTATACTAGATTTTTTTCAAGAATGAAAACCATGGCGTCGGTTTGTGTAGAACTTTTCAGAAGTTTAATGTTAGCCTGAGTTCAGGATAAGTTTGCCTCATTAGCGTGCCACTTCGAGCGAAGCAAGAAGTCTTTAGATTTCTCCTCGCTGCGCTCGTCGAAATGACCTAAACTCAGGTTGAATGAAAACTAACTCAGTTGTCCGAAGGGAGTACAGGCTACGTACTGTAAGGCGAATCCCTGGTTTGTGCGTGACAATTTATCGGCCTTTCTTCACGAACACCAGCGATTAGGTTGGGATTTCCGTCTAACTTTAGAATTGCAGATTCCAAGGGGACTTGACGGTACAACCGATTGTACCTCAACGGATCTTCCCACGCAGTTAGTATAGCGCTTTGTACATTCCTCCATCGACTGTTAACATGACACCGGTAATGTAAGAAGCGAGGGGAGAGAGAAGGAATACGACCGCATTGGCAAGTTCCTCGGCTGTCCCCATCCGTCCGAAGACGCTTTGTTGGGCTTGTTTTTCAATCTCTTCCTCGACGCTGGTCTTGTTGGCCTGGGCTCGACTTTCCATGAGGGTCATTACCCTTTCGGTCTCAATCCAAGCTGGTAAGACGGAATTGAAGCGAATGCCTAGCGCACCATATTCTTGGGATAAGCTCTTGGTCAAGCCTAATACGCCAGCTCTTAACGTGTTGGAGAGGATCAGATTGGGAATGGGTTGCTTGGCAGAGTAGGAGGTGAACGTGACAACCGAAGCCGCTTTGGATTGGCGCAAAGCAGGTAAGGCGGCGCGGATCAAGCGCACATGCATCATCAAACAAAGCTCGAACGCGCTTTGCCACAGGGTGTCATCGATCTCCTCAAACTTGGCTGGAGGAGGTCCACCGGCATTCGTGGTCAAGAGATCCAGCCCTCCCAAGCCATCAATTGCCCTTTGGACGACCTCTTCAGCGCTTTCTTTCTTAGTTACATCGCCTGGGAGTGTGAGGGGCTTGACACCCGTCAGAGCCTCAATTTTTGAAGCTGCCTCCATGAGGTTTTGCGGGTTGCGGCTATTTATCGCTAAATTGACGCCTTCAGCGGCAAGTTTTTGAGCTGTGGCAAAACCTAAGCCACGGCTGGCACCGCAAACCAGTGCACACAAACCTTTGAGTTTCAAGTCCATATTTTCCTCCGATTATAGGAATTCATAGGTATCATTAAGCACTGTTACATCCGGCCAGCAGCGTTCGATCCAATCCGTAACGGCTTGAAGAGATCGCTGGCTGTGATCTTGATGGTTGCTGACCGTGGCAATCACTAATAAAGAATCTTGCCAAGCATCTTGGAAATCCATTTCGGCGACGGAGATGTTGAATTCTTTTCTCAAGCGGGCAATGAGCGGTTTCAGTCGGCTGCGTTTCTCTTTTAAAGATCGACAACCTGGAATCTGAAGATGAAGGGTTAGAACTCCAACAGCCATAAAGAGAGCTTAACACCCGGCAAAGAGAATTCTCCAACTTTAGCAAGTATAATAAGAACTATGGAAAATCGCAATAACTTACCTTTTTACGTATTTGGCATTCTAACCGTTGGCGTATTGTTGCTGATCGGATTTGTCCTAATAAACACGGTCGAGCGGGGATTGCGCCAAGCACAATCTGCCATTCGGCCGCTTTCGGATCTAACCCAAAATGTCGGTACCCAAGTGGCTCAAGTGCTTAACCCAACGCCGACCATCATTCCTGATCCAGTGACGATCATCCATTCGGTGCGCTCTTTGGCGCGCCTAGAGACGATCCAGTATTCGGTTGAGAAAGTGATTACAGCCGAAAGCGGTCAAGGGGCGTTTGGTTTCCTTTTTGGAGACCGCTTATTGTTGGTGGCGCATGGGATTGTGATCGCCGGCGTGGATTTGGAGAAGTTAAGCCCGCAGGATTTGCGCCTTGAGAATGGCGTTTTGGTTGTGCGCTTGCCAGAAGCGGAAATCTTTATTGCGACACTGGATAATGCTAAGTCTTATGTTTATGATCGCGAAACTGGCTTGTTTACCAAGGGCAATATCCAACTGGAGACCGAAGCTCGCCGGGCTGCCGAGGAGGAAATTCGCAAGGCTGCTTTAGAGGATGGCATTCTTGAACAGGCAAACCGCAATGCCCAAGCTTACCTCCTCCGCCTGTTCTTGCAATTGGGATATCGGGATGTGATCTTCGAGCAGTAGCGGTTTTATAGGCGGTGATTCCAACTGAGGCTGGTATATTTTTCATGGTAAAGCTCTTCGGCACGAGCCATTTCAAAACCGCTCAGATCGGCTTGGATGAAGCGCAGGTCAAGAACGAGTTCAAAAGCTTGAATGAACGCACTGGCGGCTTGTTGCCAGCTTATCCTCTCACCGCGAGCTTCTTCGGCGGTGATGGCGCGTTGGCACAAGCGTTCTTTAGCTTCTTGTCGGGCTTTTTCATCGGAAAACGTTAAGACTTGAAGGATGCGCG
Organism: uncultured Anaerolineales bacterium; assembly: GCA_937928795.1. Classification (GTDB taxonomy): domain Bacteria; phylum Chloroflexota; class Anaerolineae; order Anaerolineales; family UBA4823; genus NAK19. The sequence goes on from CALFWB010000040.1 coordinate 34,601, forward strand.
TGAGGTCTCCATAGAGGGGAAAAGAGCCGTGTTGTAAAACGCCTTCTTTGCGTCTGGCTTGGGCACTGCCGATAATCTTCTTGCCCCGCACGAGGATTTCATAATTCGAGGGTACTTCGAAACAGACTGGGTTGATTGGAGCTGAGGAATTTAGGGGTTGGTTGGAAGATTCGCTAGGAGGTTGGATTCTTGAAGGATTTGCAGCCGTCAAGAGTTTAGCTTGGGCTGAAATGTTGAGCAATTCAAGAGCTTTTAACAAGGCTTGTGAAAGGCGTTGATAACTTTCCAGAACTCCGCCTTGAAGATGCGGTTCATGATGGGGTCCGATGACAGCATAGGTTAGCTCGTCAGTGTGAAGGATGGCTCGTCCACCGGTAGGCCGACGGACAAGGTCCCACCCATTGGAAAACAAGGCGACCAAATCGACTTCTGCGATGGACTGCGCATAGCCCAAAGAAAGGCAAGGCGGATCCCAAGCATAAAGGCGCAAGGTGGGCGGTACGAGTTCCTTTCCAATTGCTTCTAGGATTGCCTCATCTACGGCCATGTTCCACGCGCCGCGCGCTGGGGGAGTGATAACCAGTCGCCAGGAAATCTGCATCGTGATCCCTCAGATTCAGAGATATATGTTCAGGTGGCGATTATAACTCAGGCAGGATAGGTAAGCATTCGATCCGACAAGACTTCATTCGATCTTCAGTTGAGGGTTTGTCGGTAGGGTAGAGGCTGTCCGCAGAGCTGATCGAATTTTTTCAACGGCACCGTGAACTGTTGTTTCTTGAGATACCTCCTCCAGAATATCCTTGATCAGTTCAGCGCGCAACCGTGTGATATCCTCCTCGTTTGAGGACGTCTGCTCGAATTTGGGGAGATGATCCTTTGCAGGGGATTGAGGCTGCCAGGTCTTGAGCAGCTCTTGTTTGTAGCCTTCTTTTTCGAGGTCGAATAAACCAACATTGATCCACAGGAGTTCGGTGCCCATTTTGCGCAGACGCTCGCGAAAAGCGCGAGATTGGAAGGTTTTCTTGAGATCAGCATAAGGATTGTAATCCGCGGGTGGTTTGAGTAATTCGGTAACTGTGTGTTGGTAGATAAAGTCGCAAATGGTTGAGCCGATCATTCCCTTGACCATGCCTCGCCAATCGCTAAGCCCGTTTTCGGTCACGACGCGGCTTTGCCTGAGATTGCGCAAGGCTTGTAATGAAAAAGGATAAGGTTTTAATGCCTTGTTAGGGGATTCGATGGGTGGGGATTGCCTGAGGTGATACCCAAAGTGGATATCGGAAATCCGAATGGCAACTCCTTCATGAGAAAATGCGCTGATGGATTCGATGTGGTCTTGTTGGTCATTCAAGTCAGCAATTTCCTCCACTTTTTCGCTGCGAATCAGAAAATGTTCTCCTTCACCGTAGATGTTCGAGGTGGCTCTTGGGCAGCCAATCGCCACCGCATACCCGGCTGAAACGTCGAGGTAGCCAGGACCCCCAATTTCGGACAGGTAAGAGGGATCGGCGGCTTCTTTACCCTCCTCAGAAGTTCCAACTCTCATCCTCGGATAGCCGATTCCAAAAAGGCATGCCAAAAGATAACGCAAACAGGGTTTGAGTTCAGATAAATTGTATATATCTTGAAGATAACGCGCACCCAAGAATATTGCCAAAACCAAAGCAAAGAGTGGTACAAGAAAATACCGCAAAGAAACCCATTGAAACGGCGTAAGAAGAAAGAGCACCAGAGGATCGGGCAGCCATTCCAAAAAAGGGAGATTGGCTTTGTATCCTTCGGCTAAGCTTGATAATCGCTCTCTCTCTAGGGCAACTCCCCAGAGCATACTTAGACCGCTTCCTAAGGCGATGATGAGCACCAGACGAACCATCCCCCAACCGTGATAGCCACTAAGCAGGTTTTGAAAGAATAAGAAGGACAAGAAAAAGGTGGCTTTCTTTCGTTTCATAGCTTCTCGTCAGAGGGAAAGGAACGTGTTGGAGATAAGAGTTTGCTGCGGAGAGATTGAAGGTGTTGAACGGTTTCAGACGATATCCACTGTTGGGTCTGAGGATCATTCAGTTCAGCTTGAATGATCGCCAGAAACTGTGTCAGGATTGCCTGATCGGACAGAGAGGGGGAGTTTAAGGTTTCAGCTAGTCTGTTTACCAATTCACGGCGCTCATTCGCCTTCTTCTCCTCGACACTCGAGGGCGTTGTAGACATCCTGTCGGGTGGTGAGGTAAGTTGTTTCTGATAGCCGGCCAGCCACTGGTCAAAAAGCTTTCTCTCGATGGTTTCGTCGGCCGGTCGGAGTTCACCGAACGTTGCGTTGAGGATTTTGATTCCTTTTGAACGCAAAAACTTTGGCGTATTCAAGGTTTGAACTGGGTAGAAGATCAGGTCGGAAACTTGCCATTCATCGCCGATTCGGATAGGTTGATTGTCTTTACGTTGGACGAATTGAAAAGCCAGCACTCCTTGATTGCGAATGCGTTTCGAAAATTGAGATTTCAGTTCGCTCAGCGCTCGCAAAAACGGGCGATGGGGGAAATAAATGGACTCATAAGGGATGGAGGCAATGAACTCGCGAAAGAGATCGATGACAATTTGGAGGGGGAGTTCGGTCCAAGCATCAGAGGTTTGTAAGGGTTGAGACGAAGGTGTAGCATAAAAGGCAGCCATAATGCGTTGTGGGTCAACCGTGTAAGTGGATGGACGATAACCTCCTTGCCTTTGCTCGGTGAAGATGCGGTCAGGATTTTCTAGGTGAAAATTTTGGACAAAGCGATGGATTTCTTCTCGATCGTCAGGTTCGATCTCGTTGGAGAGAGAAGCTACCGTGCGGTGTAGTGAGCGAGTATAATGGGAGGATGGCATGGGGTCTGAGAATTGGATCACGCGCAGAGAATCGGCTTTGGGTTGGCTTTGGGTTTGATCAAGATGATAGGTAACCAGCAGAACTTCGGGTTCTTGCCCGAGTGTAAATGTCGTTGAGAGGTGGGTGACGATCTCAACTCCGTCTTTCGTATAGGCGTGCAAGTCGGGGATTGAGCGCCTTTGGGGACGTAAATCAACGCTGCCGCGAATTTTCTGTGTTTGGTTGAGAAAGACCACGCCCGCGGAATATACCCTAACCTGCGTGCTTTGATGGCGGTTCAGTTCCTCAACAATGACTGCGCTTTGGCGGTCGATCAAAAGTAACCCAACCCCCTTTTTGTTTTTCTCACCCAGTTCTCCAACGATTTTCCCATCGCGAACAAAAACGGCTGCCCCGTGTTTACCGATGAGGTATAACCAAAGCCTCTTCCATAGTTCAATTTGTTGTTCCAAAGATGGATTGGGTAACAAAAAATGAGCAATCAGCAGTTGAAAGAGGGCAAAGGTGAATAAGAATAAGACTGCGAATAGTGCAAATCTCCCCCAGGTTCTAAGTAATTCTGCTGGCAATGAAACCGCGAGATCTTGTGGACGGATCAATAAAACGAATCCTCGCAAGATTCCACCGATCAGATCCCAGTAAAGGACGAGAAAGAGCAGCAGGAAAAGAAAAGAAAGGCGTTTAGTGCTAAAATGGCTACGCTTAGAGGGGGAGGTCCATTTTGTCATGGGTTAAGGGTATTATAAATTCATTTCGAGGAAAATTCCTAACTGTCTGCCCTCAAACCGGTCATAATTCGGCAGGATAAATCCCTTCCTCATCCCACTAAAGTCGGCTTTGGCTCGCCAGAGCAGATATACGTGGGCATTTAGGGAAATTCACCTCGTTTAATGTGGGTTCGGGCTAGGAATTCGGATGGGTCATTTCGACGAGCGCAGCGAGGAGAAATCCTAAAGATTTCTAGCTGCGCTCAAAGTGACCTACGAAATTTTCGCCATCAGCGGATTTTTGGGCGGGCTGCACACTTATTGGTGTGCACTCAAAAGTTGTTGGCAACATTGCTTTGTAGGACAACTCATTGAGTTGTCCTACAACTTTTGCGTGGACACACTTATTGGAAGCCTTTCCCAAACGAGGGGCTGTTCTCCAGAATATTGGTATAATGTTTTTTGATCATGCACCCTTTAGAGGTTATATAGCTATGAACCGACGTGAATTTTTGAAACTGGGTTTGGCAAGCCTCTTTTCTCTTGCCTTTACCGCTCAAAAAAGATTTCGTCCATTGGCAGCCCTTCAAGAGAAACCGATCTTGCTTGGGCGGACGGTGAGTTCCCTGCGTTACTACGACCGACCGAGTTTGAATAGCATTGAATTGGGCTACTACGTAACCGATACGGTGGTTAACATTTATGAGAGCGCAATCGGTGACCCGGAACCGCGCCATAACCCTCTTTGGTTGCGCACCGATCAGGGCTGGGTTCACTCTTCTGCGGTTCAATTTGTCCGCAATGAACCGGCAATGCCGATCAATACCATTCCAAATGGTGGATTCTTAGGCGAGGTCTGTGTCCCTTTCACTCAGGCTTGGACGCGCAAAGGGGATGGCTTAAAGCGAAGTTATCGCTATTACTATGGCAGCACCCATTGGGTGACTTCCCTGACTACCGATACCTTTGGCAATCCGTGGTATGAAATTGTCGATGATTTGTTTGGGGGGTTTCATTATGTTGACGCAACTCATTTGCGCCCAATAACCGAAGAAGAGGTGACACCGATCCGAGTATCGGTGGCGGATAAGAAAATTGTCATCAAGCTGAGCGAACAAAAACTCTATGCTTATGAAAACGGGCGGGTTATTTTGACCGCTCGTTGTTCCACCGGCACCTTTGAAGGCGATACACCAACGGGTGAATTTCGGGTGGAGCGCAAACAGCCCTCCCGTCACATGGCCGCCAATGAAGAGCGAGGCAATGGTTTTGATCTGCCAGGGGTGCCATGGGTTTCTTTTATCTCCTGGACCGGTGTCTCGATTCACGGCACCTATTGGCACAATGACTATGGACGCCCGCGCAGCCACGGCTGTATCAATCTAACCCCGGCAGCTTCTAAATGGATTTATCGCTGGACTCTACCCAATGTGCCGCCGGGGGGAAATTACGTTGAGTCGAAAGAGGGTACTTTGGTTTTGGTGGAGGCATAAATCGCTTGGATTTTATTCTGCTCCCAAGCGCGTTGAAAGGCTTTGACGACTTGCGGGTCAAAGTGAGTGCCGCTGCATTTTAGGATCTCCTGATAGGCTTCTTCGAGTGCCCGTCCATTGCGGTAAGGGCGGTCAATACTCATTGCGTCAAATGAGTCTGCAACTGCTACAATCCGCGCCCCTAAGGGGATTTCTTCCCCTTTTAAGCCATCTGGGTAACCACTGCCATCCCAGCGCTCATGATGGTGGCGGATGATCGGTGCTGCTGCGGCAAGGTAAGAGATGTCTTTGATCATCTCAGCTCCGGTGATGGGGTGTTGGCGCATTTTTTCCCATTCTTGCGCACTTAAGGGGTTGGATTTCAATAAGACTTCATCTTGGATGACAATTTTTCCAATGTCATGAAGGATCGATCCAAAGCGGATTTGCTCTAAAAGTCCATCACGGCAGCCCATTTGTTGAGCGATGATCTGGGCATAAGCCGTAACCCGTTCGACATGACCGCGCGTGTATGGATCGCGCACATCGATTGCGTTCGCAAGGGCGGTTAAGCTGTCTTCATAGGCTTTGTGCAATTGAGCCAGTCGGATCTCTTGCGCCCGGCTCAAGCGGGCGTTGACTGCGGTAAGCAATTCTTGGCGGGTGAGGGGTTTGACGAGATAATCCTCGGCGCCAAGGCTTTTTCCAGCCAAGACATCGTCCTTTTCACCGCGCGCCGTGAGGATCAGGAAGGGGATCGTCACCCATTCTGGACGAGAACGAACGGCCTGCAAAAATTCAAAGCCATCCATTTCTGGCATGGCAATATCCGACAGGATTAAGTCGGGGTTGAAGGTTGACATTTCCTTGAGGGCTTCTTTACCATTTGATGCACATAGGACGTGATAGCCTTCTCCTAATAAAATTTCGCGAATGCCATCTTGCAATACTTGGTTGTCTTCGACAATAAGAATTGTCTCACCACTCATCTTACCTTCTCCAGCTTATTGCTAGTTCGTCAAAAGATGATCACCACTAAGACGAGGCGGCAGGTAATCCAGCAATGGGCTTTGCCTGTTGAACTCCTCGAACGATGGCTTGAGCAAAAACTTCTGCAGCAAAGGCACCAACAATGTTGACATCGGCTTTCTTTTCGCCAGTGGCAAGGGCAAAAATGGTATCCCCATCTAACATCGTGTGGGCAGGCCGAACGGCGCGAGCAATGCCATCTTGAGCCATTTGGGCAACCTTGGTAACTTGTTCCTTCGATAAGCGGGCGTTGGTCACCACGCATCCGATGACGGTATGCCCACGACTGGCAAAGGATAGTACCGTGCGACCGATCAAGCCTTTCATGACTTCTAAGGTGTTGGCAAAATACTCTCCCTTGCCAATTTTCAGCGGCCCTCTCTGGAAACTGCGCGCCCCGGCGATGATCTCTCCGCTTTGGGGGTTGATGATGTCGCCAAAAGCATTGACAGCAACAATTGCGGTGACAAGGACGCCACCCAAGTTAATCCCTGCACAACCAATCCCGCCTTTCATAGCTTGTCTGATGCCGAGAATTTTCCCTACGGTTGCCCCCATCCCAGCACCGACATTTCCTTCGGCTGCTTCGGTAGCTGAGGCGTTTAGGCAGGCTTGATAACCCATTTGGGCATCCGGACGGATTTTTGGATTGCCGAGATTAAGATCGAATAGGATTGCGGCTGGGACAATCGGAACTTTTGCCACGCCAGTATCAAACCCGATCCCTCGCTCCTCCAAATAGCGAACTACTCCGCTGGCTGCATCTAGACCAAAAGCTGAACCGCCGGATAGAACGACAGCATGAACAACATCTACTAAGTGGGCGAGATGCAGAGCATCGGTCTCGCGCGTGCCGGGCGCCCCGCCGCGTTGATCCACTCCTCCCACTGCGCCTTGCTCGCAAAGGATCACGGTGCAGCCGGTAAGGGCTTCCTCATCTTGGGCGTGGCCGATGCGGATGCCCTTGATGGAAGTTGGAGTGATCCGTTGGGAATTCATTTAAGCTAAGGATAGCAAAGAACCTGAAAATCGTCAATAAAGGTTTGACAGAATCGGGCAACGCGGTATAATTTTAACGCTTGGCCCGTTAGCTCAACCCGGTAGAGCAGCTGACTCTTAATCAGTTGGTTGCAGGTTCGAGTCCTGCACGGGTCACCTGAAGGGGTAGAAGGCGGGGTAATTCACTAACATCCGCAATCACTTCGTCGGCTCCGGCTGCCCAAAGCTCTTTTTCTTCCCCAAAACCGCTGAGAACACCCACCGTTTGAGCCCCGGCGTTTACCCCAGCGCGGATATCCACCGTTGTATCACCGACCATAAGGCATTCAGATGGACTCACCCTAAGTTGCTCTGCAACCCAATTGATCGGGTCGGGATAAGGTTTAGTGTGAAGGGTTGTCTCGGCGCTTGCCCAGCATTTGATGATGGAAGATAAGCTCATTTGCTCGATGAAAGATTGGGTCAGATGGGCATCGCGAACACTGATGATTGCTAGAGGATATCGCTCAGCAAGCACCGTGAGGGTTTCTACAACCCCCTCGATCGGTTGCCAAAGAGGGCTCAATCTTCGATGTCCAGGCAGAACCCTTTTCCGGAGGCGAAAGAACCATTCGTCGAGACCCAGCTTGTCGAGGAGAGCCAGTAGTTTGTTCGCCGGTGTTTCAATCGTCATCAGAAATTTACGGGCAAATTTGAGACGGCTTTGGAGCGGAAAGAAAGCGAAAGGCAGCGAAAGGTATTTTGCCAATTTCTCGACCATGAGATCATCGGTGTCGGCGAGGGTGCCGTCAATATCAAAACAGATTACCTTTATGCGGCTACAGTCAAGGGACATTTCAATTGGATCCCAAAATCCATAAGAGAATTAAAACAAAGCCGCTGAGATAGCAGCAGCAGCCTGTGGCGAATAGCACAACACAGGAGATGAAAGCAGGTTTCCAAGATGCTTGGGTGCTTGCAGGTTTATCCATCTCAGCCTGATTGTAATCGATGAATCGAAAGTAATCGTTTATTTTGCAAAAAATCCTTAGATGACGCAGATTTCGCAGAAAAATTCAAAAAATTCGCTCTATGATTCGGTGAGCACTTAAGAGTTGTTGACCGCTTGATTTGACGGATATAAACGCAACTAGCTTTGTGGAGAAACGTATATACGGAGGAAGTAGTTTTTAGAAAGGAGTTTACAATGTCTAAGGTTAAGAAAAGTGTGTATTTGGGAGTGCTAATGATTTTCGTATTTGTCTTCTCACTGATCATTCCCATGGGTGTGCAGGCAGTTGAAACTGATCCAGATGGAAAGATCGAGAAAGGACAGATGATTGACGATGATTGGTTTGCAAGTGGAGAGCGGGTAGTTGTGGATGGGGTTATCAAAGGCGACCTATATGCTGCAGCTAATACAATCGTGATCAACGGGGTTGTTCATGGAAGCGCTTTCCTCGCCGCTCAGACGATTGAGATCAATGGAGCAGTAAAGGGAAGCCTGTACGGCGCTGCTCAATCGCTTTATTTGGGGGAAGAAGCGCGAATTGAACGCAACCTCTTCTATGCCGGGTTTGCGCTTCAGGCCAAAGCAGGATCGAAGGTGGGGAAAGATGCATTATTTACTGGTTATCAAGCTGCTCTAGAAGGGCAAATCCAACGCGATGTTCTTGCTTCGGTAGGGGCATTAGAAGTCAATGGCGAGATTGGGCGCAATGTGCGGGTGACGGTTGGGGAGCCTGAGGAAGGTCAGACCCGTTCCATGCCATTTTACACAGCTCCCGGTGCGCCACCGATGATCCCCACCGGCTTGCGCATTAAAGAAGGCGCAAAGATTGGTGGCACATTGACTTACAGCAGCACAAAGGAGCAATCCGAGGGCATAAAGGCTAAACCTAAAGGAGAAGTTATCTACAAACCCATTGAAACCGCAGATCGGCAAACTATGCTGGGAAAATCACGCGATAGTTTGCCTTATAGGGTGGGCATGTATGTCCTAAACCGCCTTCAGGAAATTGTCACCCTGTTTATCATCGGCCTGCTGGGAGTTTGGTTGCTCCCTCAGCATTTACAGGGTTGGAAGGAGCGCATGAAAACCGAACCTCTTGCTGCGGGGATCAGCGGTTTGTTGACCGTGTTGGTCGGATATGGCGGAGCTGCTTTGCTTGCGTTGGTGCTTCTAGCAATTGGCATATTAATAGGTGTCCTAACGCTTGGGGGATTAAGCAGAACAGTGTTGGGGATCGGTTTTTCATCGCTAGGCTTGGCTCTAGCAATTTTTAGCCTGATAGTTACCTATGTGAGTAAGGTCTTGGTCTCTTTGTGGATTGGGGAGTGGACGATGCGACGCTTTGCACCGCAGGCGGCTGAGAAAATTCTCCTCGTTCTTCTGGTGGGAATTTTGATTTACGTGTTTGTACGCTCGATTCCGATTTTGGGTTGGGTGGTTGGGCTACTTGCAACCTTAGTGGGTGTGGGTGCCATCTATTTGGTTCTACGAGATCGCATCCGCCTGCCATCTAAACCCATGAGCAGTGTCGAGGCCTTGTCTTCGGACGGCTGAAAGCCAGAAGCATTCTCTGGTGGGGAATTGTTGAAGCGAAGGGGACAGAGGGCGATAAGCGAGAAAATAAATTCCCAAGATCGCCCTTGTCCCTTTACTAGGATTAGGGTAGGATATTGAGTATGAAACAGAATAACCTGATCTGGCTGGTGATAGGTGATCTGATTGCTCTTTTTCTCTTAACTGTTGTTGGTTTTGCCTCTCATCAGGAATTGCAGTCGGCCGGCTGGCGTCTATTGACAACATTTCTGCCGCTCTGTGCTGCCTGGCTGCTGAGTGCGCCGGTCTTAGGGCTTTATCGCCAAGAGGTTTATTCCTCGCCGAATCAGCTCTGGAAGCCGATCTGGGGCATGTTTCTTGCCGGACCCCTAGCTGCCCTGCTGCGTGGCTTATGGTTGAGTCGGCCAGTGCAGCCAGTTTTTGCTTTGGTTCTAACGGCATTTGGTATGCTATGTATCTTCCTGTGGCGTTTTATTTTTTGGGTGCTGATTGCGCGTCGCATCAGGGATGGATGAACAAAGGTTGATTTACGATGCCCAAAAGGGCGATTTGGAAGCTTTTAATCGTTTGGTATTAGCTTATCAAGACGTAATCTATACTCATGCTTTTCGGATGCTTGGGGATGAAAGCGCTGCGGATGATGCTGCGCAAGAGACGTTTATTGCTGCTTATAAGGCGATCTGCACCTTTCGCGGTGGCTCCTTTCGAGCTTGGTTGTTTCGCATTGCGACCAATCAATGCTATGACGAACTGCGTCGGCGGCAACGGCGACCCACTACTCCTCTTGAACCCTTCACGGCTGATGATGAAGGAGTCGAGTCTCCGAAGTGGATGGGGGATGACTCGAATTCCCCTGAAGATGCCCTTGAGCAAGAAGCCCTTAAGGAAGCGCTGCAAAAATGCCTCAATGGGTTGCCTCGAGAGTTTCGGAGTGTTGTCCTCTTGATCGACGTGCAAGGGCTGGATTATGCAGAGGCTTCTCAAGCCTTGGGCGTACCAATCGGAACGATCAAAAGCCGCTTAGCGCGGGCACGGCTGCGGATGCAGCACTGCCTACAAGCCTATTGGGAACTCTTACCTGAAAAGTTTCGTCTAAAGGACGAGGGTTCTTGATGATGAAGTCATCCTTGTCTAATCGCGATTATGAGTTGATTTCCGCTTACTTGGACGGTGAAGTGGACGCTAGGCAGAAGAAGGCAATTGAAATGCGCCTAGGTCATGATCCTCAATTCAAATCAGCTTATGAACAATTGTGGCAGACGCGTTGGTTGCTGAGAAGCCAAGCCGCTTTGCGCGCTCCGCGCAATTATCTCCTTTCCCCAAAAATGATTGCTGCCTCTCAAACTTCTGCAAGCCCATTTTTCTCCTTCGCCGCTTTGTTGCGACCCGTGTCGGCTTTGGTAAGCATTTTATTCCTCATCTTGTTCGGCTTAAATTGGTTTTCAGCGGGAAGGATGATGAGCGCTCCTCCGATGGAAAATAGCAAAATGCTTTATCAGCAGGCACCTGTTGAGATGGCTCCAGCCCAACCTACTCCGAGTGGAACTACGGCTGAGGACGAACAACCGATGGCGAAGAGTATGGCAACCACAGTGCCTAATCCGCAGGCAATTGCTCCGCCAATGATAGAGGGAGGCGGAGGAATGGGTGCAGGGGAAGGCGGTGAAGGTGCAGTTGAGGCACCTCTCTTGGAACCTTACAGCGCTACCTTACTGATGGCTCCAACCGAGACAATCACTGCAACCTTACTTCCCGAAACCACAGAGGAAATTGTGGCATCGCAGGATCAGACCGAAGCGGAAACCTTGCAGTCCTCTCTCGCAGAGAGCGAGGAGACGGAAACTGGTTTTTCGAGCGGACAAGCGCAAACGGGGTGGTTAATCAAACAAGTTCTCTTTGGATTTTTAGCCATTTTCTTTGCTTTTCTTGCTATTCGCCTCAGAAAAGTGGGATCGTGATAGATGAGTGCTGCCGATGAAGCTCGTTATTGCATTCGCTGCGGGTCACTCCTGTCCCTACAGGAGATGTTTGGAAAGCTGCGTCCAGTTTGTCCAGCTTGTGGTTGGATTTATTTTGCCGATCCCAAAGTTGCAGTGGCTGTTCTGATCCCTCGCAACGGGCAAGTTCTTTTAGGACGCAGAGTGAACGACCCCGGAAGGGGGCAGTGGACTTTGCCGGCCGGCTTTATTGACGCCGACGAAGACCCGCGCGAGGCAGCCCGTCGGGAGTGTCTCGAAGAAACCGGCCTTGAGGTCGAGGTGGTCGGCTTGCTGGATGTCCTCTTTGGGCGCGAACACGAACGCGGTGCACATATTCTAATCGTCTTTCAAGCGCAAATTGTCGGCGGACAACTTATTCCTTCGGACGACGTCGATGCGGTTGATTTCTTTGAATTGGATTGCTTGCCTCCCTTAGCTTTTACAACCACCCAAAGAATCTTGCGAAAGTGGCAGGAAAAAACCTTGTCATCTTGCTAGGTTATGCTAAAATACAGGAGAAAATTACTCGGAAATCCCTCTAAAGCGATGCGTCTTTTGTAGAGATCATTTCTCCGTGTGTGCCTGTTGGCTTTCGGGCGATCATAGCAGGAATTTCCCCCTTTTTCCACGGCAGAAAAGTTGCTCAATTAAGATAACTCGTGAGAAGATATTTTATCTTACCTAATGAATGAAGGAATGTGGAGATGAAAAATAGAACGATGCGAATCCTGTATGTTGTAGCCCTCTTGCTTCTCTTGAGTCTGGCATGTCGTCTTGGCGGTTCGTCTTCAAGCCAACCGAGCAGTAGCTCTTCACCTCAAATCACCGAACAACCCATATCGGAAACCTCCCCCAACGCTCCCTCGGGTGGGGCGATTAGTGATTTGGAAAATGTTCGCCAAGCGGTGGTACAAATTGAAGCGGTTGGCACCTTTGTTGATCCCGAGTTTGGAGAAACCCTTCAGGGGGGTGCTGGTTCTGGGTTTATCATTGACCCTGCAGGGATTGCCGTGACGAACAATCATGTCGTTTCAGGGGGTACGGTGTTTCGTGTCTATGTCGGCGGCGATACTAGTAAAACCTATAATGCCAGAGTGTTGGGTTATTCGGAGTGTTCGGATTTAGCGGTCATTGATATCGAAGGGGATGGATTCCCGTATCTAAAATGGTATGAGGGTCCCATCAAGGTTGGAATGGATATCTACGTTGCCGGCTTTCCGCTCGGTGATCCGAATTTCACCCTAACCAAAGGAATTATCTCGAAGGAAAAGGCCGATGGCAAGAGCGGCTTTTCCTCGGTGGAGTCAGTTGTCGAGTACGATGCAACCTCCAACCCCGGCAATTCGGGTGGACCGGTGGTGACGGCAAACGGTGAGGTTGTGGCAGTCCATTACATGGGCAATCGACAGACTCGACAGGCTTTTGGCATCGCCGGCAACCTTGCCCGAAAGGTGGTCGAAACTTTGCGCAACGGTGAGAACCTTGACTCGATCGGCGTTAACGGTGCTGCGGTCTCCAATGATGACCAAACCATCGTGGGTGTCTGGGCATATTCGATCCAACCCGGATCGCCGGCGGACAAAGCCGGCCTGAAACCGGGTGACATTATCACCCGCTTAGGGAATGTGCCGGTCGCAACCGATGGTACCCTGTATGACTATTGTGACATCATCCGTAGCCATTCTCCAACCGAGACCTTGCCGGTTGAAGTCTTGCGATTATCCACCGGAGAGTTGTTGAGCGGCCAACTCAATGGACGGTCGCTGGAAGTTGTTTCCACCTTTGGTTTACCAACCGCTGGAGGTGAGACGCCTAGCGTTGGCTCTACAGGCGGTTCGGTGCCTGGCACAACCGTGAATCCCAATGCTAGCCAACCTGGGGAATACTATTACACCACCGAATTTGAAGATATGAGCGATTGGGAATACGTTCTCATGAAAGGGAAAGAAAGCGGGCTTAAACAAGAAGCGCGCAACGGAAAATTCCGCGTTGACATTCTCGAACCGAATACCTGGGTTTACTTCTTCAATACCAATTTCACCTATCAGGATGTGCAATTAGATACCCTTGTCGAAAACTTGGGACAAAACACCAACTATACCGGATTGTTCTGCCGCTATTCAGCGGACGGTTGGTATGAAGCGAATATCTTGAACACAGGTGAATGGTATATCTATGCTTCTAATGGTAGTCGTCTGGAATTAATGTTTAGCGGCGCTTCACGGTTGATTAATACCGGCAAGAAGACCAATTCTTACACATTCATTTGCAAAGGCGATGAACTGACTTTAGGCATTAACGGAGTAGAAGTCAAAACCATCTCGACCGATCTAAGCCCCTTTATGCCTTTACGAGAAGGAGAGGTGGGTTTCTTTGTCGCTTCAACAAACGTTTTCCCGCTGCGAGTAGAGTTTGATTGGTTCACCGCCTCGGTTGTATATTGATGTGAGTTCTGGTTGAGAATTGGGATTGGTCATTTGACAAGAGAAGCGAGGAGAATTCTTAAGTTGTCATAAAGACTTTTTCTCGCTGCGCTCGAGGTGACAGTCAAAGGGTGCGCTTTGCTCGAAGTGACAAGCGTAAGCGGAGAACAAATTCCACAAGAGTTTGTCCTCCGCTTTTTTGCTCGTGTTGAATTCTCAAGGTTGACTGAGGAAGCGGTTGCTCAGGGTGTAATGGACATAATTTTGAATTAGGCTGGTCACCATGTCGCGACGGTAGTTATGCGAAGAGAAGGTTTGGATGATCACGCGGCCGCCCAGACAACTGGCAATCACTCCATGATCCGATTTTGAAGTTGCCTTTGTTCCGGCTATAAGCTGTGCGTCTCCGCTGCCGGTGATTTTGAGCAGATCACCTTGATCAGTTTCGTCCCAAAAGACACTGAAATTGCGCAAGGAGATGCCTTTGTTGGGAGACGTAAAAATTGGGTGATCTGGGACTAGCGGATAAACCGATAGGTCAGCAAGCCACCATTCCTTGAAGTACCAATCTCGATAGATGCCCACACCACACTTCATTAGAATTGGGGCAACTTTGCCTTGTGAGAGATCATCGAGCGCCCAATGTTCGATAATCACTGCAGTGCCTCGGTTGATGTGATCGAGCAAATACACAAAAAACTCACCTTGAATTTTGGTGCGAGCTTCTGAGGCAGCGATAATTAGATCCCATTGGTTAGAAGAGAGTAAATCATCCTTAAACCATCCTTGGGCGCTGCCATCGTCTTTGAAGGTATAACCGCCCATTTCCAGGGCTTCTTGGTAGTACTCCAGTTGTCCTGTGCCGGACATATCTTCAAAGAGAAGGATTTTTGCATTCTTGATTTTTTGCTCAATATCTACGCTCGGTTCGGGGGAAGAAGGGGGTAAGGGAGGAGCTTCTGTGGCTTGGGGTGGTGGGGGATTGGTCGGTGGAATCTGCCCGGCTTGTTGGGTCAGTTGAGCAATTTGTTCAGCAAGCATGGTCGCTTGGACTTCCTGAGCAATGCGGGTACGTTCTGCAGCCGCTGCAGTCTCCTGTGCGCCTTGGTTGGCTTGTTGAGCTTGCAGGGTGAGCTGAACTTGGAGGGCGGTTTGGGTTTGGAGCAGGGATTGATCGGCCTGGCTACTTGAGATACAAGCGATCGCTGCAAAAAAGAACACAAAGGGAAGGATGACCCATCGGTAAACTGGCAAACCATAGGGTGGGGTAATTCGTTTCATACTATTCTCCTAAAAATTCACAGAAATTCCGATCCGATTTTCAAACGACGGCTACTCGCTTCCTTTTACTTCAGATAGAATGAGGTGAGGGGAAATGGGTTGCCTTTTCTATGAGCAGTTTCAGATACAAACCGGCTTGTTAAGTTGTGGGGGGAACAGCTCTCCAATTAGAAAAAGATCGTCGATTTTTGACCTTAAGTTATTCAGGCAATTGAAGTATATAGGGGAATAAATAGAAAGTCAATATAAAATCCGAAAATGCCGAAATTCCAAATTATCCAAGTTTGCAAAATCTGCGTCATCTGCGGTTTTGGGGCAGGTTGAACAGTTACCCTCAGTCCGTGATCTTAAAGATGACCTCTGCTTGGGAAGCATTGCCGGCTAAATCGTATACGATGGCAACTACGCGATGAGAGCCT
Organism: uncultured Anaerolineales bacterium; assembly: GCA_937928795.1. GTDB lineage: Bacteria > Chloroflexota > Anaerolineae > Anaerolineales > UBA4823 > NAK19. The sequence continues at coordinate 50,321 of CALFWB010000040.1, forward strand.
ACACGGGATTGCCACGGAAAAGCATAGGGTGGTTGGGTGAAGGTATGGATGATACCTCCATCCAAGTAGAGCTCAACTCTTTGAATGTCCAAATTGTCGGCGGCTTGAATTTGAAAGGTAAGGGTGGTGAATTCTTTGATGGAATAAGTTCTTTCGCTTTCGGGAAAGGTTATGCTCAAGGTCGGAGGAGTATTATCAACAGTCAGTTGAAGGAGGGCAGTTTCAACGCGATTTTCCTTACCAACGACTTGGAGTTGAAGCGTGTATAAACCGCTCAACCCCTGGGTATCCCAAGAGCCGAGCTTTCCGTCTTTCACAGGATTTGGCTGATCGCTGCCGATTTGAATCCAACGGCGGGGAAACAATCCCTCGCCAACTTGCAAGCGATAATATTGAAAGTTTTCACCACCTGCACTGCCGACAATCGGGATAATGCCGCGCACATAAGAAAACATTTGAGGTGAGGTGATTCGGGCGTTCTGGGAAGAGAGTGAGGGCGACTGAATTCGATCATACTCTTTCGGAGGGAGGGGAATGCCTTCTGCTAATGCCCACTGGTGCGCTTCCGCTGGGATTACCATGTAACGTTGTTCTTTAACCAATTCCAAAGGCGTGAAAACGGTTGCCAGTCGTCCGGTTTGCTCATTAATCAAGTAGGTCTGAAAGAGCTGATCGGTTTGGCGAGGCTCGAACCCGGAAATAAAAATCTCGCTCACGATTGACGGACAATCTGCGTCAGGTAACATCCCAGACGGATCGCAGACATTTTGTCTTAATAATGTCGGCGGCATTGTCCAATCCGAAGCTGGAAATTTTTGAGAGCTATATTGCATCAAGGCATGCCAAAGATTCATTACACTGGAGGGTTTGAGAGAGAGCTCGGGGGTTTGTTCGTTTCCCAGCCAAACTGCAACTAACCGCTGAGGCGTATAACCAACTGTCCAATATTGATTGGGATGGAAAGTGCGACCTAGTTTAGCAGCGCTGCGCCGCCCAATTTCAAAAGGATTGGGGTGTCCAAATGTCTGCCAACGTGCTGCCTCATCAGCCAAGACATGCGTGAGAAGATAGGCAAGCTCAGGGCTGATAACAGCTCGGTTTTCAAGGGTGGTTTGATCGTTATCAAGGTCAAAGAGCGTTTTACCGTTCCGTTCGCTTGCCTTTTGGATCAGGATAGGATAGACCTGTGGCGTGGATTGAAAGGATGCTTTCGTCCTTCTCCACCCTCTGAGTAGGCCTTGATTTGCGAGGACTTGATAGGCTTGGGCAATTTCCAAGATGGAGACTTTACTTGAGAAGAAAAGCTGCTTGGGGTCAAGCGCAGTTGTGGTTGTCTTTTCTGGGGATTCGTCTAGGCGGATACCCAGTTGTTGAATGACGTTTGAAATGGTTTCTGTCCCAATTTGATTAAATAGAGATAAAGCTGGCGCAAAATAATCATTGGCAAGGGCGATGCGAGCTCGCAGCGGGCCATGAAACTTTCCATCGAGGTTGGCGAGAATTTCTTCAGAGTCTGGGGGAATATCCCATTGAAGCGTTGCCGGTTGAATACCACGGGAGAAGGCGGCTAAATAGACAAAAGGAGTCAGAATTGTGCCTCCCCGATGCTTTTCTAGGGCTTTATTTACAAAGGGTTGTTTTTCATCTAAAGTTTGGGCAAAACTTGCCAAAGCCAGAACTTGGTTTGTAGCTGGTTCGATAATTATCCCTTGAGCTTGCAATGGGAATGAGAAAGTATTAGAAGTAGCAGCTACTCCGGGCAAGAGCAGCGCTGCGGGACAATCCGTGGCTGTGGGGGTAGAAGGATCGTCAGTGTGTGTGATTCGAGACATCTGCACTTGCAGCGTGCATTCGAGATTGTGTTGCAGATCGGGATCGATTGTGGTTAGAACATCCCAACCGCCGCGCTCGACCACTTCCAAAGGAAAAAGCTCAGAAAGTTGTTGAAGGATGATCGCAACATACGCAGGATGATGTAACTCAAGATTGATAGAAGAGGGGGCAAATTTTAGATTTTCCAAATTCGCTGACCCGATTTCCTCCGTTCGCATCCAACCGCTTTTGATCAGATGGACAAGAATATCCCCGGTTCGCTTGCGCACGACCTCTGGCGCATTGAGAGGGTGAATCGTTGGGCTCTCAAGGATGGAAACGAGCGCCGCAGCTTCGATCATATCCAACTCTGCAGCCGATTTATTGAAATACAGTTGCGCTGCAGTTTCAGCTCCGTAAATCAGGGGTCCAAATTTGGCGCTATTGAGATACCAGATCAATGTCTGTAGTTTTCCATAGCGCTGGTTGAGTTGTGCGCCGAGGATCTTGGCGCGTAAGGTTTTTCGCCAGCTTGGGGTTTCGCTCCACAGGATCAAATCGTAAGCTAAGTGCTGAGCGATAGTGTTGAGTTGAGGGGTGGCGAAATCGCGTAAGCTTAATGCGGGGTTTGGGGAGAAATCCGGTTCGAGGGAAGCAATTACGGCGCGGGCAAGGGGAGATTCTAGAGCGAGTTTTGGGAGGGGGCTTGAGGAGTCGGGTAAGTCTAACCACAAGCGTTGAATGGCGGGATACTCTAAGCTGGCAAGAACCGTTTTTCCATCGCGAGCAAGAAATCGAGTTGGGTTCTTTAGGTCACCATCTTGAGTATTAAGGAGTTGCTCGACTTTTTCAAAGGGTGGGAGATCGCTTAATAGACTGGTAACAAACCCTCCTAACCCAAGGATGGCAAAAGTCAAAGAAAGGCTGATCACGGTTGCTATGAACCAGCCAGTGACGGGCAGAGGATTGCGACGCCAAACCTGTTCCCGTCTGCGGCGTTGACGAATGATCTGCGTGACTGTTTTCATCGGTCAAAAGGTAGCGCTCTGGGCGATTTTCTCACTGACCATGTGGAGCAATTCGCGTGCCGATTGCAGGGTGGCTTGGTTGAGATCGCCCATCATTTGCGCCAATTCTTCGACCCTTTGTTCACCTTTCAGGGTTTGCACCTCAGTGATAGTGCGATTGTCGACAATCTTCTTACGGACTAGGAGATGTTGATCGCCGAAAGCGGCCAATTGGGGCAGGTGAGTGACACAGAAAACTTGATGATGGCGCGCAAGTTGCCATAATTTCTCTCCGACAACTGCCCCGACTCGTCCACCTATGCCTTGGTCAATCTCATCAAAGACCAAACAAGGTACGTCATCGGCTGCCGCCAAGACGCCTTTCAAAGCCAGCATCAGCCGTGAGGTTTCACCGCCGGAAGCAATCTTGATGAGGGGCTTATACCCTTCGCCGGGATTGGGGGCGATCAAGAATTCCACTTGATCAATGCCGCTGGAGTTAAAGGCGACCTTACGAGTGTTTCCCAGAGGGATACCGTTCTCCGCGTCGGTCTGATGAATTTGCACCTGGAAGCGCGCTTTTTCCATGTTTAGGGAAGCCAGTTCGCGTTCAATGGCTTGAGCTAATGATAAGCTGTGTTGGCGACGATTCTCGGATAACTTAAGAGCCACCTCGCCCAATTCGGTTAGCAGGTTTGTTTCAAGCTTGGACAGGGCTTCAATCCGCTCTGATGCAGAGGTGATTTCTTCCAATTGGCTATGGGCCCGTTGGGCATACTTCAAGATGTCTTCCACACTCTCGCCGTATTTGCGTTTTAGGGATTGAATCAGATTGAGCCGCTCTTCGATAAAGTCAAGCCGTTTAGGGTTGTATTCGATTTCTTCGGCGTAGTGACGCAATTCTCGCGCAAGCTCGTTAAGCCTTTCAAAGATTTCCTCAGCCGACTCTAAGGTGCCGCTCTGCGAGCTATCCAGCCGCACAAGACTACCTAAATGGTGGACAACCTCACCCATCTGGTCAATAATTGAAGGATTTTCCGGGCTGCCCTCGTCTAGGATTAGGATGGATTGTTGAATCAAACTGGCAAGATTTTCGGCATTGGCTAAGCGGTTGCGCTCAGCAAGGAGGGTTTCTTCCTCACCTGTTTTTAGGTGAGCATTTTCGATCTCGGCGATTTGGTATCGGAGGACATCTAATCGCCGCGCTGCTTCTTGTTCGATTTGGCGCAGATGAAACAATTCCCGCTGAACCTCTGTCAATTCCCGATATATCTTTTGGTATGCGGAACGCAAGGGTTCGTTTTTGGCGTAATTGTCCAATAAGTGCAGATGCTGATTGACCTTCAGCAAGGATAAATGCTCCGATTGACCATGGATATCTACCAAATATTCGCCGATTTCCCTTAGGGTTGACAGGCTAACAACCCGCCCGTTAACGCGTGCAATGTGACGGCCGCTTGAGCGGATTTCACGGCATAGAGAAACTTGCTCGTTATCTTCATCCAGCTCCTCCCGCATTAAGATTTCTAGCAGGGGCTTGCGGATGGTTTGCGGGATAAAGAAATCTCCTTCTATGAGTGCTTTCTCTGCGCCACTGCGGATGTAGCTAATATCTGCCTTCCCTCCCACAAGTGCTTCGAGGGCATCAACTAAGATGGATTTTCCTGCTCCTGTCTCGCCGGTTAGGATGACCAAGCCGGGCTCAAAGTGGAGATTGAGTTCTTCAATGATCGCAAAATTGGAGATGCGCAATTCTTCGAGCATGGTTACAGCCGAGGTTTAGATTTTGAGTTGAATGCCGGAGAGCCGATAGTACACCGAAGAAGTGACAAGGAAGGAATACAAAGCTTGTAAGGCTAAGCTGATCAGTCCGCCAAAACTAGCCGAGGAGAGAGCGTTTAGGGCGATAAAAAGGCTGAGAAGCAAGTAGGGCAGTGATCCTAACGCAGTAGCGATGGCAATGGTTTGATAGAGCCTTTTCGCGCGCCTTTTTTGGATCACAGCCCGACAGACTTCGGCGATGATCGTCCCAGCAATTGGCGATAAGAGAATGGCAAAGAACCACAAGCGCGGGATCCATTGACTACCGAAGAAGGAAAGAACGGCCGCAAGAATGCTGGCGGTGATGTAATCATACCAAAGGGCGGTTTCAAAGGCTTTCTGCTGGCCCCGCACACAATCCTTACAGCGATAGCCGGTCGGGGTGAGAATGGCGCATTTGGGGCAAATGGGTTTTTCGCAGGTGCTACAACGTAAACTGGTTTCAGTGTTCGGATGGTAATAACAAGTGAGAGAAGGCGGTTGTTCGCTCATCGTGAGATTCCAGTAGCAGGGTTACGATTCATATGAGGAGTGAGGTTACGATAAAAATAGCCCGGATCTTGAAAGCGGACAAAGTGGGCATCATGTTCACTTGCCCGTACCTCCACTTGGTCTTGATCGATCAGGGGGATAGGAGCTTGACCATCGATGCAGAGTAGGGCATCGTGATCCGTATGGATGATCACACGCACCGACGAGCCTTCAGCCAAAACGATGCCGCGGTCGATTGAAAGATGGGGCGCTACAGCTACAAGTAGGATATTGCGCAACTCAGGGGGTAAGATCGGGCCTCCCGCTGCCAGAGCGTATGCAGTTGATCCGGTAGCGGTGGATGCAATTAAGGCATCGGCAACGTAGGTGGTCAGGTATCGCCCGTCAACATGAGTCTCCAAGTGCACCGGGCGCACCATTTGACCGCGCCCGACGACAACTTCGTTAAGGACATGGTGGGTGCTTAAGGCCTTCTCATTGCGTTGATGGGTGCATGAAAGCATCATCCGCTTTTCTAACCAGAAATCGCCCTTTAGCACTCGCGGCAAATATTGTTTCCATTCATTGAGGCGGATCTCCATCAAGAAGCCGAAACGACCAGCGTTAATACCGAGGATTGGGATGTCATAGGGTCCGCAAATATGACCCGCTCGGAGCATGGTGCCATCTCCGCCGAGGACAATGAGCAGATCAATTTCGTGATTTTTGATGCTCTGTGCTAATTTTTCCTCGTAAAGCATGGCAATTAAGGAGTCTTGACCATGTCGCTTGAGGAAATGAGCGATCTTATAGGCTTCTTGATTAGCTTCAGGCAAGCTAGGGTGAGCCGCAATCGCAATTTTCCGAAAAGTTGTTAAGTTCTTCTCGTTCACAGGTTTATTATAACCAGAGAACGGCGAATCGGGCTTAATTCGTTAGGAGGTTAGGTAGGGGGAGCCGTTGCCACTCCGGGGTTGTCTCCAGCAGGTATCGATTGGGCTATCCGAGCATGATGATCAGCCAAAGCCCAAGCGCAGCTTCAGCTTGAGAATTGCTGGCATACGAGAAATTTTGAATGAGAGAAATACCAGTCAAGCGTTATAATTTGATTGAGATCGAAAAAAGAGTGCGCGCGATCCAAACGGAGAGGAGTGAGCAAGCGATGTGCGATACTATGGTTGCAGTTGGAAATGCCACAAAAGATGGGTCAGTGATTTTGGCGAAGAATAGCGATCGGGAACCAAACGAAGCCCATGTCTTAGTCCATATTCCCCACCAGAAGCATCCACCGAACAGCACCGTAAAATGCACCTATATTGAAATTCCGCAGGTTGAAGAAACCTATGAGGTTTTTCTAGCCAAGCCTTTTTGGATTTGGGGGTGCGAAATGGGGGTTAACGAGTATGGTGTGGCAATTGGAAATGAAGCGGTCTTTACTAAAGAACCTTATCAGAAAGAAGGGGGCTTAATCGGGATGGATTTGATCCGTCTTGCCTTGGAGCGATCCCAAACCGCTTATCAAGCTCTGCGGGTGATTGTCGAATTATTGGAGCGATATGGTCAGGGTGGGAACTGCGGCTTTGAACATCCCACCTTTTATCACAATTCGTTCATTCTCGCTGATCCGAATGAAGCCTGGGTGCTAGAGACAGCCGGAAAATATTGGGCGGCAGAGCGCGTCAAAGATGTGCGCAGTATATCCAATGGGTTGACGATCGGGGAGACTTGGGACGAGGCATCGCCAGGCTTGGTTGAACACGCCATTGAAAAAGGGTGGTGTAAGTCCCGTGAAGATTTTCACTTTGCGCGGTGCTACTCTGACTTTCTCTATACCCGTTTGGATGGTTGTGTTCCACGCCAATGTCGTTCGATGGATTTGCTTCGAGAACAGGCCGCCAATATCGATGCGACAACGATGATGAAATTCTTGCGCGACCACGGACCGAGGGCACAAACTGATCCGACCTGGGATCCGAGCCGAGGGTGGATCATGGATACGCTTTGTGTCCATGCCAGCTTCGGACCCACCCGCCCTAGCCAATCCACTGGGGCAATGGTGGCTCATCTCACCAAGGAACTACCCATCATTTGGGCAACCGGTACTTCAGCAACTTGCACTTCGGTTTTCAAGCCGCTCTTTCTGTGTGGCGAAGACTTTCCACCGTTGGGGAAAACCCCAAGCGGAAGTTACGATCCAGACTCTTTGTGGTGGCAACATGAACGTTTGCATCGTCAAGTTCTGCGCGATTATGCTCACCGAATTGCTGTTTATCGGGAAGACCGCGATCGATTGGAAAAAGAGTTTTTGAGCGAAACTGCGGCCACTTTGGAGGCTGTCCTCAAGCAAGATCCGACTGTTCGAGCTCGAAAGCTTAATGAATTAAGTCATCGCTGTTTTGAGCAGGCTGATCAAGCAACTCAAGCCTGGATTGAAAAGGTTGCTGCTACGCCTGTGAAAAAACCGCCCTCTTTTTTATTTTCCCTAAGCTGGCGAACTTTCAACAGGAAAGCTGGTTTATCCGTGTGAGTTGGACGGTGAGGTAGGATTTTTTAGCATCATGGTTTTGTAGTACCAAGCCCTGCTTAGTAGAAGCCTGTCACCTCAAGCGAGGCAAAGGCAGCAATTCTAAATTTGCACATTTGTTCGTCTTTGAGCAAGAAAGAGCAAATTTTCGTAACATAGGCTTCAGCCTGTGTCGCGTTTCCACAAGCTAAAGCTTATGTTACGCGTGATAAGCTGCGCCAAGCGGATTTTTGTAACATAGGCTTCAGCCTGTTTTGCGTTTCCACAAGCTAAAGCTTATGTTACGCGTGATAAGCTGCGCCAAGCGGATTTTCGTAACATAGGCTTCAGCCTGTTTTGCGTTTCCACAAGCTAAAGCTTATGTTACGCGTAATAAGTCGCACCAAGCAGATTTTCGTAACATAGGCTTCAGCCTGTTTATGGTTTGCACAAGTGAGATTTATGCTACCTTTGCATGATATTCCCATGATGAAGGGAAAAGTTAGCATGGCATAAGTGGAACCGCACAAGTGGGGGGGCAGGACAAGAGAAAGAGCCCCAAAAATCACATAGAACTCTTAGAGCCCGGATGGCGGTATAGTGTCCACGCAAAAGTCGTAGGACAACTCATTGAGTTGTCCTACAAAGCAACGTTGCCAACAACTTTTGAGTGCACACGGCGGTATAAATTCATTTGACAAAAAATTACAAGGCGGTTACACTATAGAAAGCGAACGGTGCAATTTCTTTGCAGTGGTAGTGGTAGGTGTCTTAATCCAACGGATAAACTACCGAGCAAGGAGTGACAAAGTGCAATTTAGCCTTCGAAAAGCTCCAAAAGGGGGGGCAAGTTTTGCGGAGATGGTTGCTTCACCAAAAGGGGGGAGAGAAACTTCTGTTATTCTTTGTCTATTTATAAATAGAAAGGAGGGTATACCGGCCAATATACTGACTTAGCGATCCAAATCACCCGTGTTCAAACTTTATTTAGACCAAGGAGTAGGAGAAATGAGAAAATCTTTTCTTGTAGTGAGCATCACGGCTTCATTGGTCTTGGCTATTTTACTCAGTGCTTGCGGTGGGGCAGCTCAACCGGTTATCAAAATCGGCGTCAACGCGCCATTGACCGGCGACATCCCCAAAGTGGGGGAAGGTACAAAATATGCGGCCGAATTGTGGCTCGAAGATATCAAGAACGCAGGGGGATTAGATGTCGGAGGTAAGAAATATCAAGTTGAGTTAGTGATTGAGGACAATGAATCCAAAGCCGAATCGGCTGTGGCTGCCAACACGAAAATGATCACGCAGGACGAAGTCTTAGTGATTGTTGGCCCACAAGCTTCTAAGCAAGCAGTTCCGGCCGGCGAGGTTGCAAACAACTATGAAACACCGATGATTAGTCCGTGGTCAACCAATCCAAACACGACCAAAGACCGCCCCTGGGTCTTCCGCGCCTGCTTCCTAGACCCCTTCCAAGGTCCGGTGGTAGCGAACTTCGTTACCGAAGAATTCGGTTTTACTAAAGCGGGTGTCCTCTATGACGTAGCAAGCGATTATCCGAAGGGACTAGCCGAATTTTTCAAGAAAGCCTGGGAAGAACTTCATGGGCCGGGTTCGGTGGTGGCTTACGAGTCGTTTACTACTAAGGATACCGACTTTAGTGCTCAGTTGACCAAGATCAAGGATTCTGGTGCAGAGTTCATCTTTACCCCCCAGTATTACAACGAAGTTGCCTTGATTGTCAAACAGGCTCATCAATTGGGTTGGGATAAGCCCATTGTGGGCAGTGATAGCTGGGGTTCTTCGGAGCTGATCCCGTTGTGTGGGGCGGATTGTTACGGTTTGTTCTTCAGCACGCACTATGCTGCAGCCGGTGCAACCGGAAAGACAAAAGAGTTTATCGATCGTTACAACGCCAAATATGGCTATATCCCCGATGACGTCGCAGCGCTAACCTGGGACGCCTTTGGTTTGGTTCAACAAGCCATCCAAAACTGTGGCAAGATCACTGGCGACATCAAGGCCGATCGTAAATGCGTGCGTGATGCCCTAGCTCAAATTAAGGCTTATGACGGCATTACCGGGAAGATGGACTTTACCCAAGGCAACGATCCGGTCAAATGCGCAGTGATCGTCAAAATTGACGACAAGGGAGAGTTTACCTTCTATAAATCCGTTTGCCCGTAATGGAGAGAAGGACTTTGTTGTAAATTGAATAATGTTGAGGCTGTCATCGAGAGCAGTGGTCTTCTATCCCAGATATAGGTGTGTCATAAAATCCATCTGTTAAGGGGAGCCGATCATTAACCCTGTTCAAGGACAGCCTCGCTATTTTTTGAGTTGAGGAGCACCTTCTATGGCATTTTTCTTTCAAAATGTGGTCAATGCTCTTCAGTGGGGGAGTTTTTACGCCCTCATTGCGCTTGGGTATTCTATGGTGTATGGAGTGTTGATGTTGTTCAATTTTGCGCATGGGGATATTTTTATGACTGGCGCCTATATTGGCTTTTTTGTTGCTACGATGTTTGTTGGCTTATCTGCGACCGGCATCCTTGTATTGCCAAATTGGTTGATTCTCATCTTGACCATCTTGATCTCCATGTTTCTCACTTCATTTGTGGGGATGGCAGTAGAGCGGGTCGCCTACCGCCCCTTGCGCGGCGCCCCACGCGCTTCGGCGGCCATCACCGGCTTGATGGTCGGGATCATCTTGGAGACCGGCAACCTTGCCCTTTTAGGTGCCCGCCGCCAAAAATTCCCGGAATTGATTGTTTCGCAGACTTATGATTTCGGTGGAGTAAGCGTTACAAATAGCAAGATCATGATTGTTTTGGTCTCGATCGGTCTGATGATAGCTCTCCATCAATTCGTGCGCCGCACCAAATGGGGGATGGCGATGCGAGCCATGGCGTATGATTTCGTCGTGGTACCGTTGATGGGGGTTTCGATCAACTTGATCGCGGCGCTGACCTTTGGCTTAGGCTCTGCCTTGGCATCTGCAGCGGGGATCCTCTTCGGCATCGCTTACCCGGTGCTTGACCCCTATATGGGCATCCTATTTGGTTGGAAGGCCTTTGTGGCAGCCATTTTGGGTGGGCGCGGTTCGATCTTGGGGGCAGCGTTGGCTGGTTTTTTGCTGGGTTTCATTGAGATTTTCGTGGCGACCATCTTTCCTTCAACCCTGCGTGACCTGATTGCTTATTCGATCATTTTGATCATCCTCACCTTCCGACCGCATGGATTTTTTGGTGAGCCATATAGCGCCCAGTTACGCTTATAAAGAGCGTTATATTCTGTTTTCAATGAGGAAAGATCTATGGCTGTTGTTAGCGAAACCATTGATGAGCGAACTACTCTTTGGAGCAGGATGCGAGTTTGGTTGCGAAAAAATTATGGAGAAGTTCCCTTATTTGCCTGGTTAGTCGGGGCTTTGGTTGCGGCAATCATTGAGATGTTGGTTGGCAATCCGTTTGCGCGGCTAATTGGGATGCCGCGCGGACCGGTTCTGTTTGGTTTCTTAATCGTGCTCAAAACCCCCTTATTAATTCCGCCTGCCATTCTCTACAACCTTGTGATTTACATTTTCCCTACACTGCTTGTGGCTCGTTTGCTTGGATCGCTTTCCAATCGCATTGCAGGATGGTTGATGGATCGCTCCGTGATCCTCTCTACCCTCATCCATTTAGGACTCCTGTATGCAACGTTGCATATCTGGGCAAGTTTCAACGATTATCGGGTTTTGGTTGTGAAACTGATCTTACTTGCCATTATGATTACCCTTAGTCTCAATGTGGTTAACGGTTATATGGGTGAATTTTCGTGTTCCCATCCGGGCTTTATGGCTATGGGAGCGTACACGGCGTCGATCTTAAGTGTGGTTTTCTTTGTCGATGATAGTGTGTTTGGTCCTGCGATCTTGCCTCCTGTCCTTGGGCAATTCGCTTTTCCTCTTATCCTGATCATCAGTGGTTTGGTCGCCTCGATCAGCGCTTTGTTGGTGGCGGTTCCATCTTTCCGCACGCGGGGAGACTATTTGGCGATCATTTCGCTGGCGTTTACTTTTATTGTTAAGTCTCTCATCGAGAATTTAGAGATTGTTGGGGGACCGCGTGGGATGCGCGGCCAACCAGATTGGGCAACCCTTCCGGTGGTTTTTGTGTGGACAATGCTGTGTGTATGGGTGATCAACAATTATGTCCGCTCAACTTTTGGCAAAACGATGAACGCTGTGCGAGACGGAGAGATGGCAGCCAATGCGATGACCATTAACACAAGACGAACAAAAATGGTCACCTTTTTGTTTGCGGCTTTTTGGGCTGGCGTTGCCGGGGGGTTGCTTGCCCATGTTTTACGTTACGTGAACCCCGGATCCTTTGGCATCCAGAAATTAGCCGAAGTGTTAGCGATGGTTTATTTTGGTGGCTTGAACTCTGTGGTCGGATCAATTGTAGGGGCAGTTGGGTTTAATCTCTTGAGTGAAGCCTTACGTCCGCTAGAGCTTTATAAGTGGATTATCATCCCGATCATGATTATCTTGATCATGATCTATCGTCCAACCGGTTTGATCGCCTTTACCGAGTTTGATGTCAAAAAAATCATTCAGCCCCGCAATCGGGATCGGGAGGCGTAAGATGGCACTACTGGAAGTCAAAAACATGACGCACTATTTTGGTGGATTGCGGGCGGTATATAACTACAATCTAACGATTGAGCAGGGCGAGATCCGCGGTTTGATTGGCCCAAATGGGGCGGGGAAGACCACAATTTTTAATTTGATCACCGGCATCTATAAGCCTACGGAAGGCATAATTACGTTAGATGGAGAAAACATTGTCGGTTTACAGCCCTATCAGATTGCTGCGAAGGGTATCGGGCGTACCTTTCAAAACTTGCAATTATGGCGACACATGAGCGTGATCGACCATGTCAAGTTAGCCCAATACTCGAAGATTCGTTATGGTTTAGTTGGCGCTTTTTTTGGCACCCCTTTGCGCCATCGCCAAGAGCAGGAGATCGAGGATCGATCCTTAGAACTTTTGGAGCTGGTTGGCATCCGTCATTTGGCTGATCAGATTGTTACCAATTTACCTTATGGGGCGCAACGGCGGGTAGAGATGGCAAGGGCTTTAGCTACCGATCCAAAAATTCTATTTCTGGATGAGCCAACTGTGGGGATGAATCCGGAAGAGCTCAAAGATATGATGGAGATCATCCGTCGCGTCCATGAAGAATTGGGACTTGCGATCTTCTTGATTGAACACCGTATGAAAGTGGTGATGGATTTGTGCCAACGCATCCAGACCTTAGTCTTTGGAGAGGTGGTTGCAGAAGGGACACCGGAGGAAATCCGCAATAATCCCATTGTGATCGAAGCTTATCTGGGCAAGGAGATAGAGACCTGATGTTGCTATCCATTGAAAACTTGCGCGTATCCTACGATCGGATTAAGGCTCTACACGGCATCGATTTCGAGGTTGAAGAGGGGGAGATTGTGTGCATCATTGGTGCCAACGGGGCCGGTAAGAGCACAACCTTGCGGGCGATTTCCCGCTTGGTGCCGGTTGAGCCGGGTTCAAAGATGACGTTTGCCGGCAAGAATTTGCTTGATTATCCCCCCGATAAAGTGGTTAGCGAACTGGGGATTTCTCATGTCCCGGAGGGCAGACGCCTGTTTGGCAACCTAACAGTCATAGAGAATTTGCGTTTAGCAGCATTTGCCCGCAAGGAACCCCGCACTGTCGAGAGGGATATCGAGCGTGTGTTCACCATTTTTCCGCGTTTGAAAGAGCGCACCTATCAAAAGGCAGAAACCCTCAGCGGTGGTGAACAGCAGATGTTAGCTGTTGGACGGGCATTGGTCTCCGCCAAGCGCTTGATGTTATTGGATGAACCTTCGATGGGGTTGGCTCCTTTGATGATGATGAGCGTCTTTGATGTTCTTAAGGAGATTAATCAGCAAGGAACGACGATTTTACTCGTTGAACAGAATGCCCGCTTGGCGCTCAAGTTTGCCACACGCGGCTATGTTTTGGAAAGCGGCAATCTCGTCCTTCAAGGCAAATCGAGCGATTTGCTGGCAAATGAAGAAGTAAAAAAGGCTTACTTAGGGGGCTAAGTCGCTGGAACGCGCGTGCCCCCTTGAGGATACCTATCAAGAAATCTCAAGGGGATACGTGCTTTTTGATCGCAAATGAAAAGTCTCATTTATAAGTCATTGAAGAGTGGTGGCAATTTCATTGTGTTAGGGATAGGAATACCTAGAAGCAGGCAAATCGTTGGGGCAACTTGCAGCATAGAGGCCGGAGAAGGCATTATTCCTCCCCCTTCTTGGTTTGCTGGGATGAGGAATAGCGGTACTTCCCTGACATCAGGTGTAGTACCGCCGTGCGAGCGGCCCGGATTAATGCCATGATCACTACCCACAAGAATGTGATAGCCGTTGTCTAACCAGTCGGGGATCAGATTTGCCAAAAGAGAATCTTGTCGAGTTGCCATCCTACGGTATTCGGGCGTGTCTGAGCCATAAGTTTCCCCTGTCCAATCCATGCCGGATGGATGTACAAGGAGATAGTCCGGGGAAAACCGCTTCACGAGCATCGCCGCAGTTGAAAAACATTCCACATCAGGATAATCATCTTGAGTATAAAAACGGCCATGCTGGATGGGTAGGGCAGGATCATCAACTTCACGGTCTGCTACTTTATCATAGGGAGATCGGTTATATAGCTCTGAGAACCAGTGATAGGCAACCGCTGCGGTTGTTTTTCCCGCCTGAACGGCCAGTTGAAAGATGTGGGGCATTTTGGATAGCCTTGAAATACTATTGGATACAATACCGTGTTCGATTACCGGAGTGCCGGTATGGAGGGTTTCGTACATCGGCCGTGATAATGTTGGTAGCTCTCCGATAACTTTATAAAGGCTGGCGACCTTTTGTTCAACAAGGTGCATCAGGAATCCCATTCCGTTGAGAGCTGTGTCGTACCGTAATCCATCGGAAAGTACGAAAATCACTTTGCTAGAGGCCATTGGTTCTTTCATAGATAAATGCTCCCATGATTACAAAAGCGGATTTCATTTTGAGTATACCTCATCTTATGTTAACAAAACTTAAATTAAATTAAGAATATTGACAGATTTACTGATGTGATGTATAAAAATGTTAACTTAGCAGTATAAATATGCCTGAAATGAATTGAAATTAAGAACCATAAATCAGGTGAACATATTTTTACGGTTCTTGAGTTGTCTTTTTAATTGACAAATCATTGAGGGCGGAGTAACATTTCAAAAAACTGGTTGAAACTCACTTTCCCCGTTTTATTGGTATTACATTCGTGAAGATCAAAATATCTCAGCTATGCGTTTGAGTCATGGTTTTATTTATCGTTTCAAGTTTCTCAAATGTTTTGTCCTTGAGTGTTTTTGCCATTTTCTTTTTCTTCAGGTGCATTGAAGAAGACTTTGAACTCATCGGGGGTCAATGGATAATTGGATTATTGACTTCCGCGTTGGGAGAAGAAAGGAGGTACTCCACTTAAATTCATTATCCATGATTCTTTCTTTACAGATGCTTGCATAAATTAGAATAGAGGAGAATAACATGATGTCAAAACATTTCTTGCCTAAGCTTGTCTCTGTATTGATCATTATCTCTATGATCAGTGGATGTGCCTCCCAAGCAACGCCATTACCGCCAGTTCCAACTGTTGAGAGTGGTGGTGCTCCTCAGGTTACAACTGCACCCGCACAGCCGGCTACTGCCACGGAACAGCCCCCTGCGGGGATATCAAAGCCACCTGCAATTACAATGGATGATACGCAAGGTGTGCCTCCTGGCAAATATCCTCAACAGTATGAATTGGAGGAGTTTGAGTCTCTAACAGGCGGTAAAATGGAATTCTCCGATCGGGGTTTTATTGATCCGACTCTGATCGAGATTTATGGGGATATTCCCACCGATGTAAGGGAACGCTTACCTCAAGAACCTTTGGTTGTTGTTCCTTATGATGAAATTGGCAAGTATGGCGGTCAATTAGAGGGACTATCGTTGGGACCTGAGAGTGGTAATTCCGAATACCTTAGTTGGCGTCATGCCAATCTGCTGAGATACGCGGATGATATGATCACCATTGTACCCAATGTTGCCAAAGATTATTCAATCAGCGATGACTTGCAAGAATTTACCTTTATCTTGCGCAAAGGGCATAAATGGTCAGATGGTGAGCCTTTCACAACAGCAGATGTTGCTTTCTGGTGGGAAGATATTATTCTCAATAAAGAATTGACTCCTGAAGTTCCCATTTATTGGGTTTTTGGTGGTGAACCGATGAAGGTTGAGATCGTCGACGATGTCACCTTCAAGATTAAGACTGCTGCCCCTGCTCCGGGATTGATCCCCTGGTTAGCTGTAATGTGGATTTTACCAGCCGCCCCGCGCCATTTTCTAGAGTCAAAACATCTAAAGTACAACCCAAATATTGATAAAGAGGCACAGGAAAATGGCTTTCCCTCTTGGGTTGAGTATTTTTACACGTTCTATGGTGAATGGCAAGATAGCGTGCATCGCTGGAAAGAAGGGGTGCCACGCTTGGAGGCCTGGATCGTGGTTGAGGAAACCCCCGAGTATCAATTAGCTGTGGCAAATCCCTATTATCATGTGGTTGATACTGCGGGGCAACAACTACCTTATGTAGACCGAAGTCGGGAAAGCTACAGCCAAGACGCGCAGGTCATAGAACTCAAGATCATCAATGGAGAGGTTGATCAGAAGGCTCAAACCCTAAAATTCGCTTCAGTGCCAGTGTTTAAGCAGCATGAAGCAGATGGGGACTATAAAGTCTACCTGGTTGAGGCAGCCTCGGATGGACCAACTGTTTCCTTCAACTGCACCCATAAAGATCCGGTTTTGAGAGAGATTTTCTCCAATCCAAAATTCAGCTATGCGATGTCGATTGCGATTAATCGGAAAGAGGTCAATAAAATCGCATGTTTTGGAGAATGTGAAGAGATCAGTACGGGTGTTCCTATTCATCCTTCGGCTAGTTTTGCAAAACCCGAATGGTATACCTACGCTACTGAGTATGACCCCGAGAAAGCAAACCAAATGTTAGATGAACTCGGTTTAGATAAAAAGGACAGTGAAGGTTGGCGATTACGCCCGGATGGAAAGCGACTGGTTGTTTTTGCCAATTACACCATTCAAGGGATTAGCTCTGAGGTGATGAATTTGGTCAAAAGCTTTTGGGAAGCGGTAGGGGTCAAAGTCGAGTTGAAGGAAATTGCTACCGAGGCGTACCGTGCCATGGTCTCGAATAACGAACATGACCTGGCAGCCTTCACAAGTGGAACAACCCTGGAACCTTCTTTCCTCTCGAACCAATATCGTTTCTATCCGCCTTTTGGTGACCCAGTGCTCGAACCTCAGTGCGGTTTATCCTATCTTGAGTGGTACAAGTCTGGCGGTCAAAAGGGGGAAGAACCGCCTCCTGATATGAAGCGGTTGTTTGAATTGACGGAGAAGTTCAAAACCTTGCTGCCGGGCTCAGATGAATATGTCAAAGTAGGTCAGGAAATTGGTGATATTCACATGCGTAACTTGTTCCTGATTGGAATCTTAGGCCCTGCTCCTGTGGTCCTTATTGCTAAGAATCGCCTAGGGAATTTTGTTCCAGTGAAGATTTCAGGTTTCGAGTTCTATCGCAACTATCCTGTGAGGCCGGATCAGTGGTACATTAAGTATTAGAAAATAATGAGTTGAATTAGTCTAGGCGGGGATAAGTAACCCCCGCCTAGATTATATTGAAAGAGGAACATTTATGGCAAGATTTATCTTTCAACGCACATTGACCATGCTTTTGATGTTGTTTTTACTTTCGTTGGTGGTGTTTTTGGTGCTTGAACTACCCCCGGGTGATTTTGCCGAACGGTATGTCCATGACCTAAGACAATCCGGAGCTCAAGTAACCGCAGAACAGGTACAGTTGTATCGCCATATGCTGGGATTAGATCGCCCGTGGTATCTTCGATATCTTAATTGGATGAGCGGGATCTTAACTCGCTTTGATTTTGGGTGGTCATTGACTTATCGAATGCCAGTAACACAGGTGATTGGTGATCGCTTGGTCTTTACGGTTCTTCTTTCTGTTGTCACAATAGCCTTGTCTTATATTATCGCTATCCCATTGGGAATTTTCTCTGCCATGCGCCAATATTCGATTGGTGATTACACGTTCACCGTTTTGGGATACTTGGGCATGGCAACCCCTGCCTTTCTTTTTGCTCTCATATTATTGTATATTTCAGTTATTTATTTTAACACAAGTGCGGGGGGAATTTTTTCGGTAGAATTCCAGAATCAACCATGGTCGTGGGCGAAACTGGTGGATTTTCTTAAGCACATGTGGATGCCGGTTGTTGTGCTTGGAACATCGGGCGCAGCTTCAACAATCCGAACGATGAGAGCAACGATGCTTGATGAGAAGAATCAGCTATATGTAACAGTAGCTAGGGCAAAAGGAGTGCCGGAGAGAAAGTTGATTTGGAAGTACCCTGTGCGGGCCGCATTGAATCCGGTGGTCAGCACGATTGGCTGGGAATTGGCGACGATTGTTTCTGGGTCCCCGATCACTGCTACCGTATTGTCGTTGCCAGATATTGGTCCGATGTTCCTGAAAGCATTGCTCAATCAGGACATCTATCTCTCGGGAACAATTCTCCTCATTTATTCCGCTTTGACCATTATCGGTACGTTTCTGTCCGATATATTACTGGCAGTGCTTGATCCTCGAATTCGCCTTACTGGAGGTACTCAATGAGGAGAACTCTTTTGCCCCGCCTAAAGATTGGAAGCCGCGCCAAGGGATTGAGTCCTGAGACATCAAAGGAAGCGTACTATACGGCTACGCAATTCCAATTGATGTGGTGGAAATTTCAGCGCCACCGAATGGCAATTATAGGTTCAGTCGTTTTGGCAATTTTTGTGTTCATCATGATCTTTTGCGAATTTCTTGCCCCATACGGGCCGCAATCGAGGAACTCAGATTACATTTTTGGAAAGCCTCAGAAGCTTCATTTTTTCGATGAAGGTGGAAAATTTCAGGGATTGTTTGTTTATGGGGTTGAGACTGCTTTTGATCGGGAGACCATGCAACTTGTTCCTACCGAAGACCGGGATGTTCTCCATAAAATAAAGTTCTTTCGGAGAGGAGAACCCTATAAGCTGTGGGGGATTATCCGTACCGACTTGCATTTATTTGTTGTAGAAGATGGTTTTGTTCACTTATTTGGGACAGATAATTTAGGGCGAGATGTTTTTAGCCGAACATTGTACGGTACGCGAACTTCTCTCTCCATAGGTTTTATCGGTGTCATGATTTCTTTTGTTGTTGGACTATTCATGGGAGGGGTTTCGGGATTTTTTGGAGGATTTTTAGATAATCTGATTCAGCGCTTAATCGAATTCATTCGCTCAATTCCCACCTTGCCTTTATGGATGTCCCTCGCTGCAGCATTACCCAAGGAATGGTCTCCTTTAAGAGTCTATTTCACTGTCACAATCATTTTGGGATTTATTACTTGGACAACTTTGGCGCGCCGGGTAAGGGGTAAGTTGATATCGATGCGAGAGGAAGATTTTGTTTTTGCAGCTCGGATTGCTGGGAGCAGCGATCTTCGAATTATCATCCGTCATATGCTGCCGGCTTTTTTAAGTTATATCATTGTTGATCTAACCGTTTCATTTCCGGCTATGATCCTTGGGGAAACGACATTGAGTTTTATCGGTCTTGGCCTGCGAGAGCCGGTTGTTTCATGGGGGGTTCTCTTACAAGCGTCTCAAAATGTTAAGGCAATTGAACAACATCCCTGGTTGTTTATCCCCGCAGCGTTTGTGATTGTGAGCGTTTTGGCTTTCAGCTTAGTTGGAGATGGTATGCGCGACGCAGCCGATCCCTATTCTCACTAAGAGGTCGATCATGCAGCTTAACCCTGACGAACTGATTCGGATATCTAATCTAAAAGTGACATTTCCTCTCGATGAGGGCACCGTTCGAGCATTGGACGGCGTGAACCTATCGATCAAAAGGGGAAAAGTGCTTGGAGTGGTGGGCGAAAGTGGTTGTGGTAAGAGCATCACGGCTCGCAGTATCCTTCGGATTATCCCCGATCCAGGCAAAATAGACGAAGGAGAGATCTGGCTGCGAACGACGGTTGGCTCTTCCGATGGTTCTGAACGGATGGTGGATTTGGCTCGGATTGACCCTAACAGTGAAATGATGCGTCAAATCCGATGGGGAGAAGTCGCAATGGTTTTCCAAGAGCCAATGACTTCATTTTCAGCTTATCATACCTTGGGTGATCAAATTAGCGAAGCGTTGTTGACCCATAGACATGTATCGAAGCGTGAAGCGCGGCAGAGGACAATTGAGATGTTAGAAAGGGTGGGAATACCCAATGCCTCAACGCGTGTAAACCAATACCCGCATGAATTTTCCGGGGGAATGCGCCAACGAGCGATGATTGCTATGGCGTTAATCTGTAATCCCTCTTTGCTGATCGCTGATGAACCAACCACTTCACTTGATGTGACCATTCAAGCTCAAATGCTAGAATTGATGCAAAATTTGCGTCAGGATTTTGGTTCCAGTATTATGTTTATCACCCACAATTTGGGTGTGATAGCTCAGATTGCTGATGAGGTTTCAATAATGTATCTCGGAAAAGTGGTCGAACACGGACGTGTTGGTGATATTTTTAATGACCCCAAACATCCATATACGATTGACTTATTAAATGCTATCCCAAAAATAGCGGGTCAAAGGAAAGATCGTCTGGTAGCAATCGAGGGGAATATTCCCAGCCCTTTTGAGAGGGTTCCTGGCTGTCCATTTCATCCTCGTTGTAGTCGGATGATTGAAGGTCTCTGTGAAACGCAGGCTCCTCCAGAGATCGAATTTGGTAACGGTCATTTTGCTGTTTGTCACTTATATCCTAAAATAATTTAGGGAACTTTTCTACGGGAGTAATTCCATGCGCTCAGAGCAACCGATCTTAGTGGAAGTTGAGAGTTTAAGGAAGTTTTTTCCAGTACGGCGAGGTACGTTTGGTTTTACCAAAAAATATGTAAGGGCTGTCGATGATGTTTCATTTGTAATTTATCGGGGAGAGACATTAGGATTGGTCGGGGAAAGCGGATCAGGAAAAACCACCACGGGTAGATTACTCCTGCGCGGTTACGAGCCAACAGCGGGGAAGGTTGTATACCATTTGCCTGATCAAGAAGCCTTGGATATTATGACCCTGACCAAGAAGCAACTATGGGAGTTCCGCAAACACGCTCAAATGATCTTTCAAGACCCTTATTCATCTCTAAATCCTCGCATGACGGTGCGAGATATTATCGCGGAACCCTTGATCGCCACAAAATCTGCGCGTGGAGAAGACGTTTCCCGGCATGTGATTGAAACTGCTAAGCGTTGTCAACTGAGTGTTGAGCATTTACGCCGATACCCTCATGCCTTTAGCGGAGGGCAACGTCAACGCATCGGGATAGCACGTGCCTTAGTTCTGCGCCCGGATTTTATTGTATGTGATGAACCGGTTTCAGCTCTCGATGTATCCATCCAGGCGCAAATCCTTAACTTATTAAGGGATTTGCAGGCTGAGTTTGGGTTAACTTACTTATTTATAGCCCATGACTTAAGTGTTGTAGAGCATATTTGTAACCGAGTGGGCGTGATGTATTTGGGGAATCTTGTGGAAATGGCAGCTACACAAGAATTGTTTTATCATCCTTTACATCCATACACTGAGGCGTTAATGTCTTCTATCCCAGAAGCAAATCCGAAAGTCAAAATGCGACCGATAAAACTCAAAGGGGAAATTCCCAGTCCGATTGACCCTCCATCGGGATGTGCTTTTCACCCGCGCTGTCAATATGCCCAGGCGCTCTGCGCCGAAGTGAAGCCGGAATGGAGAGAATTATCACCCAACCATTTCGTTTCCTGCCATTTTGCAGAATCTCTGCAATTATCAGGTTTTGCTGGTTAGTGAGGTAGCAAGCAAGATGCTATCGGCAAAGGGTAAGTCTCAGCTCATAGGATAGTTCGGCTGATTCGAGGGCAATGCTGGCGTCCAAATTCCATATTCTTACTCTAAACATTTGACGATCCAATTGTACGAATTGTACCTCTTCCAATGGGTTTCATCACAGGTATAATCCATCTCCGATGGAGAATTACATTTACTTCGGTGACAACTTGCCTATCCTCAAAGAGCTGCCTTCCGAGTCGATTGACCTGATCTATATCGATCCTCCCTTTAACACTCGCAAAGTCCAACGGCGCACACAGATTCGCACCATTCGCTCCAAAGACGGCGATCGAGTAGGGTTTCAAGGTGCGCGTTACCAAACCATTCCCATTGGAACAAAAGCCTATCTGGATTGGTTCGACGATTTTTTGAGCTTTTTAGAGCCGCGCTTGCGCGAGGCACAACGTTTGTTGAAAGAGCACGGATCGTTGTATTTTCACATCGACTATCGTGAGGTGCATTATTGTAAGATATTGCTCGATTCAATTTTTGGGCGAGATTGCTTTTTGAATGAAATTATCTGGGCTTATGATTTTGGCGGCCGGACAAAGAAAAAATGGCCACCAAAACACGATAATATCTTACTTTACGTGAAAAATCCCAAGAAGTATCTATTCAATTATGAAGAGATCGAACGCATTCCTTACATGGCGCCGGGGTTGGTGGGTCCTGAGAAAGCCCAACGCGGCAAGATTCCCACCGATACGTGGTGGCACACGATCGTGCCAACCGGTGGCAAAGAAAAGACTGGCTACCCAACCCAAAAACCACTCGGAATTTTGGAACGCATCGTGCGCGCCTCCAGCCCCAAAGGGGGGGTTGTTTTGGATTTCTTTGCCGGCAGCGGGACAACCGGAGAGGCAGCTTGGAAGTTGGGTCGGCGATTTATCTTAATTGATAATAACCTTGAGGCTTTACAGGTGATGGCAAAACGCTTTCGAGATTTGCCAGTCCATTGGGTAGGATTTGATCCCCAGCGAGGCTTGCCCACCGAAAGTACGGGTTCTTATGAATTCAAATAGATACGCGGCACGCGCTTTCCAATGCCGCAGACCACTTCATAATTGATAGTCCCCCAGCTTTTGGCAACCTCTTCGGCGGTGATTTGTTGATCGCCTTGTTTCCCAATAATGACCACTTCATCACCCACTTCTGCTTGCGGCACACCGTCCAGTTGCACCATGCATTGATCCATGCACACTCGGCCAACCACTGGCACCTTTTTGCCTCCTACGAGGACTATGTTTCCTTGCCAGCGCCGCAAACCATCGGCATAACCGACCGGTAGGCTGCCAATCCGTTCTCCTTTTTGGGTTTTGTAAATATGTCCGTAACTAATTCCTTCGCCAGGTGGGACGATTTTGATATGACTCAGGACGGTCTTCCAACTCAAGGCAGGTTTGAAAGATGAAGGCAGCGGGCAAGTTGGGGATGGGTGCAAACCGTACATTGCAATACCTAACCGTACCATGTCGAAAAACGCATCGCGGCGAGTCAAAGCTGCTGCGGAGTTGGCTGCATGAATGCGCACGGAAGAGGGAAGGTAGGGCTTCATTTCATCCAAGGCAGAATGAAAGCGTTCCAGTTGAAGATTGGTAGGAATGGGGTCGCTTTCATCTGCGCGGGCAAAGTGGGTAAAGACACCTTCCCAAATCAGGTGCTTTGCTTGGATAAGTTGCTTGGCAAGGGTTTTCGCTTCATCCGGTGGGGCTCCGATTCGTCCCATGCCGCTGTCGATTTTCAAATGCACATGCGCTAAGCGATCGAGACGACTAGCGTAAAGTTCGACCTCTTGAATTTGCTCGGTCGTCCACACGGTTAGGGAACAATCTGCTCGGATGGCATAATCGATTTGTGTGCTAGAAAGGTAGCCAAGCAGGAGGATCGGGGTTTGAATGCCTGCTTGACGTAATTCCAGCGCTTCCTCGAGGCGCGCAACCCCGAAAAAGGTTGCGCCGCCCTGGAGAGCGGCGCGCGCGACCTGAACACTGCCATGACCGTAGCCATCTGCTTTTACGATCGCCATCACAGCCACGCCGCAGTGTTCAACCACCCAGTGGACATTGTCGCGAATCGCTTGCAGGTCAACTTCAACCCAAGTGGCATAAGGACGAGCAGCGCCGCCCATATTTCCCTCCTGATTATAAGACGGTGACATCGTGAACGCCGGATTCAATCTGGGATGAATGGGTAATGCGGATGAATTCGGCTTTTTCGGCTAATTCGGAAAGGTTCGTTGCGCCGCAGTAACTCATCCCAGAGCGCAGTCCGCCGAGCAATTGATGGAGGACCTCGTTCAGTGTGCCGCGGTAGGGAACAACCGCTTCCACACCTTCTGGGACAACATCACTCCACTCTTCCCAGTCCACATCGTCTTGGCGGTCAATTTTGCGGCGGGCAATGTTAGCGGATAGCGACGCCATACCGCGCACCACCTTGTAATTCTGTCCGTTGCGGAAAATGGTAGCTCCTGGGCTTTCCTTGGTGCCGCTGAGCAAACTGCCCAACATCACCGTGCTTGCTCCGGCTGCTAGTGCTTTAGTAATGTCTCCGGAATTGCGGATACCGCCATCGGCAATGATCGGTACACCGAGTTCGATCCCGGCTTCGGCACAATCGGCAATGGCTGTCAATTGAGGGACGCCAAAGCCGGTAACAATACGGGTAATGCAGATCGAACCCGAACCAACACCCACTTTGACTGCGTCGGCGCCAGCCATTTTGAGGTCATGGACACCTTCCGAGGTAGCAACGTTACCGGCAATGATAGGGACGGCGGGGAACTCCTGCTTCAATTGCTGCACCATGCGAATGACAATTTCTAAGTGCCCATGGGCGACATCGACAACCAGGACATCGGCTTCGGCTGCCACGCAGGCACGGGCGCGCTCTAGGTCGGAGGGATTTGCCCCAACGGCAGCGCCTACCCGCAAACGGCCTTTGGCATCTTTGGTGGCGTGAGGGTGTTCTTGGATTTTGATAATGTCCTGAGCGGTCACCAATCCGACCACTCGATCTGCGGAGTCGACCAAAGGCAACTTCTCGATGCGGTGTTCGTAAAGCTTTTGCTGCGAGACGGACAAGGGTTCGTCCACAGAGGCAACGATGAGTTTCTCTCGCCTTGTCATCGCTTGCTCAACCCTAGCTTCTAGATCGGGTGCCAACAAAACATCGCGGGTTGTAATGATCCCTAAAAGGGTGCCTGCTGAGTCCGTTACGACCAGACCGCCGATATCGGCTTCGATCATTTTCTGACGAGCTTCTTTTAGGGTGGCTGTCGGAGAGATGGTTAGAGGGTTTTCAACCACAAAACTCTCAGCCCGCTTAACGCGCTGCACCATCTCGGCTTGTCTTTGGACGGTCATAAAGCGATGCAGAATGCCGATCCCACCCGCACGGGCAATGGCAATCGCCATCTCACTCTCGGTAACGGTATCCATGTTGGCACTGATGATCGGAATGGCGAGCTGGATTTGCGGAGTGAGCCAAGTAGACAGGTCAATTTGCTTGCGGCTAACTACAGAAGAGCGTTTGGGCACCAGAAGGACATCATCAAAGGTGAGTCCAAGATCGGGTCGTAGTCTCATTTGATACCTCCACAACCGGTCAACGTTTGCTGTTTGCATTGAGCAGCGCACATCTCATGTGCCGTTCTGCTCTAAGCCAGCAAGGTTATGTGTGCACTCAAAAGTTGTTGGCAACATTGCTTTGTAGGACAGTTCATTGAGTTGTCCTACAACTTTTGCGTGGACACAAGGTTGTTGTTCCGTTGACGAGTTGTTCTCACAGGAATTATTATATACGCTTCTCATTAACCCTTCGTGAAAAATCACAAAAACAGGAAAGAAATGTTGTGCATTTTTTCCTAAGATTATCCTTGACTTTCCTTTCTCTTTTTCATAAAATCACAAGTAATGAAGGCCTGGTTTGCTTTTTACCGCTATTTTTATTACTTCGGCAAGTTTCCTGCGACTGCCGTTGGCGGTGCTTAAGCAAGCATAAGGTCCTCAATCTAGAACCAAATCCTGCGAAGCCAACGGCTTCGCAGATTTTTTTATCTAGGAGTCGAGCAGTGGCATTGCGTGGTGTACGTGGAGCGATAGTTGTAGAGGAGAATTCTGCCGAGGCAATTCTTGCCGGAACAAGCCGCTTGTTGCGGGCAATGCTCTCTGCGAACCCTTCTCTGAGCGCGGAGGAAGTTGCCAGTTGCTTCTTTACGGTGACGCCTGACTTGACAGCAGAGTATCCAGCCAAGGCTGCTCGACAGCTTGGATGGACAGAAGTACCCTTGATTTGTGCGCAAGAAATGGCTGTTCCACATGGTTTGAGGCGTTGTGTGCGTATTTTGATCCATTGGAATACTGACTTAAATCCTGCGCAGATAGAGCATGTTTATTTAGGGGAGGCAGCCAAACTGCGCCCTGAATGGGAATTTCCGCGCCGAATGTCGGCATAAGTTAGGTAGAAAGGAGTGTGAAATGATTATCATTATGAAAGCTCAGGCGACTCAATCTCAAGTTGATGGGGTGGTGCGACGCATTGAGGAACATGGCTTGCGTGCTCACCTCTCGCAGGGCGAAGAGCGCTGTATTATCGGTGCTATTGGCGACGACCGCCCGATCGATAAAGACTCCTTCCTTTTGTTAGATGGGGTCGATCAAGTTTTACCGATTTTGAAACCCTATAAGTTGGCTTCACGGGATTTTCAAGCCCACAATTCAACCTTTCGGTTAGATGGAGTAACCATTGGGTCGAACTCCATTGTGATCATTGCCGGCCCTTGCTCGGTTGAGGATCGGGTGCAATATATCGAAACAGCCTTCGCCGTGCGGGAAGCCGGTGCTCACGCTTTGCGCGGCGGAGCTTACAAACCGCGCACTTCACCGTACTCGTTTCAAGGTTTGGGTGAACCCGGTTTAGAAATCTTAGCTGAAGCGAGAGAGCGCACCGGTATGCCGGTGGTCACCGAGGTGATGGCTCCGGAGCAAGTGCCATTGGTTGCCAAATACGCCGATGTGATGCAAATTGGGGCGCGCAACATGCAGAATTTTGCGTTGTTACACGCAGCCGGAGAGAGCCAACACCCGGTTCTGATCAAACGCGGCATGATGGCTACGATCGAGGAGTTACTAATGGCAGCTGAATATGTGCTATCGCATGGCAATCGGCGGGTGATTTTATGCGAACGTGGCATCCGTACCTTTGAGACCGCAACGCGCAACACAACCGATATTAACGCTATTCCTGTGCTTAAGGAAGCCACTCACCTGCCGGTCATTTTGGATCCGAGCCATAGCACCGGCCGATGGGAGTACGTAACAGCGGTTGCGAAAGCAGCCGTTGCTGCCGGCGCCGATGGCTTGATGATCGAAGTCCATCCTAACCCGGCGGAGGCTAAGTCGGATGGGGCGCAATCCTTGAAACCGGAGCGCTTTGCCGAATTGGTGCGTCAAGTTCGCTTGATCGCTGAAGCGGTCGGACGCGATCTAAAAGCTTCCGAACATGCATTCGTTCAATGAGCCGCCAGCTTCCCTTATCTTTATCCAATTGTCGCGTCTTAATTGTCGGTTTGGGGTTGATGGGTGCCTCACTTGCCCTCGCATTGCGTGGTAAGTGCAAAGCTCTCTATGGCGTGGATCAAGATGAGGATACCTGTCGTTTAGCGCTGATGCACGAGGTGGTAGATGCGGTTTGGCAAGATGCCACCCAAACCCGAACGGTGGACTTAATCGTATTAGCCGTACCAGTGGGGCAAATCTTGCGCTTGTTAGAAAGAATCAACCAGACCATCCAAACCCCGGCGGTTGTAATGGATATCGGTTCAACTAAGACAGCAATCTGTAAAGCGATGGAAGGATTAGCCGCCAATTTTGATCCCATCGGCGGGCATCCGATGTGTGGCAAGGAAACGTTGGGCATCCAATCTGCAGAGGCAGCCATCTATCAAGGTGCACCATTTGCCCTTGTGCCATTAGAACGCACCAGTCCATACGCTAAATCCCTCGCCGAACAATTGGTTACCGCAATTGGCAGCCATATTGTCTGGTTGGATGCTGAAACCCATGATCGCATGGTTGCTGCCGTCAGCCACTTACCTTACCTCCTCGCTAGTGCTTTGACCCTTGGCACACCCTTAGAATTGACTTCGCTGATCGGTCCGGGGTTTCGCAGCAGCACCCGCTTAGCGGCGACACCGACAACGATGATGTTGGATGTCCTTAAGACGAATCGGGCTTTTATCCTTGAAGCGATCGAAAGGGTAGAAGAGCAATTAACCCAATTGAAAACCTCTCTTGCTAACGAGGAATATGACGATCTAAATCGACAGCTCAATACCGCCGCTGAACACTTGCAGAAAATCCTTCAAAAAGGATAAGCCGATGAGATGTATCGTCAAAGGTGGAAAACCGCTCAGAGGCAAAGTCAGGCTACCCGGAGATAAGTCGCTATCCCATCGAGCCATTTGTTTTGCTGCTCTGGCAGAAGGAAGCAGTGAAATCGAGAATGTGCTCCTTGCTGGAGTTACCCAACCGATGTTGGACGCCCTGAGCGCTTTTGGAATCGCTTGGTCTTTGAATGAGCAAAGATTGACGGTTGAGGGAAAAGGTTTAGATGGATGGCAAGACCCTCAAGCGGTGATTGGTTGTGGCAACTCAGCGACTACAATGCGTTTGCTCGCCGGGGCGATGGCAGCGACCAATGTGGGTGGTGTTCTCGATGGCAGTGCCGGCTTAAGGCGCCGCCCGATGGAGCGCATTGTTCAACCTTTGCGGAATATGGGAGTTGAGATAGAAGCAACCAACGGTTGCGCGCCGTTGACGCTGCGCCACTCAAAACGTCCTTTGCGTGGAATGGATCATCAACTTGCGGTTGCCAGTGCGCAGGTGAAAACCTGCCTGATCTTGGCCGCTTTAGTTGGTGACCGCCCGACGCGCATTTTTGAGCCAGGCCCTTCTCGCGATCATACCGAACGCATGTTAGGCAGCATGGGAGCCAAGGTTGAGTCGAACAAGACTGATGGCAAAGAGATGGCTATTTATCAAACCTACGTGGAGCCCCTCGCTAAGCCACTTAAGCCCCTTAAGATGAACCTGCCCGGCGACATCTCTTCGGCAGCCTTTTTCGTTGTCGGTGGATTGATTGCTCCCGAGTCGGAGATTGAGATTGAAAATGTCGGCTTGAACCCGACCCGGACCGGATTATTGGATGCGCTGGGCGAGATGCAAGCTGCGCTTTCAATTTTGCAGACCATGGAGCAGGGCGGAGAACCCTGTGGCTGCATTGGCATCCGTCATTCTACGCTTAAGCCTACAAAAGTCATGGGTGAGCAGGTCGTGCGCATGATTGACGAATTCCCGGTCTTTGGCGTTGCCGCTGCCTACGCAGCGGGCGAAACGCTTGTTGCCGATGCACAAGAATTGCGCTATAAAGAATCCGATCGGATTGCCATGCTATGTCAAGAATTGCGCAAATTGGGGGTTGAGGCGATCGAAACCGCTGACGGATTTCGGGTGATTGGCAAAGGCAAGATCGAAGGGGGCGAGGTAGAAGCCCACGGAGATCATCGCTTAGCGATGGCGCTCATGGTTGCCGGTCTTGGTTCTAGGGAGGCGGTTGTCGTGAATGGCGCCGAAGTCGTCAACGAATCGTTGCCGCAATTTATCCCACTGTTACGCTCCTTAGGGGCGCAAATCCTTTGTGAAGATAGCTAGAAATGAGTTATCGATTTGGTCTGTTGGGCTATCCCTTAACTTATAGCCTTTCCCCGCTTATTCACCAAGTTTTTCTGGAAGAGAGTGGATTACAGGGGAGTTACGAGTTGATCCCGATTGCAGTGGATGAGGGGATGGAGGAGAGGCTGCGAGTGGTGCTGGAGCAAGTCAGGCGGGGTGAATATGATGGTCTAAACGTGACTATCCCCCACAAACAGGCCGTTAAGACCTTGCTTGATGCTTTGGATGAGACAGCTAGCGTGGTGGGAGCGGTAAACACGATCTACTGCCGCAAGGGTTGCTTGATTGGCACCAACACGGATGTGGAAGGATTTTTGCGGGATGTTGGGGAAAAGGTCTCCTTAGCGGAGGGTGGAACAGCCCTAATCCTCGGCGCCGGTGGAGCGGCGCGGGCGGTAGCCTACGGATTGCTAAAGAACGGTTGGCAGGTATGGATTGCGGCAAGGCGTCTTGAACAGGCTACACAAATCGTGCGTGACCTGATAAAACTTGGCAACTCACAGCCAGAAAATCCCCGTCGAATGCGAGCGCTTTCTCTGGTGCAGGATTTAGCGTTTGCAGTTGAAGAAAACCAATCGCTTCGTTTGGTGGTGAACGCTACCCCTGTAGGGACGAGTGGGATTGAAAACGGCTCTCCTCTCCCCCCTCAAGTCTGTTTTTCCAATGAAACCTGTTTTTATGACTTGGTTTATAATCCTCCCGAAACGGCCTTTCTGCGCCAAGCTCGTGAGCGCGGGTGTAAAGCGTGGAATGGCTTTGGAATGTTGATTCAGCAAGCTGCATTGGCGTTTGAGTGTTGGACCGCTCGACAGTTGCTTGTTACTCCAGAAGTTCAAGCCAAAATCTTTTCAAGGATACAAAAGCACCATGATTGAAGCTGCCAACAGAATGCAAACCCTAAAGACGCAATTCTTTGCCGGGCTTGCGGCGCGCATTGCTGCGCTTGAAGCTCAAGGGATCAAAGTCATTCGCTTGGATGTTGGATCGCCGGACCTGCCCCCATCACCCTCGATTTTAGAAGCCCTCTACCGTTCTGCCAATCGCCCTGATACGCATGGTTATCAGCCGCATTTCGGCAGCCAAGCGCTTTTGAACGCTTGGGCGCAAATGTATCGCAATGCTTATGGGGTAGAGGTTGATCCCAAGACGGAGATTGTGCCTTTATTAGGTTCTAAGGAGGGTATCTTTCATCTGACCCAAGCCCTTGTTGATCCGGGTGATGTGGTCTTAATCCCCGACCCGGGCTATCTTACCTATGAGGCATCCACTCGCTTCGCCGGTGGGGAAGTTTATCGGATGCCTTTGTTGCCACAAAACGACTATTTGCCGGATTTTGCCACCGTTCCGCCTGAAATTGCCGCGCGGGCAAAGATCATGTGGCTCAATTATCCCAACAATCCAACGGCAGCGACAGCCACGCGGGAATTTTTCGAGCGCGCGGTGGAATTCGCTCAGGCGCATCGCATTCTCCTATGCCATGATGCCTCTTACACTCAAATCACCTTCGACGGTTATCGCTCTCCCTCAATTTTTGAAGTTGACTGCGCAAAGGAGGTTTCGGTCGAGTTTAATACCCTTTCCAAATCGCATAACATGGCTGGGTGGCGGGTCGGTGCTGCGCTGGGGAATGCTTCGGCGCTAAAGTCTCTCTATATCCTCAAAACTCAAGCGGACTCCGGGCACTTTCGTCCCATTCTGGATGCAGCCGTGCAAGCCATGACCGAGGATCAGGGTTGGCTGCAAGAGCGCAATCAAATCTACCAGCGGCGGCGCGATTTGATCGTTAAGTCTCTTAAACAAATGGGAATTAATGTACAGACGCCACGGGCTTCGCTCTATGTATGGATGCCTTTACCAAATGGTCGGAGCAGTGAGGCGTTTTGTCAACAGTTACTTGAAGAAGCCCATGTGAGCCTTACACCGGGCACGGTGTTCGGCAAATACGGCGAGGGATACGCTCGCATTAGCATCTGTCTGGCGGATAATTTGATCCTTGAGGCAATGGATCGTTTAGCCAACTGGATGGCAAAGCAATGAGCTTGCGCTTTTTGACGGCTGGCGAATCGCATGGGCCAGCGCTGATTGCGATTTTAGAGGGCATTCCGGCCGGCTTGGCTATGGATATGGATTTCATTGATCGAGAGTTAGCGCGCCGCCAAACAGGTTATGGTGCTGGCCCGCGCATGAAAATGGAAAAAGATCGGGCGGTTTTTCTGGGCGGAGTCATGGAGGGCAAGACAATCGGCGCACCTTTAGCCATCTGGATCGAAAACCTTGATCATAGCCGCTGGAAGGGCAAGCTAATTGAAAGCATGACCATCCCTAGACCCGGCCATGCCGATCTGACCGCAACGCTCAAATATGGCTATAACGATTTGCGGCCGGCTTTGGAGCGCGCCTCGGCACGTGAGACGGCTGCAAGGGTGGCGGTTGGCGCAGTGTGCAAGCTATACTTGTGCCAATTCGGGATTCGCATCGAAGGATATGTGCGTTCGATTGCAGAAATCGAGGCTCAGGTGGACGCCATTCCTTTGGAGGAGCGCTTCAAGCTCGCTGAAGGGTCTCCTTTGCGTTGTCCAGACGAAGCCGCAAGCCAGGCGATGCAGGAACGCGTACGACGGGCAATGGAAGAGAAGGAGACTCTCGGAGGAGTTTTGGAGGTGATCGCTTTTGGTGTTCCGGCGGGATTAGGTTCGCACGTCCAATGGGATCGGCGCTTAGAGGCGCGCTTAGGCGCCGCCGTTTTGAGCATTCAAGCTATCAAGGGGGTGGAGGTCGGACCCGCTTTTGAGAATACACGCCGAAGCGGCACCCAAGCGCAGGATGGCATTTACCTAGAGGGCAATCGTCTGGTGCGGCGCACTTGGCGCAATGGTGGAATTGAAGGCGGCATTTCAACCGGTGAACCGATCCTCCTGCGCGCCGCCATGAAACCGATCGCTACAACCCTAACTCCTCAGCCATCTGTGGATTTACGCAAGGGTGTAGAAACCCAAACCCGCTATGAGCGCTCGGATTTTTGCCCGGTGCCGCGCGCCGTGCCGATCCTTGAAGCGATGGTCGCTTTTGTGATTGCTGATGCCTTGACCGAAAAACTCGGCGGTGACTCGCTTCAAGAGCAATTGCAGCGCTTTGAGCAATTGCCCAAGATGACCATCGATCATTTTTCGCTAGATGGAGGGGAGCATCTCTTTTGGGAATGAGAAATATTTACCTGTATGGGCCGCCTGCTTCGGGTAAATCCACCATTGGTTCTCGCCTAGCGGAACGGAGCGGTCTTGCTTTTGTCGATTTGGATGAGGTGATCCAGACCAGTGCCGGGCTGAGTATCCCCCTAGTTTTTGAACGGGAGGGAGAGGCGGGATTTCGTCAGCGCGAAAGGGAAGCTTTGCGCAGGGTTGCTGCTGCTTCCAATCAGGTAATCGCTTTAGGGGGTGGAGCATTACTAAGCATAGAGAATCGTAAGCTGTGTGAACAGAGCGGAATGATCTTCTGCTTGCAAGCAGCCTATCCAACCCTCCTCCAGCGTCTGGGTTTCGATGACAACCAACGCCCACTCTTGGCTCAGGATGCCGCCGCTCAGCTTGAAAAGCTTTTGACCGAGCGCCTGCCGCATTATTTGTCCTTTGAGCATCAAATTGCCGTGGATGGCCGCTTGGTTGAAGACATCGTGTGGGAAATTCAACTGAAAGCCGGGATATTCTTTGTGCGTGGCATGGGAAAAGGCTACCCCGTGCGCGTTGAGAGCGGTGGACGGCTTAGATTGGGCGAGATTCTACACGAACAAGGGCTGAAAGGCTCTGTTCTTATTCTAAGCGATGAAAATGTGGCTGCAATTTACCTAGAGGGTGTAGAACGAAGCCTTGCCAGAGAGAGCTTCGGCTATCACTCCCTCGTTTTACCGGCCGGAGAGCAAACCAAAAACATCCAAACGATTCAAGAGATCTGGCGCGAAATGGTTGAAGTTGGCGTTGAACGAACCAGTTGTCTGGTGGCTTTGGGCGGAGGGGTGGTTAGCGACATCGGCGGCTTTGCTGCAGCCACCTATATGCGGGGCATCCCTTGGGTTGCCTTGCCAACAACCCTGCTTGCAATGGCAGATGCCAGCTTAGGAGGTAAAACCGGGGTAGATTTACCGCAAGGGAAAAATCTAATTGGGGCCTTTCATGCGCCGAGTCTTGTTTTGGCCGATCCCGAAACTTTGGTCACCCTACCCGAAAATGAATGGCGGGCGGGAATGGCAGAGATCGTCAAGGCGGGGGTCATCGGTGATGCGCACTTATTTGAAATCTGCGAGAGAGGCGAGACAGAAGCTCGTCAAAAGATGACAGAAGTCTTGCCGCGGGCTATGGGGGTTAAGGTCAGGGTGATTGAGGAGGACCCATACGAGCGTAAGCGGCGGGCGGTTTTGAATTTTGGGCATACGGTTGCCCATGCCATCGAAACGCTATCGGATTATCAAATTCTGCATGGCTTTGCTGTGGCGATGGGTATGGTTGCCGAAGCGCACCTCGCCTCTCGGATCGGTCTCTGCTCTTGGGAGGTGAGAGAACGCCTCGAAGAGACGCTGCGTGGCTTGGGCTTACCCATCCGCCTGCCGAAGCAGTTTGCGCCTCAGGCGATTGTAAAAGCCATGCAAACCGATAAGAAAAAACAACTTGGTGAACTGCGCTTTGCTTTGCCAGAACGCATTGGCACGGTTCAAGTTGGCGTTCGCCTTGCCGGGGAAGAGGAATTGATCGAGACCCTGCGCGCTTGTCAGGAAAGAACGGAGCGGGAATGAGAGAAATTTTGGTTTTACATGGTCCGAACCTTAATCTGCTAGGACAACGCGAGCCACAGGTCTATGGAACGATGACCTTGGATGAAATCAATCAACGGCTTATTGCAGAGGGGCAGAGGCTGGGGATTGGGGTGCGTTGTCTTCAATCCAACTCGGAAGGAGCGCTGATTGATGCTTTACAAGAGGCACGCAATTGGGCGAGCGGGGTGATTTTCAATCCCGGTGGTTACACCCATACTTCGGTTGCCCTGCGAGATGCCGTTGCAGCGATTGGGATACCGGTCATCGAAGTACACCTCTCCAATGTGTATGCCCGTGAAGAATTTCGTCACCGCTCTTTGCTCTCTGCCGTGTGTTGGGGCAAAATTTTAGGCTTGGGGTGGAAATCGTATTGGTTGGCTTTGCATGCCTTTGCCCTGTATTTTGAAGAAGAGGAAACGCGATAAAATAAACGCGTGAAAATTCTCCTAACGGGTGGAACCGGGTTCATCGGTCGGGCCTTGGTGCCAAAGCTGGTCGAAGCCGGCCATGAGGTACGTTTGCTGATTCGGCCTGCAAAAAGAACGCCTAAAGTACCCAAAGGCGTGCCGGTGCAAATTGCGGTTAGCAGTGTTACCGATGAGCGCGGCTTGCGCTCTGCAATGAATGGAATGGAGGTTGTGATCCATCTGGCAAGCGTGGAGAGGCGAGGGGCGTATGCCGACTTAATGCGTGTAGATATTGAAGGAACGCGCTTGGTGGCACGGATTGCCAAGGAGATTGGCATCCAACGCTTGGTCTTCCTCAGTCATCTCGGCGCAGATCGCTTTTCGGCTTTTCCAGTCAGTAAGGCAAAGGGCTTGGCGGAAGAAGCGATTCGCTCTGCCGAAGTGAATTACACCATCTTTCGCTCGGGGATTGTCTTCGGGGAAGGGGATGCTTTGACAAGTGGCATTGCGCAATTGTTGGTTGCCGTGCCGTTTTTGTTCATTGTCCCCGGCGATGGGAAAACGTTAATCCAGCCAATTTGGGTGGAGGATTTGGCAACCGTGATTACGTGGGCGATTGAAGACCCGAACACCCTAAACCAGACCTACGAAATTGGCGGTATCGAGATGCTGAGTTTTTGTGAGATCGTCGAAACCGTGATGGATGTCTTGGGCAAACGAAAGCCATTTTTCTACCTTCCCCCTCCGCTTTTACGGGGGCTTACCATCTTTTTGGAGACCAGCTTGCCGAGTTTGCCCGTTTCGGTTTTTTGGCTGGATTATTTAGCGGTCAATCATACCTGTTCCATCGATACCTTGCCGCGTGTCTTTCAACTGAAGCCCAGCCGTTTTGCCCAACGCTTAGATTATCTTAAGTCCACTTCTTGGCGGCGGGTGCTTTGGCAACGCCTGAGGATGAGGGAGCAAGGATGAGCCACAAAACCTACCATTTGCGCATTCTGAGTGAACCAGAGGAGTTCTTAGCGGTTGAGGAACTGCAACGCTTGGTTTGGCCCGGCAATGAAACCGAGGTGGTTCCTGCGCATTTGTTAATTTCAGCCGTCAAACACGGTGGGATTTGCCTTGGGGCTTTTACGTCGGAGGAGGCCGAGAAAGGTCAGGAACGCTTAGTCGGTTTTGTCTTTGGGTTTCCAGCCATCTATCTTACACCCGATGGACCGCGCTTGATGCACTATTCCCACATGCTCGGCGTGCATCCCGACCACCGCAGCGCAGGATTGGGCTTTCTGTTGAAGCGAGCTCAATGGCAGATGGCGCGTAAACAAGGCGTGGATCGGATTACCTGGACCTATGACCCCTTGCTGAGCCGCAATGCGCACCTAAACATTGCTAAATTGGGGGCTGTGTGCAATACCTATCATGTGGATTACTACGGGGCCTTGCGGGATGGCTTAAACGCCGGCACACCCACCGATCGCTTTGAGGTGGATTGGTGGGTGCATTCGCAGCGCGTCAACCGGCGCCTGAGTCGACAAGCGCGCCAACCCTTAGATTTAGCTCATTATCTGGCTGCGGGGGCAGAGATCATTAACCCCAGTGGATTGCGCGCCGATGGCTTACCGTATCCGCGTCAAGTCCGCTTTCCATTTGACATTGACGATCCGACATTGGAAGGCGAAGATTATCCCGGCCTCCTTTTGGTTGAGATTCCCTCCGATTATCTACAAATCAAGGAATTGGACCCATCCCTAGCGTTGGAGTGGCGCTTGCACACCCGTCAAATCTTCCCGATCCTCTTTCAACATGGTTATTATGTCACGGACTTCATCTACTTGAGAGGTAATCCCTCCCGCAGTTTGTACGTCTTGAGTCACGGAGATCACACGTTATGAAAATCGAACAGATTGATGTCATTCATTTGAGAATGCCGTTGCGTTCGCCTTTTGAGACGTCTTTTGGGCGCAGCCTAACTCGCGATTGTCTCTTGCTCATCGTCAAGGCGGATGGGATAGAGGGCTATGGTGAGTGTGTTGCCGATTGGGAGCCGGGATACTCTGCCGAGACAGTTGGAACTGAGTGGCATATCCTGCAGGAATTTATTATTCCCACGGTTGTTGGTGCTGAATTTGAACAGCCGCAAGATTTTCGCCAAAAAGTGGCTTGGGTGCGCGGGCATCGTATGGCAAAAGCTGGCTTGGAAATGGCTTTGTGGGACCTTTATGGCAAGCAAACCGCTCAGCCCCTCAAGACTTTGCTGGGCGGCACTCGCCAGCGGGTTGAGGTGGGCGTTTCGGTTGGCATTCAAGAGTCACCGCAGCAGTTAGTTGCTGTGGTCGAGGATTATCTTGCGCAGGGCTATGCTCGCGTCAAGCTCAAGATCAAACCGAGCCGGGATGTGGAGGATGTCCAAGCGGTACGGAGGGCCTTTCCTAC
The DNA here is from genome assembly GCA_937928795.1 of uncultured Anaerolineales bacterium. Taxonomy (GTDB): domain Bacteria; phylum Chloroflexota; class Anaerolineae; order Anaerolineales; family UBA4823; genus NAK19. The sequence goes on from CALFWB010000040.1 coordinate 87,403, forward strand.
ACTGCGCCTTCAGGTGGATGCCAACTCGGCTTATACCCTAGAAAGTGCCCAAGCCCTGAAGCCGTTGGATGACTTGAGTCTCCTGTTGATCGAGCAACCGTTGGATGAGGAAGACCTCTGGGATCATCATCGGCTGCAAAAAGAGTTCAAAACGCCACTCTGTTTGGATGAAAGCATCCTCTCTTTGCAACATGCCCGCCAAGCCTTGGAAATGGGGTCTTGCCAGGTGATCAACATCAAAGCCGGGCGGGTGGGCGGCATTACCGAAGCGGTTGCCATTCACGATCATTGCCTCTCAGCCGCTGTGCCAGTCTGGTGTGGTGGCATGTTGGAGACGGGTGTGGGGCGGGCATCCAATTTGGCGTTGGCAAGCTTGCCCGGATTTACACTACCTGGCGACATCTCAGCCACAGAGCGCTATTACGAAGAGGACATTACCCACGAACGCTTCGTGCTGAATTCTGACAGCACGATTGATGTCCCTGAACGACCCGGCCTCGGAGTCACCCTCGACCGCCACGCTCTGAAAAAGTATCAGATAAGAGCTTTCACTTCTCGGAATCTTGTAAAATAAATTGCATTCTTTGCCTCCTTAAGCTATACTATTTATAGAACGGAGGAAGTCATGCGTATCTATGATATTACTCTTACCCTGTCTGCTGAGATTCCGACCTGGCCGGGCGACCCCAAATTTTTTATGGAACGCTTCGATAAAATCGAGGCCGGTGCTCAAACCAACACGACGCGCCTTGAGATGAGTGCGCACACCGGCACGCATGTGGATGCACCCTATCACTTCATCAACCATGGCAAGGGAGTCGATCAGCTTTCTTTGAAAGTCCTAACGGGTCGTGTGTATGTCCTGCATCTCCCTGAAGTGGACGTGGTCACTGCGGCGGATTTAGAGAAGGCCGATATTCCGCCCCGCACGCGCCGCTTGTTGATCCGCACGCGCAACAGCGAGTATTGGGCTAAGGGTGTCAACGAATTTCAAACCGATTTTGTCGCCCTAGCTGCGGATGCTGCCGAATACTTAGTGAAACGGGGGGTAAAATTGATCGGTGTGGATTACCTTTCGGTGGCTCCCTACGAGCAAAGTCGCCCGACCCATGAAATCCTTCTACGCGCCAATGTGATCATTGTCGAAGGGTTGAATCTCGCCGAGGTCGCACAAGGACGCTATATGCTTTACTGTCTGCCGCTCAAACTCAAGGGTGCAGATGGCGCGCCGGCTCGGGCGATTCTGATCGGTGTCTAAGTCAGGGTGCAATGATGCGCTTAAAGGCGCTTTTTTTAGTTCCTTGGATGGTTTTTTGGTTGATAGCCTGTCAATCGGGCTCGGTTCGTGTTTCGCAAAAGGAGGTCAAAATGGATATTGAGCTGATCAGCACTGCTTTTGCGCCAAACGGCATTATCCCCAAGCGGCATACCTGCGATGGGGAAAATCTATCTCCGCTCCTAGCATGGAAGAATGTCCCTCCAGAGACAAAATCGATAGCCCTTATCATGGATGATCCGGATGCCCCTATCGGCACCTTTGTCCATTGGGTGATCTTCAACATTCCTCCCGAAGTAACACAACTCGCCGAAGGGGAGAAGGGAATCGGTGTTGAAGGTGTCAATGACTTTCGTAAGGTTGGTTACGGTGGTCCGTGTCCACCGCGCGGTAGCAACCATCGGTATTTCTTTAAGATTTACGCCCTTGACACTAAGCTAAACTTGGACTCACGGGCGACCAAGAAAGACCTTGAGAAAGCCATGCAAGGACACATTCTTGCCCAAGGCGAATTGATCGGCCGCTATGGTCGGTAATTTTTTACAGTCCATTTTGGGATATTAATTATGATGGAATGACTTTGTGGCGTGAGAAAATAGCCTAGAGCATACAGCGAGATTTGTGAGGATCATATGGTTACAGTGGGTAAGTTCCCTGAGATACAATTTGTTTTGAATGCCGAAGGCAAGGAAGTTGCTGTCCAGATCGGCATCGAGGACTGGAAACAGTTGATTAATTACTTGGAAGAACTTGAAGATCGGGCTGTACTGCGTCAGAAACTCAAGCACCTGCGGATGGGTCCTGAGCAGTCTGGTGCATTGCCCTGGCAAGATATCCAAGGGCAATGGTAAAGAAATCACAGATCTTCCGTCTCTGGATCGAAGCGGAAGTTTACAGAGATCGTGAAATGCTGCCAGACCACATTCGACAGCGGATGAAGCTGGCATTAAATAATCTTTCCCAGCAACCCAGACCCCCCAAAAGCCGCAAATTGGAGATCAATTATCGATTTACCTCCTGAAGTTGAAGTACGTCGTCTGCGCTTGGAGAAGTGGCGAATCCTTTATGCTGTTAATGACACAGAAGGGTGGGTTTGGGTGCTAGCTGTTCGACAACGACCACCTTATCAGTACGATGATCTACGTGAAATCATCGAGAAACTTCCCTAGACTTCAAGGGAGTCAAATTGTCTTACCGAGCAGGCTGGCGCCGCCGTCAATGGTGATGATCTGACCGCGGATCATGCTGGCTTCAGGGGAGCACAAAAAGGCGACCAGATGGGCGACATCCTCAGGTGTCACCAGCCGCCCGGCGGGGGTATGGGCGATGGCTTTTTGGATCAATTGGTCATCGCTGCGCACAGCGTCAAAGTGCTTAAGGGCTTCAGTTTCCACCACGCCCGGTGAAACTGCATTGACGACGATATTTTTGGGGGCTAACTCCACGGCAAGGTAACGGACCAAGGCTTCGAGGGCAGCTTTGCTTGCCCCAACCACCACATAATCGGGCAAGACCCGCTGCGCGCCGGGGCTGGAGATTGCCACCATAGCCCCGCCCCCGGCTCTTTCCATCAGCGGCACCGCCTTCTGGGCGCAGAAGAGAAAGGCCCGAGCGTTGATATTCAGCGTCCACTCCCACCCCTTGGGGCGTTGTTGTAAGGCGGGACGGTTATAACCCGAAGCAGCGTTATTGATGAAAAAGTCCAATTTGCCGAACTCATTCTCAATGGCTTGGAAGAGCTTATCGATCTCATCTAACTCACCAACGTTGGCTTTGACCAGCAAGGCTTTCCGCCCCAAGGCCTGAATTTGGCGTTGGGTTTCCTCGGCGGGCTGCGGGTTGCGGAAGTAATTGACGATCACATCCGCCCCGCGGCGGGCAAACTCCAGAGCGATCGCCCGCCCGATCCCCCGCCCCGATCCAGTGACCAAACAAACACGCTGGGTGAGGGGAAGCATAGTAAAGGAATTATACCCTTTTACAGCAATCTAACGGGAGTTAGGGTGTGCACTCAAAAGTTGTTGGCAACATTGCTTTGTAGGACAACTCATTGAGTTGTCCTACAACTTTTGCGTGCATACGGAGTTAGGATTTAGGAATTCGGACAGGTCATTTTGACAAACGAAGCGAGGAGAAGTGTTCCCTTTTCGGTCGAAATCGTGCAAGCTTCTCGCTTCGCTTGAAGTGATAGCTCAAGATAGATGGTGAGCTTGAGCGAATCAAAAAAGCCTGTGGCTTGGTAGAATTCAAGTCACAGGCTTTGGGGGATTTCCGATTTGCCTTACGCTGCTTGCCCTACGGGGACTTGATTTTGCCCCACCGGCACGGGCGTGCCGCCGTTCTTGCTGAAGGGGGGTGGGAAGATGGATTCAAATTCTTCGCGGGAAATGGTTTCGACCTCTAGCAGGCGTTGGGCGACGGCATCCAGTTTGTCGCGATATTGGATGAGGATGGCTTTGGCGCGCTCAAAAGCTTGGTTGACCAGTTTGCGCACTTCCTCGTCGATCTTTTGCGCCACTGCCTCGGAGTAATCGCGCTGTTCGGCAATTTCGCGCCCAAGGAAGATCAGTTCTTCCTTTTGACCGTACACCAGCGGACCGAGTTCTTCGCTCATTCCTAACCGCGTCACCATCGAACGCGCCATGCGCGTCACTCGCTCAAGGTCATTGGCCGCGCCAGAGGTAATGTCGTCAAAGACCAATTCTTCTGCAGCGCGGCCGCCCAGCAAACCGACCATATCGGCGATCATCTTCTTGCGTGGCATCAGGGTGCGGTCTTCTTCGGGAAGCGCCATAGTGTAGCCGCCTGCCATGCCGCGGGCAATGATGGAGACCTTATGCACCGGGTCGGCTTCTGGCAAGGCGTTCATGACAATAGCATGACCAGCTTCATGGTAAGCGACAATGCGCTTTTCTTCGGCGCTGATCAGGCGGCTTTTGCGTTCAGGACCGGCAATCACGCGCTCAATGGCTTCTTCTAACTCTGCTTGGCCGATCATTTTCTTGTTGCGCCGTGCTGCGAGGATGGCAGCTTCGTTAACCAGATTTTCAAGGTCGGCGCCGACAAAACCGGGGGTGGAACGGGCAATGACGGCTAAATCTACATCGGGCGCTAGCGGTTTGCCGCGCGTATGGACCTTGAGGATTGCCTCGCGCCCGCGCATATCCGGACGGTCGAGGATAACGCGGCGGTCAAAGCGCCCCGGACGCAACAGGGCCGGATCGAGAATGTCGGGGCGGTTGGTAGCGGCGACGATGATCACGTTGGTATCGGTGTCAAAACCGTCCATCTCGACCAGCATCTGGTTTAACGTCTGCTCGCGCTCGTCATGACTGCCACCCAAGCCAGCTCCGCGTTGACGGCCGACAGCATCGATTTCGTCGACAAACACAATGCACGGCGAATGGCGCTTTGCTTGGTCGAACAGATCGCGCACGCGGCTGGCGCCAACGCCGACAAACATTTCAACAAACTCAGAACCGGAGATCGAAAAGAAAGGCACGCCGGCTTCCCCGCTTACTGCCTTAGCTAGTAAGGTTTTCCCGGTGCCCGGAGGTCCAACCAGTAAGACACCCTTAGGGATACGTGCCCCGAGCGAAATAAACTTTTCTGGCTCGCGCAGAAATTCAACCACCTCTTGGAGTTCTTCTTTGGCTTCTTCTACGCCAGCCACATCTTGGAAGGTTACTTTCGGTTGGTCGCCAGTGAACATACGCGCTCGAGATTTGCCAAAGGACATGGCTGCGTTGTTGCTGCCTTGCGCTTGGCGAAAGACAAACCAAAACACCCCGGCTAAAAACAAAAACGGCAACACATAACCGAGGATAGTGGCTAAACCAACCCATGGCGAGGGAGGTTTGACTTCGATTTTGATATTGCTAGCTGCTAGTTGTTCGGTGCTAACCCCAAAAGCTTTGAGCTGCTCGACCAAAGTCGTTTCCGATTCTTTGTGAGAGTAGCGCTCTTTGCCATCTGAGTAGATCACGCGCAAGCGGTTGTTATCCTCAACAATGCGTTCCACCAAGCCGCTTTGGATGTCATTAGCAACCTTGTTAATGGGAATTACGTCCTGGGTTGTGGGACTTTGCTGGAACTGGTATACCACCAGGACGATAATCGCCACAAACAAGAGGAGATATACCAGAGAAGATCGATTTCGAGACGGATTCACTTATCAACCTCCAAATTGCATTCGGACAAAGGTTTCCTATTTCTGATTATACCAATCTCTTAATCAGAATGGAATAAATTGGAGTAGTTGAGATTGAATTCTAACGTCTCTCTAACGATTTTGCACGGATAACTCTCCTGCGATAAAGTCTTCTTAACACCAAGGCCCAAAGCCACTAAGATTTTTGGTGATGTCTTGGCCATGTTGCTTTGCGGGCCAGTTTAACAGGCAGGTGGCTGAATAGTTACCGATTTTCTTTGTGTTTCAATGCCTTCGTGTGAGGAGTTTGGGTTTTTGCAGTGGACATGGATGAAAGGTGTGGTTTAGCCCGCTTGTTTGCCCCATAACAAGCCTTCCAAACGGCGCCACAGACGCAAAAGCCTTGAACGTAGGCGGGCAAACCAGCGATAGCGGCGGGGATAAACGCGTTTCTTTGCCGGCAGTGGTCCGCTCCATTGAACAAGCGCAGCTCCCCAAGTTAGCCCTCCCCCAAAGGCAACAAAGACCACCCGATCGCCGGCTTTGAGCTTGCCCTCTTGGATGGCTTCGCAGGTTGCAATTGGGATCGAAGCTGTGGAAGTATTGCCGTAGCGCTGAATGTTGGAGATGATTTTCTCCGGCGGGAGGTTCAGGTTTTTGGCTGCGGTTTCAATGATGCGTTGATTGGCTTGGTGGGGGATGATATATTGAATGTCTTGAAGCGAAAGGTTGGCCTTTTGGATCACTTCTAAGGTAGATTGGGTCATCACTCGCGTGGCAAAGCGGAAGACCTCGCGCCCGTTCATGCGGATATAGTGCTGGCCATTTTGCACCGTGGTTAGACTGGCGGGTAATTTGCTTCCTCCGGCAGCGAGGGTGAGCAACTCTGCCCCTGAGCCATCCGAGCGCATCACCGCCGAGAGGACACCGCCGGGTTCTTCGCTGGCTTGGAGGACAAAGGCGCCGGCGCCATCCCCAAACAGGATGCAAGTATTGCGGTCTGCCCAATCCACAAAACGCGAGAGGGTCTCGGCGCCAATGACCAGCACCGTGTTCACCGAACCGCTCCGAATAGCCGAGCTTGCCTGATCCAAGGCGAAGATAAAGCCACTGCAAGCTGCCAATAAGTCGAATGCGCCAGCGCGTTTGGCACCGATTTGGTCTTGGACAATACAAGCCGTGGCAGGAAAGATATGTTCCGGAGAAGAAGTGGCGACAATGATTAAGTCTACGTCTAATGGGTGGACATTGGCAACCTCAAGGGCTTTGAGGGCAGCCTGAACAGCGAGGGATGCGGAAGATTCACTATCATCGGCAATTCGGCGCTCAGAAATCCCCGTGCGCGAGACAATCCACTCGTTGGAGGTTTCCACCATCTTTTCCAAATCAAAATTGGTCAAGATCCGTTCGGGAATCGCCATCCCCCAACCGGTAATATGGGCATACCTAGCCATACTCATTACTCCTGAACTTGGCTGAGGATGATCGAGGCGTTGTGTCCACCAAAACCAAATGAGTTGGAGAGGATATGCTTGATCCTTGCTGACCGCCCGATGTTCGGCACATAATCCAAATCGCACTCTGGATCGGGGGTTTCATAATTGATGGTGGGAGGAATAAATTGATGTTGTAAGGCAAGGACACAAATCACAGCCTCCAAAGCGCCGGAGGCACCGAGTAGATGGCCGCTCATAGATTTGGTCGAAGAGATAGGAACTCTGTAGGCTTGTTCGCCGAAAACAGCCCTAATTGCTGCCGTTTCGCTTTTATCATTGAGCGGAGTGCTTGTGCCATGCGCGTTGATATAGTCGATCTGACTAGGCTCTAATCCTGCGTCGGCTAAGGCAAGTCGCATACACTGAGCAGCGCCATAGCCGTTCTCGGCCGGCGCCGAGACATGATAGGCATCGTTGGTGTGCCCATAACCGCTAACCTCGGCAAGGATGGTAGCGCGGCGCGTTCTGGCGAATTCCAGCTCTTCCAGAACCAGCACGGCGGCTCCCTCGCCCATAACAAATCCATCCCGATGAAGGTCAAACGGGCGGGAAGCGCGCTGCGGATCGTCATTGCGCGTGGAAAGAGCGCCCATCACACTCATCCCAGCCATCGCAACGGGCAAAATGGCAGCTTCGCTTCCGCCAGCCAGCATGACATCAGCCTGCCCACGGCGGATCATCTCGGTGGCTTCGCCGATGGCGTTATTGCCGGTTGCACAGGCAGTGATCACGGCTAGGTTGGGCCCGCGCAGTCCGTAATGGATGGCGATCATGCTGCCGGCGCTATCGGGCAACATCATCGGAACCAGAAAAGGACTGACGCGGCTCGGCCCTTTTTCCTGAAATACGTGGTATTGTTCGATCAAGGTATGCAGCCCACCAATGCCGGTGCCGATCACAGCGCCGATCCGATCGCGGTTTTGGTCATCAATAACGAGATTCGCTTGCTTAAGCGCTTGTTGGGCGGAAGCAAGCGCAAATTGGGTGTAACGGTCCATCTTGCGCGCTTCTCGATTTCCAAATAGCGCTGCTGCGTCGAAATCCTTCACTTCAGCGGCAATTTTCGATTTGTGCTCGCTAGGGTCAAACTGGGTAATCGGACCGACGCCCGAAATCCCCTTAGAAACCGACTCCCAAAGCGAAAGGATATCATTTCCAAGCGGGCTTATACACCCTAAGCCGGTAATAACAACCCGACGGCGCATCCTATCCTCCAAATTCAAAAGGTCTAAACCATTCTCTATGCTTAACCCCCAAGTTTCAGAATCGATTTGTGGACGTTAATTTTGGTGGAACTTAATTCTCCGGATGTTCGGGATATTGAGACTGGTTTTGGACGATTTGACGGATGTGAATGCGGTCATGCGCAGCAATGATTCCAACCAGCTCTTGCAGCGTCGTTGGACCGAAGATCGCATGGCGCACTTTTTGACCCCAAGCTTTGGGAGGCAATTCTTGTAAAATAGCGATCAACTCAAGACGCGCTTGGATAAATTCTCTCAATGCTTGTTCTCCGTTTTGCTCGCGATAATTGCGTTGTTCTGCCCACCGATCGGTGTCAATGCCAGCCAGAAATGGGTTAGGCGTCTCAAGAACTTTGCGAAGGCGCGGCAGATTGACTTCTAGTTCAACATCCCGCAAGTGACATAAGATTTCCGTCTGACACCATTCGCGTTCTTGGAAGCGCATGTTCCAGTGCCGATGAGGTAATTTCTTGCACAAGTAGGGAAGAGCAGCCGGCGTGGATTTCAGAGTCGCCAAAATGGCTTCGACCGAAGAATAATTTGGCAGAATTTCTTCTTGAGGAGTCCGATCGACCCAGGCTAAGACATCGCTTAGCTTCCCGCCTATGGTGTTGGCTTGGTCGGGGTTTGCGGCGACAAGAAAGGTTGGGATACCGACCTTCTTCGCCGGGATGATATCCATCTCGAGATCGTTGCCGACCATGGCTACACCTTGTTCTCGCCAGCCGCTGCGCGCTAAGAGCTCCATAAAGAAAGCGGGATTGGGTTTGGCGAAGTGAAAGGTTTCGTAAGAAGCGATGAGTCGAAAGCGGGGAATAGCATCCTCCAGGCCAGCCCATTTCAAGCGGTGCAGATTGGCAAGCAGCGGAAATAAAGGATTAGTTGCTAAAATCAGATCGTAGTTACGCCTTAGGGCTTCCTGCACCAATTCCACTGCACCGGGCATTGGGCGGGTCAGCCCTTGAAGTTCATTAAACCGCCTTTGGTAGAATTCCTCAATCTCATCGAACACTTGAGCTTGGTCAATGCCTACCGCCGGATAAAAAGTCTGGTCAAAAATTTCTTTGAGCGTCCGGTCGGGGCGGTCGTTTGAGAGCATGATCTGAGTCGCCCGCAAGAGCTGTTTGACCAAATGGTCGGGCGAGATTTTCTCAGCCAGATGTTTCGATAGAACTTGCAGGTAAGCAGGCAGGAAGGTCTCCATATCGTTTTGGAGAAGGGTGTCGTCAAGGTCAAGCAGCAGTGTCAGCGTCATCGTCTTCTCCTGGTAAGGTAAAAGGAAGAGGGTGGCATTCGCCACAGCCGATAAAAGGTTCGGAAACAAGACGTTCGGTTTTGGTGCAATAAGCTGTCACCTGCACTTGTTGCTTAAGAAAGGGAAAAGGCCGGGTCAGGCGCGGCCGTAATTCCATATAAGAGCAGGCATTTGCCAGACGGATATCGGGCACCGGGCAGGAGTGACATAAACTCGGCTTCCAAGGCAAAGGCGGAAGGGCAGCATCAAGCAGGCGGCACTCCTCGACCTTACGCCCGCGATAATAATCCCCGTAAAAGTAGGGGCACTCTTTGCCGGCTGGGGTTTTCATCCGACGCGGGTCACATAGGTGCCGGTGCGGGTATCGATTCGGATGGTGTCACCTACCTCAACAAAATTCGGCACTTGAACTTGTAAGCCACTTTCAGTGGTTACCCGCTTGGTTACGCCGGTTGCCGTATCGCCACGCACAGCAACCTCGGCTTCCGTGACAACCATGTCTACCGTCACAGGCAATTCAATGTCGATCGGTTCGCCGTTATAGAAGGTGAGCTTTAGTTCGAGTCCTTCCTTCAGGTAAGCGGCGTTTTCGCCAATCACTTCAGCAGGGATGGCGGGCTGGTCATAGGTTTCTGTGTCCATAAAATGATACAAACTACCATCGAAGTACAGAAACTGAACGTTGTGATAATCCAGACGGACATCTTGCACGCGGTCGCCAGAAATGAAAGTTTTTTCTAAAGTAGCGCCGCTGCGCAGATCACGGGCTTTAACTCGAATGGTAGCTTTGCCCCGCCCCGGCTTGTGATGCTCGTATTCTAAGACTTTATATAAATTTCCGTCGAGTTCAAAGGTAACTCCTTTGCGCAGGTCGTTTACATCAATCATAGAAAGCCTTTCTGATTGAAAATTGGATTTTGCGTGATTATATTCCAGCCTCAAAGGCATGGCAAGTGTCAATCTTGGTAGGTGTCCACGCAAAAGTTGTAGGACAACTCAATGAGTTGTTCTACAAAGCAATGTTGCCAACAACTTTTGAGTGCACAGTCTTGGTAGCCATAGCCGACTCCACCGAGTTCTGTCTTAAGGAATGTGGTAAACTATCTTTTGAAGAGTGTAGGCGCACAGGAAGAGAAAACATGAAGAAAAAGATCGTCTATGTTGAAGATGAGCCCGAGATGATAGATCTCGTGCGCTTAATTTTGGGGCGCAAAGGCTATGAGGTGATTGGTGCCAACGGCGGGCGGGAAGGGATGCGGATCATCCAAATCGAGCAACCAGATTTGGTCCTGCTCGACCTGATGATGCCAGACATGGATGGCTGGGATGTCTATCACCAACTGCGAGCGGATGAAAATACGAAGTCGTTGCCGGTGATTGTGATCACCGCTCGGGCGCAAAATATCGACCGCGTTTTGGGCTTGGAAATTGCCAAAGTAGATGATTACCTTGCCAAACCCTTCACGCCGCAGGAACTCCTAGAAAGCGTTGCTAGGATCTTTGCCAGTGGCGATACAACGCTTGACGATTAAGCAAGATGAGCATAGATGCATGGATCGAAGTTGGGTACGGTCAAAAGCCCCTCAATCCTCCTTTGTCCTTAAGGGTATGTCGAACCTTTGCGTCACGCTTACGAGGCTTTTTATTCTCTCCTCCTCCGTCTTTGGATCAAGGGTTGTTGTTCTGTTATCCGCGTGCTAGTCGCTTGGATACGGGGATTCACATGCTTGGAGTACCTTTCCCGTTAGGGGTGATCTGGCTTGACGAGAGGCAGACGGTCATCGATAAAAGGATTGCGCGCCCTTGGCAAATTGCCCTCATCCCCAAGCAGGCTGCCTCCTACGTCATTGAATGCCATCCACAACGCCTGAATGATTTTTTTGAGGGTCAAAGAGTAGATTTTCTTGAAAGGTCAATCTAGGTCATGGCTTGGAAATCAATCCGCCCTGTTCTTTTTGGTATCCTCCTATTGCTTCCTTTGTTTTCAGTAAAGGCGCAAAGCCCATCGGGTGCTGCCACCTATGTTGTCCAAGCGGGTGACTCGCTCTGGAGCATTGCCCAGCGTTTTCGCGTTTCGGTAACTGAGCTTGCCGCAGTCAACAATATCCAAGACCCGAACCAATTAATGGCTGGCATGGAATTGACTCTGCCGGGGTTGGAAGGATTTTCGGGTCGTCTGACCAGCCTGCCTCTCTCGTATGGAGAGGACTTGCAATGGATTAGCCGTAAGTATCAAACCTCAATCGAAGCGTTGATGCGGTTAAACCACATGGTCACTTGGAATGAATTCTACGCAGGCGCTTTTTTGGTGTTGCCTGAAGAAAGAGTTGCAGGCGATTCCTTGCCTTGCATGTCCCTTCCTGAAGAACTTTCCCCTCTGGAAGTCGCTATCCTTGCCCAAGCCAATCCCTGGCAGATGGTGGCGCAGAATCAACTGACCCAAACCATCTATGTCCTTCCCGGCGAACCCTACCTTGGTTTCGCTGAAGCTCAGAGCGAGGTGGATCAAGAGCTGGTTTGCCCTTTTACGCAGGTCAACCTATCTCCAACGCGCTTTTTGCAAGGGAAAACTGCTGTCATCCATCTCAAAGGAAAAGAAGAAAGGAACCTAAAAGCCAACTTCATGGACCGAACTGTCCCATTTATAGAAGAGAAATCTGGAGAATATGTTGCGTTGCTCGGTGTTCATGCCATGGCTGAACCCGGTTTGTATCCTTTGGAGATTCATCTCCTTGCGGAAGAGAGTAGGCAATATGCCTTTTCTCAAATGGTTAACGTTGGCAGGGTGGATTATCCTTATGACAACCCGCTTACGGTTGATCCGGAGACGATTGATCCTTCGGTAACCGAACCGGAAAATGAATTGTGGGCTTCGTACGCACAAGCATTTACCCCTCAGAAGTATTGGCAAGGTGAGTTTGTCTTCCCCTCTCCACTCTCCAAAGAGTATTGTTTGACTACCGGAGATTGTTGGTCTTCGCGCTTTGGGAATCGGCGCTCCTATAATGGCGGCACGTATGACTATTTTCATACGGGCTTAGATATTGTGGGCAAAGAAGGAGTGGAAATTTATGCACCCGCGGATGGCATCGTTGTCTTTGCTGGATCGCTCACCGTGCGGGGCAATGCGACCATGATTGACCATGGCTGGGGCGTTTATACCGGTTACTATCATCAAAAAGAAATTTATGTTCAAGTCGGCGATCGGGTCAAGGCGGGGCAATTGATCGGTTTGGTAGGGTCAACCGGCCGCTCTCAGGGCCCTCATCTTCATTTTGAAGTTTGGGTCAATGGCGTGCAAGTCGATCCGCTGGATTGGCTCACTCAAGTGTTCCCTTGATCCTTAGGGAATTCTTCGTCATCGGGTTCTGGTATCTGGTTTGCTTCTAGCTCTGAAAGGATGGCATCCAGCAATTCTTTGGCTCTGGAATAATCTTTTTGAGAGACAATAATCTCGCTCTCAGACAGTTTGCCGATATTCACCGGGTAGATGTGTTGTCCAACTGCTTCCTGAGAGAGGTAAGCTGGAATGTGATTCTCTTGCAAGCTTTCTACAATAAAATTGCATAGAATGGGATTATTCGAACGATACAGAACAACCCCTTCAGATTGGCGTAAGAGTTTTTTAAGAAATTCAAGAAGGCGGGACGATTGAGTCATGGATAGAGTATAATTAACTTTTGGAAAAACTGAAAGGCTTTTGACAAACTGAGTTGAACAATAAGGCGAGTTAGAGATGGTTATTGCGTCAACAACCCTAAAAGAGGATTATTGGGAACTCTTTGAACTGCGCGATCAGGATATTGAGTATTTATACAATTACCTGTTGGAAAACGAGACTCCGTTAACTTCTGCGGAGTTGTTGGCGGAGTTAGTTGAAGAACGCATTCGACAAGCGAAGACCGCGCAGGAGCTAGAACGCAGTCAAGGCTGTGAACTCTATCTGCCGAAAGAGCGCTATCAAGCCGGGCAGGAATTAGTCTTTCCGGCTCTGAGTTGGCGCAAGGGCAAGGTGATCGCTGTCCGCCCCGGACGTAATCCGGATCTAGGTCCATTTGAGGTCATTAAAGTCCAGTTTAGTCAAGGGGAGATTCGAGAGTTTGCGGCTGGCTTGCAGAATCATATCCTCAATCAGCCACAAGAGATCAAAGAGGATGAAGCGCAGTTTGACAAGCAAGCTATTCTAGCAACCTATGGCGATCTCCTCCAGCGGCGTCTTGAAGAAGGCTTGCGCGATCATTCGGATTTTGTCCAAATTGCTGGCAAGTGGTTTCCCCGCGCTCTTTTGGTGGACATTAACGTCGGTCACTTGAATTTGGCAGAGGCCGTTCTGGATATGGCGGGAGGTGGCCCGTTGCCAACCGTCAAATTATTGGAACAAATCGAACTGCAGAGTAACGTGAATCCGAAGTTGCTTGAGTTTTCGATGGACTATGCCCTTCAAGAAGATGCACGTTTTGATGAGGTTGGGGCTGCAGGAGAAGTTTTATGGTTTCTAAAACGATTAGAACCGCCCGCTGTGTTGGAACCACCGTTGCATCTGCAGTATCATCCAATCGAAGAAGATCGTTCCCTGTTTACCGAAGAGATGCTGCGCTTAGAAGCCAGCTTGCAGGATGAATTGTCTCCTCCTCCGCAACGGGTTATGAAGGTCGATGAGACCCAAGTTTGCTTGATATATCCCCATTGGCGAGAAGGGACCTTGCCGTTGTCGGCCCAGACGCGTCTTCTCTTCCCGACCGCTTATGAAGCGCCGCGCATTCGGTTTACAATTGTGGATGGAGAAACCAACGAGCGCTTTCCAGCGTGGGTTGTGCGCACTCATGGTTATGTTTATGGGCTTAAGGATTGGTATGAGAAGCGCGGCTTAATACCCGGCAGTTACGTCAAAATCCAACGCAGCAAGAAAGCCGGCGAGGTCATTCTTACCCGCCTAGCCCGACGCCCCGGTCGAGAATGGGTCAGGACGGTGTTGGTTGGCTCGGATGGCGGAATTGTCTTCGCAATGTTAAAACATAATGTGTCGGCGCAGTTTGATGAACGGATGGCTATCATGGTGCCAGATGTTGAAGGCGTTGACCAAGCTTGGGAAAAGACTCTAAAAGAGAGGATACCTTTTGAGAAAACGGTTGTCAGCATGTTGCGAGAATTGTCCAAGCTAAATCCGCAAGGGCATGCTCACGCCAGCGAGTTATATGCTGCAGTGAATCTCCTGCGGCGCTGTCCACCAGGGCCGCTGCTTTCCCTGTTAAATTCGCGTCCGTGGTTTGTCCATGTTGGCGATCAACATTATCGTTATACGGAAGGCGAAGAGCATTAAAGTAGCGAGGAGGTAAATTGGCCGAATTAAAACGTCCGCTAATCTCCAAACCGACCCTTCACACGCGCTTTCATATTGACTACGAATGGTGGCGGCAAAATGACCGCGACTGGCAAGTTTACCTTTATAATATTCTTTGTCCAGAACATCGAGAATTTTTTGGCGAAGGGGTAGCGGATGACATGCTGGATTGGGTTGACCCGCAGACTGCGGAAGTACAGCCTGTCAATGGTTTACAACATGTCTTGATCGAGCATTGTGCGAAGCGACCCGAGTTTTTAGCCCCCGGCACCCCTTTGGTAGATTTGATCTTTCGTGTGTTTTTGGCAAATGGGAATACCCCCCTCAGCCCACTTGAATTGAGTGAGCGGTTAGGGAGGCCTGCCCAAACGATTTTAAGTGTCTTATCAGGCAGCCGTGTCTATCGCGGCTTGCGACCCGTAGCAGAAACTTAACGCCCCAGTAGCTCAATGGACAGAGCAGTAGCCTTCTAAGCTAACGGTTGTGGGTTCGAATCCCGCCTGGGGCGCTGGTAGCAAGCACAGTGCTTGCTAAACGTTTCAAAATCTTATTGTTATTGAAGGAATGGTTAAGATGACTACCGAAAGAAAGGGCCTACTTAAATTTCAAGACGTTGATGTAACTGTGGTTGGGGATGATCTCAAAGTTGGCGATCAGGCGCCTGATTTTATTGTCCATACTATGGATTGGAAACTCTGGCATGGCATCGAGGACACGCAAGGGAAGGTGCGGATTATTGGTTCGCTACCGAGCTTGAATACCCCGGTTTGCGACCGAGAAACTCGCCGCTTTAACGAGGAAGCCAGCAAATTGGGGGATGAGGTTGTGATTGAAATGATCAGCATGGATTTGCCTTTTACCCTCAAGAATTGGTGCGGCGCAGCCGGCGTTGAACGAGTTCTGGCGTTGTCCGATCACCTAGCGGCAGAGTTCGGTGAAAAATATGGGGTCTTAATCAAGGAGTTGCGCATCTTGCGTCGTGCAATTTTTGTGGTTGATCGCAAGGGTTTCTTAACGTATGTTGCTTACATGCCTGCTTTAGGTGATGAGCCAGATTATGAAGCTGTGTTAGCTCACGCAAGAGCTGCGCTTGGCAGTTAGTTGCAACGGCTTAATCTTGTGGAGGGCGTTGGATGTTGGAACTTTACCTAAAATCGAATCTCTCAAAGCCAGGTGTATATATTTTAGAAGGCTATCGACACTTGGGTGAAGGCTTTCCCCACTGGTATCTCACCGTGCGCCCGCACGTTTGGCGGCCACCTACAGATGTCTTTGAGACCGATGACGCCCTCATCGTGCGCTTGGAAGTTGCCGGGATGCGCGAAGACGACTTCACCATCCTGTTAGATGGAAAGTATCTAACGGTGCAGGGTTCTCGGGTAGACACCCCGGAGCGTCGCGCTTACCATCAAATGGAGATTCGCTTTGGTGAATTTATCAGTGAAATCGAGTTGCCGTTTGCGATCGATGTTGAAAAGATCGAAGCCGTTTATCATGCGGGTTTTTTGCGCATCAAACTGCCCAAAAAAGCCCCTCAACATATTCCTATTCGGAAGTAAGACGTCTCGATGATTTTCATGATTTGCGGAATAGTTTTGTAAAAGGAGCACATGTCTGCAACCCGTTGGTTATCCGATATGATGGAACTTTTAGGATACTTCGATGCGGATGGAATGATGCTGAACGAGGTGATTTTGTCGTCCACTACCGAACCGACGCAAAGTCATGAGCCATCTGCCACCGAGGCGGTTAGCGAAGAGTCGAAGCAAAAGGAAGATATCCCTGAAATTTTGCCGATTTTACCCTTAAGGGGTTTGGTTGTATATCCTCAAACCGTTGTGCCTCTTACGATCGGTCAACCGCGCTCCATCCGTTTGGTGGATGATGTGGTGACTTCTGAGCAACGCATTATTGGTTTGGTGGCATCCAAGAATCCCGAAATGGAGCAACCCAACCCACCCGATTTGTACGAGTATGGAACCGCAGCGGTTGTTCATCGTCTATTCCGAGCCCCAGATGGCACAGTTCGTCTTGTGGTTCAGGGGATTTCCCGCTTTCGCACGGTCGAATATACTCAAGAAGAGCCTTATCTCAAGGCGCGCATCGAACTTCGCCCCGAAACTGTCGAAGAGGGAACGGAGGTCGAGGCCTTGGCGCGCAATGCTCGCTCTCAGTTTGAGCACATTGCCGAGATGATCCCCTCTATACCGCGGGAGTTAGTTGCGGCTGTCTTGTCTCTTGAAGACCCGCTGCAAATCGTCTATACCGTGGCGAATTTCCAACGCATGGATCTGAGCGATGCCGAGGCGATCTTGGAGCTGGATTCTGTTTCGCAAAAGCTGCACAAATTGGTGGGAATCCTAGCCCGCGAGATCGAAGTCTTAGAAATTGGGCAAAAGATTCAAAACGAAGCTCGCTCAGAAATCGAAAAGGTGCAAAGAGAATATTTCCTGCGCGAACAGTTGAAAGCCATTCAAAAAGAGCTGGGCGAGGCAGACGAACAACAGCAAGAGGTGGAAGAGTTCCGCCAGAAAATCGAAGCAGCCAAGATGCCCGAAGAGGCTGAAAAGCAAGCGCGGCGCGAACTCGACCGATTGGCACGCCTACCTACGGCTGCCGCTGAATATGGGGTCATCCGCACCTATTTAGATTGGCTGGTTACGTTGCCGTGGTCTATGACTACGGAGGACAATTTGGATATTGCCCATGCGCGGCAGGTTCTTGATCAAGACCACTATGGTTTGGAGGATATCAAGGAGCGCATTTTGGAATATCTGGCGGTGCGCAAGCGCCGCCTAGAACGCGCTGCCGAAGAGAGCGAAAGCGCAGAAGACGACCAAATTCGCCGTGTGCGCGAAGGCGCTATCCTCTGTTTTGTCGGGCCGCCCGGCGTTGGCAAAACATCGCTGGGACGATCCATCGCACGCGCCATGGGCCGTAAATTTGTGCGCATTTCCCTAGGCGGCATGCGCGATGAAGCGGAAATTCGCGGTCATCGGCGGACTTATATCGGGGCAATGCCGGGACGAATTATCCAGGCGTTGCGCCGTGTTGAGACGCGCAATCCGGTCTTTATGCTAGATGAGGTTGATAAACTGGTCTTCGACTTCCATGGCGATCCGGCTTCGGCGCTGCTTGAAGTGTTGGACCCGGAGCAAAATTATGAGTTTCGCGATCACTATTTGGAAGTGCCTTTTGACCTCTCGCAAGTTTTATTCATCACAACTGCAAATACCCTAGAAACGATTCCGGGTCCCCTGCGCGATCGCATGGAAGTCATCCAACTCTCCGGCTATACCGACCGGGAGAAGATCGCCATTGCTCGCTACTACCTGATCCCGCGCCAAATCAAGGAAAATGGCTTGCGTCCGGAAGAAGTATCCTTCACCGATGAAGCTCTCGAAAAGATCATCCGTTCCTATACGAGGGAAGCCGGTGTGCGCAATTTGGAGAGGGAAATCGGGGCGGTGTGTCGCAAGGTGGTCACGCGCATTGCGGAAGGCAAAGAGACCACAATCGAAGTCACTCCAGAGAGAGTGAAAGAATTTCTAGGACGGGAAAAATTCTTCGGTACGGAAGAGATCGCCGAACGAACGGCTATCCCCGGCGTGGCGACCGGACTTGCTTGGACACCGGTTGGAGGAGATGTCCTCTTCATTGAGGCGACTTCGATGCCCGGCTCAAAGGGTTTTCAACTGACCGGTTCCTTGGGCAATGTGATGCAAGAATCGGCTCGCGCAGCTTTGTCCTATGTGCGCTCGCGTGCCCAAGACCTTGGAATTGATCCGAAGATTTTTGAGAAGATCGACATTCACCTGCATATCCCCTCCGGCGCACAGCCCAAAGATGGACCGTCAGCAGGCGTTACCATAGCCACGGCGTTGGTATCTCTCCTCACCCATCGATCGGTGCGCCCAGATTTGGCGATGACGGGGGAAATTACCCTGCGCGGTCAAGTCTTACCCGTAGGAGGTATCAAAGAGAAGGTTCTGGCTGCTCACCGCTCTTGCCTGACAACGGTTATCTTGCCTTCCAAAAACGAACCCGATTTAGACGATTTACCTGAAGAGGTGCGCAATACCATGCAGTTTATCTTTGTTGATACGGTTGATGACGTCCTGAGAGCTGCACTAGGTTTGCCGATCGAAGAGCAGAAGCCGCAGGCAAGCAGTGATGGCAAGGACGAGCAACCTAAGACCAGAAAGACAACCCGCAAGGGAAAGGAAGCCAAAGAACATGTCGTCGCCCAAAGTCGTCCTGATTGAAGACGATGAAACCATGCGCACCCTGTTAGGTGAACTGTTGCGGATGGAAGGCTATCAAGTGGTGTCTTTGGGTTCGATTGAACCCGAAGAAGCCGTCTTGACTCAATTGATCGATCAACAACCCGACGTGGTCTTCCTCGATGTGAATATGCATGGGCGCGATACGTTTGCTTTTTTGCGCAAATTGCGTTCGAAGAAAGAGGGCATCCGCGTGTTAATGTCATCCGGTATGCCACTGGAAACCGAAAGCATCAATGTCGGAGCAGATGGCTTTTTGATGAAGCCCTTCATGCCCAATGAGTTATTAACAAAACTCCATCATCTACTAGGAAGCGCTTAAGCCCCGTGGTCAAGAAACGCCCTCGCGCCGCCATGCAGTGGCATACCGTGGATTTACATTTGCATACGCCGGCTTCAAGTGACTACCAGCAAATGGAAGTCACTTTTTTGGAGATTCTGCAGCGCGCCGAAGCGCGTGGCTTGGAGATCATCGCCATTACCGATCACAATACCGTGGCGGGGTATCGGCGGATTGAGGAGGAGATCGAGCAACTTGAGCTGTTAGAGAGATTAAACCGCTTGTTGCCTGAAGAGCAAGGACGCCTTGCCGAGTATCGGCGGCTCAAAGAGAAAATTCTTATCTTACCCGGTTTTGAGTTTACAGCTACGTTTGGATTTCATATTTTAGCCATCTTCTCACCGCAAAAGACAAGTCGTGAGATTGAACACTTACTCCTTGACTTGCGCATTCCCCCAGATCAATTGGATGCCGGTTCTGCAACGGTTGGGGCAACAACCGACGTTTTGACAGCTTATCGCCTAATCCGTCAGGCAGGCGGAATTGTGATTGCAGCCCATGCCAACTCGAGCAATGGGGTTGCCATGCGCGGCTTTCCCCTCGGTGGCCAAACCAAAATTGCCTACACCCAAGATGAAAACCTCCATGCTTTGGAGGTCACTGATTTGGAGAATAAGAGCCGTAACTCGACTGCTGCGTTTTTCAATGGCAGCAAGCCCGAATATCCGCGCAGAATGCATTGCATCCAAGGTTCAGATGCCCATCGCCTGACCATGGACCCCCTGAAAAAAAAGCACCTTGGGGTGGGTGACCGTCCAACCGAGGTCCTTTTGCCGGAGGTTAGCTTTGAGGCTCTTAAGGAATTGTTTGAAAGCAAAGATTTTACCCGCACTCGGCCGCGCCGTATTGCCGAGGAGCCGGTTTTTGATTTGATCCGCAGCCTGCAGGAAGAGGGCCCCAATATCATTCAGGATTTTTATGAAACTTTTGAGACGCGCGGTGGAAAACTCAATAGCATCCTAGCAGATGTTTGTGCTTTTGCCAATACCAACGGCGGCACTCTCTACCTCGGTGTCGGACGCGATGTTCGCAAACCTATTGTGGGGATTGCCGATAGCGAGGCGGTGATGCAGATTCTGGAGCGTGAGATCGGGAAGCGAATCAATCCGCCGCTGCAATTTACCTTGGATACAATCGAAAGTGCGGGTAAAAAGATTGTGCGCGTGTTTGTGCCGCGCGGCGACGACCCTCCCTATGCGCTGGATGAGAATAAAATCTATGTTCGCTTTGAGGGGGAAACCGGTTTAGCCGTGCGTGATGAGATTGTCAATTTGGTCAAAAGGAGTTTGCAACCCTCATTGAGCTCTACCACCTCTTCATCCCCAACAGCCGAACAAATTGAAGAGGATTGGGAGAGGCCTAAGCCGCCCAGCGAAGAGGAGTCCCCTCCCCGCACCGGCGTAGAAGTGGTTTCTATGAGCGAACGGGGTGGACAACGCGTGTATACCTTGCGGGATTTGAGAAACGGCAATGTTGTCCAGAATGTCACCTCGAAATCTGCAAGGCGGCTGTGGCAGTATGCCATTGAAAGGTATTCGCAACTTCCGGATGACCCGAGTCAGATTGAGTGGGTCGGTAATTTGGGGTTGCTTTCAAAGCGCGGCCGGCGCGGCCAACTCCGCTACGACCTCGTTTCTCGATCCGCGGAAGGTTATCGCTGGTTCTTTGGCGTGACCGAGGATGGAATTCACGGCAAATGGCGCCGCTTGGTGGGGCAAGAAGATGAATGAGGTGGATTTTTCGATCCGCACTTTTGCATTCCCGCAAGACTTTGAAGCCGTCCTCGAACTCTGGAGGAACGCCGGAGAGGGAATTCATCTTGGTCAGTCGGATACTTATGATGAAATTGCCAAGAAGCTTGCCCGAGACCCGCAATTGACCTTAGTGGCGGAGAAAAAGGGGCGCATCGTCGGGGCAGTCATGGGAGGCTTTGATGGGCGAAGGGGCTTGGTCTATCATTTAGCCACCCACCCCTCGCAACGAAGGCGGGGCATTGCCGGCGCCTTAATGGACGAACTGGAAAAGCGCTTTAGGGAGATCGGTTGTCGGCGCGTTTACTTATTGGTCACCCCTGAAAACACAACTGCCCAGCGTTTCTACGAGAAGCGCGGTTGGCAACGCATGGAGATCTTAACCTATGCAAAAAATCTTGAATGATATTCGGTTTGGCGTGCTGACCGTTTCCGACCGCTCGGCGCGCGGTGAGAGAGAAGATGCTAGCGGGCCTGCCCTGAGAAGTGCGATCGAAGAGCGGGGTGGAACGGTCGCCTACCAAGCGATTGTGGCAGATGAATCAAGTGTGATTGAACAAACTCTATGCGCTTGGTGTGACAGCACAGCAGTTGATGTGATCCTGACGACCGGCGGTACCGGTTGTGCGCCGCGCGACGTCACTCCCGAAGCTACTGTGGAAGTGATTGAACGGCCGGTGCCGGGCATTGCTGAAGCGATCCGCGCTGCTAGCTTAAAATTTACTCCTCATGCGATGTTGTCGCGCGGCGTAGCGGGTATTCGCAAGCGTACGCTTATCATTAACCTCCCCGGCAGTCCAAAGGGGGCTGTGCAAGGTTTTGAGGTGGTCTTAGCTGTGATCCCTCACGCTGTTCAGTTGTTGCGGGAAGATGCGGCGGCTGAAATAGGGCACACTGCTCAAACTTAAGATAAAATCGGAGCAAAGGAAATTATTTTAGAGACATGGAAGAGTTTCGCTCAGAAATCGTGCCAGACATTCCACCAGAGGATGAGCAAAACCGGGTTGGAAAGCTAAAACGCACGCTGGTGGATATTCTTGAAACGGTTCTTTTATCGTTGTTGCTTTATTTTGGCATCAATGCCGTCTCAGCGCGCATTCGCGTTGAGTCGATCAGCATGTTACCGACCTTAGAAGCGGGGAATTACGTGATTGTTAGCAAATTAGCCTATAAATTCGGCAAACCAGCCCGCGGCGACATCATCATCTTCCGCTATCCGCCCGACCCGCAGCGCGAGCCTTACATCAAGCGCGTGATCGGTTTACCCGGCGATGTGGTTCGGGTGAGCGGCGGCAGGGTTTATGTCAATGATCAACCCTTGAACGAGCCCTATATCAGCGCTCCGCCCGATTATGAGGGCACTTGGACGGTCCCACCAGATTCGTTGTTCGTGTTGGGGGATAACCGTAATCGCTCTTCTGACTCCCACAGTTGGGGCATGGTGCCGCTGGAAAACGTGATTGGCAAAGCTTGGATCGTTTATTGGCCGCCCCAAGCCTGGAAAGTGTTGAACTACCATACAGCGGTAGCTGCTGGAGATTGAAAATAGCGAGCTAAAACGCGCCGTCAGCTTGCCGCTTTGAGCAATTGACGGGCGATCACGAGGCGTTGGATTTCACTTGTCCCTTCGCCGATGGTCATTAAGCGAGCATCGCGGTAGAGGCGTTCGACAGGATATTCGCGACTGTAGCCATAACCGCCGTGAATTTGGATAGCGTTGCGACAGACCCGCTCGGCCGTCTCGCTGGCGAAAAGTTTTGCCATGGCCGCCTCTTTGGTAAATCTTTTCCCTTGATCCTTCAGCCAAGCTGCGTAATAAACCATTAGGCGCGCAGCATGAATTTCGGTAGCGGCATCTGCTAACATCCATTGGATCGCTTCTTGTTCGGCAATTGGCAATCCAAAGGCTTTGCGTTCTTTGGCGTATCGAAGTGCTTCCTCGAAGGCAGCTTGAGCCAAACCGACCGAAAGCGCTGCAATCCCAATGCGTCCGCCATCTAACACTTGAAGGGTTTGTCTCAAGCCATCGCCGCTGTTCCCCAGCAGGTATTCTTGGGGAACACGCACTTGGTTAAGTGAAACGGCATGTGTGGGTGAGCCTTTCAGTCCCATTTTCTTTTCGGGCGGATCGATTTGTAATCCCTCTTGCGCCGTCGGCACCAAAATGAGGCTAAATTGCTCGGCGTTGATTTCGGATTCATGGCGCACGAGAGTAATAATATATTCAGCAATGCTGGCGTTGGTGCACCACATTTTTGTCCCGCTGATGACCCACTGATCCCCTTCAAGATGAGCCCGACAGGTGATACCGCGCAGGTCGGAGCCGGCGGCCGGCTCGGTTAGCGCAAGGGCTGCTAAACCGCTTGAACTGCCGTCGGGTCGCCGACCGCTGGCGACAATCGGCAGGTATTTGCGCTTGAGCTCTTCCTTGCCGAACAGCGCCAAAGGGGCACACCCTAGCCCGTTATGGGCTGCAATGGAGAGCGCCGTGCTGCCGCATCCCCAACCGAGCTCTTCGATCGCAATCGCTGCGCTGACGGCATCGACGCCGGCGCCCCCATACTCTTCCGGTACGTTCAATCCCAGGAGTCCAAGGTTGCCCATTTTATGGATGGCTGTCCAGTTCACCTCGCCCTTCTCGTCAACCTCTTTTGCTTTCGGTTTGACTTCGCGGGCGACAAACTCGTGCACAGCCTCTTTCCACATCCGTTGTTCAAACGTAAGCTCAAAATTCATTCTTTCCCTCCGTTGGTGTAAATCTAGGAAATGTTTTTTGTTATCGCCTTCCGTCTCCTGCTGAATAGAGCTCCTTGCCGTGGTTCTACGCAGGCGGTATAGCCGAGTGGTTACCCCTCAGGGTAACCATAACTATACAGTGGAACGATGCCCTCCATAATCTTAAGAAACGTTCTTCCGGCAGCCAATCGATTTCTTTGCCAGGGGATTGGGTATTGGCGAAGCCGAATCCGCGACTAGGATGATAAGCGATGAGGGTCATCACATGTGCCCACAAAGGTCTCCAAGAGAGGAGAATGGGTAGACAAAGCGTTGGTGTTCCAAGGTGGTGGAATAGCGCTTCGATGGGTAAGAAAAGCTGCCAACGGGCTGCGAAACCATATTGGCGCAGGACATCCACAATCCCCCACGGGAACGTCGCCCAGTTGGGAATGCGGCGGATGACAGGTCTTACCCCCCGCCAAACCGGTTGGTTCATTTGCTGAGCGAGTTCAACGGGATCAATGCGCCGATCGGTAAAGGCATGGATGAGGGTGGCGGCGGTGAAAGGCGCACAATCATTACGGTTGCCTTGATAGAGAAGATGCTGGATGATTTGCCCGGCAAACGGAGAAACGATCTCAACAGATCCTGCCGCTTCCTCTTTGGCTTTCATTAAACTTATTGTACACCATTTGGGGAGGTAACCGCCTCTTATAGTTGGCAGAAAAGATTTTCATAGTGAGAGTACAGCCTGCCAAAAAATCCGCAGAGGACGCAGATTCCGCCGAAAAATTTGTTTTGGTTCTTCAAGTTCTGAACCATGCTTTTGCTGCGTGGATGGCACGGTTCGTGCTATACTTTCGACATCCGAGCGAGATGCTGAAAGTTGATCGGTCTGCTCTGGATGTGGCACCATATTTGAGTTGATGAATCGTGAACACAATCCTTGTCACCGGTGCTTCTTCAGGGATTGGCGCAGCCATTGCCAGGTTAGCTGCCCAACAAGGCTATGATCTAGCCGTTACTGCCCGCCGCCTAGAGCGATTGCAATCGCTGTGTCAGGAGTGTGAACCTTATGGCGTGCGGGTTTTGCCGATTCAAGCCGACCTTGCCCAATGGGAGGGCGTGCAAGCGGTTGCCCATGCCGCTTTAGCTGCCTTCGGCAGAGTGGATGTTCTGATCAACAACGCCGGGTTTGGACGGCTAAATTGGTTAGAGACTCTGGACGGCGAAGCGGATATCGCGGCTCAAATTCAAGTTAACCTAATTGCTCCAATCCAGCTCACGCGGCAAATTTTGCCGAGCATGATTGCCAATCGTCGCGGTCACATCATCAATATCGCTTCGATCGCCAGTTTGATAGCCACACCGACCTATAGTGTTTACGCAGCCAGTAAGTTCGGTTTACATGGCTTTACGGAGGCGTTGAGAAGGGAGGTAGCCATTTATGGCATCCGCGTTTCGGGGGTATACCCGGGCGGAGTGGAAACGGAATTTGGGGAGAAAGCGGGCATTCAGCGCAAGAGCGGCATCAAAACGCCCGATTGGATGCGCCTGACAGCCGAACAAGTTGCGAAACACACCCTGCGCCTGATTCAGCATCCCCGTCGGGAAATTGTCATGCCGGGTTACCTGAGGGTCATTGTGTGGTTAAACCGTTTCGCACCGACGCTGGTCGATTGGGTGATCCAACAATGGTTTGTAGCCCGCGAACGGTCGTTAACCTGAGGAAGGTTGGAGCAGGTTAGCGGTCGATTTCGATGTCTTGATAGGAAAGGGGATCGTCAACGGGTTCAAGATGGGTGAAAACCGCTGCGCCGCTCAGCGCGTTGCGGATGTCGGCTTCTACTTCTTCGGCAAGATGATGGCTACGATGGGTGGACCAACGGCCCGGCACAAGGATGTGGAAGGAGATAAAACGTCGCCCGGCGGCTTGGCGGGTGCGTAAGGCGTGGAATTGTACCCCCTGAGGGCGGTACTTATCGAAGATGTCTAAGACGGTCTGCTGGTCTTCTAGGCTAAGGGCGGTATCCATTAAGCCATAGATCGAACGGCTTAGCAGAGAATAAGCCGTGCGGAGGATATTGAGCGCAACCAGTATAGCGATGATTGGATCAAGAAGTTGCCAGCCACTGACGGCAACGATTCCTACCGCTACAATGACCCCTAAAGAGGTATATACGTCAGTCATCAAGTGGTGAGCATCCGCTTCGAGGCTGATAGAGTTGTATTTTTTGCCCACTCTCAGCAAAACTCGCGCAACTACAAAATTAATAAGGGAAGCGATGATGGATACGAGGATTCCTAGGGGAACTTGAGCCAGTGGCTGAGGATTGAGGATGCGTCCAATTGCAGAGTAAAGGATACCGAATGAAGCGACCAAGATTAAAGCTCCTTCGGTAAAACTGGCAAAATACTCCGCTTTGCTATGCCCATAATTGTGTTGTTCATCGGCCGGTCGCGCAGCGATGACCAACATCATCAGCGTGACCACCGCAGCAAAGAGATTGACCAACGACTCAACTGCATCGGAGAGCAGACCAATTGACCCGGTCAGCACATAAGCAATTGTCTTAAGGGTAATCGTGCTGAGAGCGGCTGCAATCGACAACCAGGCGTATTTTGTTAAGGATAAGCGGTCCACGTCTTACACCTATGTCAGTAGATTGGGCAAAAAACGGCATTAGAGTCCCAGCCGTCACGCGCTTTCTGGAAAATAAGTCTACTCGTTTTTCGTGATCTTGTCGAGGAGTCGGGAAATGAGTCTCCACGCAAAAGTTGTAGGACAACTCATTGAGTTGTCCTACAAAGCAAGGTTGCCAACAACTTTTGGAAATATTAACCCGAGTTTGGGATAAGCTTACCACTTGAACGTGTCACTTCGGGCGCAGTGAAAGTCTTGAGGATTTCTCCTCGCTGCGCTCGTCGAAAATCCGAACTCCTCACCCAAACTCATGAGAATGTTAGCCCTCATTTTGGAGCGTCGAGCTTGGCTTAGGGCAAACTGTGTGGTTTTGCCCCATCCCTAAGAGGTTGTCCAAAAAGTCAAAACCACTTTCCCACTTCACCCTTTTGGGGACTAAGCAGCAAAACTGCCGATGATTTTGCTATTTCCTCCCATTAAGGATTAGAATTTTGAAAAGCCTTGAAAGGAACTGATTTATTTCTCTTCGGAGATTTGAAGGGGCTCGCTTTGAAGGTAGCTGATGCCATTGCGCACCTGAGTCAGGGAACGCTCCAATTCCATCTCTAGGCGGCGCAAGGTTTCTAGCACATAGGCATCGGCTTCCCGCCGCGCGTTTTCTTGTTCAGCTTTTGCTTCGGCAATGATCTGTTCGGCCCGCGCATGGGCTGCTTGGACAATGGCTTCCCGCTCGACCATTTGGTCGCGTTTCTCTTTGGCAATGGCAAGAGTTCGGTTAGCTTCTTCTTGAGCTTGGGCTAAGATGCGGTCTTTTTGGGCGAGGAGTTGTTGCGCTTTTTTGACTTCCTCGGGTATTAGAGCGCGCATTTGGTCAATGATCTCGAAGACTCGTTCTTCATCCACGATAATGTTGTGGGTGAAAGGTAATTGACGGCTTTCGTTTAGCACTTCTTCCAATCGATCGATTAAATGCATGATGTCCATAAGAGTCTTCCCTAATTTGACGTGTCGATATCCGCTATCAATAGATTACACGCAAATGGCTATTTCGTCAACATGGATTGCAAGGAATATGCCATGTCTGCAATAAATCAATCACGTAAGGAAGTGGTCGGGACAATCTGTTGACCTTCACCCAATTCGCTGAAGCGCCGTCGCAGGGCTTCGGCGACCAACGGTGGCACCATTGTACTGACATCGCCACCCAAGGAGGCAACTTCTCTGACGGTGGAAGACGAGAGGAAAGTATGTTCCTCGGCTGTAATAAAAGCCACCACTTCGATTTCTGGCGCCAGATGATGGTTCGCCAATGCCATGCGAAACTCATATTCAAAGTCGGAAAAAACCCTTAAACCGCGCACGATCACCTGAGCGTTAATTTTACGGCAAAATTCGACCGTTAGACCGCTATAACCCATCACGGTAATTTTGGGATTGCCTGCGAAGGTTGCTTTTGCCATTTGGATGCGCTCTTGAGGTGAAAACAGAAGAGTCTTCAACGGCCGATCGTAGACAGCGACGACTAACTCATCAAATAGATTAGCGGCTCTCTGAGCAATGTCAATGTGTCCAAAGTGGATGGGATCAAAAGTGCCGGGAAAAACTGCACGGATCATAAAGCCTCATCGAAGTTGGGGGTATGGGATAGGGATCGGAGGCTAACTGATGTCACTGATCGCCTCCTGCCAAAAGCGCTGAATTCGCTCGGCGAGCAGCCGATGTTCGGGCTTTTCTAGAAGCGGGTCTTCGGCAAAGAGTGCTTGGGAATGCTCGCGGGCTTTTTCGATCAGGTGTAAATTGGTGAAATTGGCAAAGCGCAATTGGGCGAAGCCGGATTGCCGTTTCCCTAAGAAATCGCCGGGTCCGCGTTGTTGCAAATCGTGCTCTGCTAATACGAAACCATTTTGAGTTTGAGCCATAACCATTAAGCGCTCATTCTCGGCTTCATCGGCGGTTTCGGGAATCAAAATACAATAGGCTGGATCGTTGCCACGCCCGACGCGACCGCGAAATTGATGAAGTTGGGCTAAACCGAAGCGGTTTGCCCCTTCGACGACCATGACAGTTGCCTGAGGTACATCAACGCCAACTTCGACAACCGAGGTTGAGACTAAGATTTGCACCTCGCCGCGTTGGAATTGTAACATCACCGCTTCTTTTTCATCGCCTTTCAGGCGACCATGCAGTAAACCCAAGCGATAGTTCGGAAAGACCTCGCGCTGCAAGCGTTCATATTCTTCAACAGCCGAAAGGCTTTGCGTTTTTTCACTTTCTTCCACCAAAGGGTAGATGATAAAAGCTTGCTTGCCTTGATTGACTTGCGATTCGATCAGGCGATAGACCCGCTCGCGTTCATAGGGTAAAACTACATACGTGCTAATGGCTTGTCTACCCGGTGGCAATTCATCCAATAGGGTCAGATCCAGATCGCCGTAGATGGTCAACGCCAGCGAGCGCGGGATAGGCGTAGCTGTCATCACCAGCAGGTGGGGATTTTCCCCTTTGGCGCGCAGCAGAGCACGTTGTTCAACCCCGAAACGATGTTGTTCGTCAACGACAATAAATTGTAGGTCATGAAATTGGACCGCTTCTTCGATCAGGGCATGGGTGCCGATCAGGATTTTGATCTGATTGTTTGCCAACTGCTCGAAGATCTCGCGCCGTTCGGAGTCAGGGGTTGCTCCGGTTAATAGACGGATTGCGGATCGAGGCAGTTTGACTCCGTCGGTCTTGCCTTCAGATGTGTTTTCAAGCGCAAGAAGTTTTACAAAGGTGCGATAGTGCTGTTCGGCAAGGATGCTGGTGGGCGCCATAATGGCCGATTGAGCGTTATAATGGGCAATCAAAGCCGCAATGCCAGCGGCTACAACCGTCTTGCCCGATCCTACATCGCCTTGCAAGAGGCGGTTCATCGGTCTTCCAGAGGCTAAATCGCTAAAGATCTGTTGGAGCGCTTTTTCTTGAGCCTGAGTCAACGAGTAGGGAAGAATGGCTTTGAATTGGTCTAACCAGCCTGCGGGGGTTTGGAAAGGGCGGCCGGGGCGCTGCTGCCATTGGTATTTTTGATGCAACACGCCCATTTGTAAAAAGAAGATTTCATCGAAGGCAAGGCGATAACGAGCTTGCTCCAAACTTTGGTTTGAGTCTGGGAAGTGGGCTTGATAGACTGCTTTGGACAATTCCATCAGTTGGGCAGATTTCCGAATGGAGAGCGGCAGGTAATCGACCAATTTAGGCGCATAACGATCCACAACCTGCTTTATGGTGCGCCGCAACCAGCGTTGGGTAACGTTCTCCGCTAGACGATAAACGGGCACGATGCGCCCGCTGTGCAACAGTTCTTTATCCAGGGGTTCAATTTCGGGATTGACGAAGACCAAGCGGCCTAGATATTGGTCGAGCTGGCCTGCAACGGCATAGGGTTCACCGATCTTAAGTTTTTGGGCTTGCCAAGGCTGGTTGAAAATAGTGATCCGAATTGCCCCTGTGCCATCGCTGAGAATAGCTTCCACAATCGAT
This sequence comes from uncultured Anaerolineales bacterium, assembly GCA_937928795.1. Classification (GTDB taxonomy): domain Bacteria; phylum Chloroflexota; class Anaerolineae; order Anaerolineales; family UBA4823; genus NAK19. Next base: position 117,420 of record CALFWB010000040.1, read on the forward strand.
CGCTTCGAGGCGGACTTTCGTTCCGTAACGGACTGGATGACGCCGATAACGGTTACTTCTTCGCCGTACATCAAGCTGTGAATGGGCTTTAGGCTCGAATAATCATCGTAGCGGCGCGGAAAGTAATATAGCAAATCTTCTAAGGTGTGTAACCCCAATTTCGCCAAAACAGTGGCGTATTTCTGACCGACGCCCGGTAAGACCTTGATTGGGGATTGTAAAGCTTGGAGATCAAGTGGACCTTCAGGGCTAGCGGTTGGTTCTTTTGGGGGTATGGGTTGAGCCTTTGGTTGTGGGGTTGGTTTAGCCGCCGCTACGGGAGTGGATTGGGGGAGAGGTGGAATATCGTTGTATTGCTCCTGTAAGTGTTGCCAAAGTTGGTTGAGCGTTTGTTCCCGTTCTTGTATCGAGAATTGGGGGTAGAGCTGAAGGGAATGTTGGATTTCTTGGATGATGTTCTCGGCGATTTGATCCTGATGAGCTTCGTCGGTCCATCGTTCTAAAATGCGATCGAGTCCCCCGATCACTGCTCGGTTGAAAAACTGATTTTCGACTTCGATGCGAAAGATGTTATAAAGTTTTTGGATGGAAGGCTTCATTGTGATTATTTTACCAGCCAAATCTTGCTTATTTGAGAATTGCGGTGAAACCCAACCCGTTTGGGCCAACATGAGAGCCAATCACTGAGGTGACGTTTACGGTGAGAACCTGTGGTGGGAGAATGTCTCTAACCTCCTCGATAAGTTGACGGGCACGATCCTCGGCGTTCGTATGCAGAATAGCCAATTTTTCAAAGGGGCTGACCCGTCGCAAGATTTCTACTAGGCGATTAAACCCCTTACGATAGGTGCGAGCTTCCCCAAGGCTCATCACCTGTCCGTTTAGAACTTCCACGAAAGGTTTGATCCTAAACAGTTCTCCCAACCTCGCTTTTGCCCATGACACCCGCCCGCTGCGATGGATATACTCTAACGTATCAAGCATTGCCACTAACTTGATGCGCTTGCGAAGTTCGGTTAACTTCGCTGTAATTGCTTCGACATTTGCTCCTTCCCAAGCTGCTTCTGCCGCAGCGATGACTTGAAAGCCAAGACCCATACTAATGTTGTGGCTGTCGATGACTTTCACGCGCTCAAGAAAGGCGCCCGCTGCAGCAGAGGCTGCATTCATGATCCCGCTGAGACGGCTGGAAACATGGATTGAGAGAATGAATTCTTTCCCTTGAGAAAGTAATTGATCATAGAGATCTTGATAGATGCCAGAAGAAGCCGTTGCGGTGGTCGGGAAGGTTTTCATTTTGGGCAAAGCGGCATAGAATGCTTCTCGCGTAATATCTTTGCGGTCTTCGAGACTTTTTCCCTCGATGATGATGTAGTTGTTCACCATGTGAATCTCGTATTTTGTCAATAACTCATCGGGAATATCGGCCGTGCTATCGGTAACAATTGCAATGGATGGCTTAGATTTCATGTTTCCGGTCACTTTCTATCAAGACCACGCTGATCGATTGATCGCCCAAAATTCGATTTAGGTAAGGGCTCATCACTTGAGAGTCAATTGTGTTTTGTGCAAGCGTGGATTGTAATCGGCTTTGTAAGTTTTTTCGCTCATTAATGCCGATGGAGTTACCAAAATGCAAGCCAACATACTCGATCCGATTGAACTCATCGGCGTATTCGATGATGCTGTCCACAACATTCTTGAAACTGCGAGTTTTTTGATAAGGGACAATTTGATCGTTCTCTAATAAAACGAGAGGGCGGATGCCAAGAAAATCTCCAATAAAGGCTTGGTCTGGATCAAGGATTTTTGAGCAGCCGAGATTGCTGAGGTTGGGAAGGTAGATTAATGTATAGATGTGCGGGATTTTATGATAGAGGAGTCGTTTTACTTCGTTGAAATTTTCCCTTTTCGCTAACACGATTGAGCAGGTCTGGATGAGCCACCCAAGTCCGTACCCTAAACTGCGGCTATCGATAATATCAAAAACAGTGGGTAAATTCATCTGTTGCAGGGTTTGGGTGACTAGTTCAAAGGAAGGGAAAAGGGTTTTGGTGGGCAATAAAAAGAGCACTTGTTGATATTCGTAAGCTAATTCTGCAAGGAAAGTCCTTAACTTATTTCGATCATTTCCATCCGATAGATGAGATTCTGAGGGATAAGATTCATCTACCAGCGATGGCAGCGTCTGTTGTGTTGAACGTGGAGCGAGGTTCTCCTCCATGAAACTTATCGGAAGGACTTTGACAAACTCCTGCCATCCAGCCTTATGCTTGGGAAATTGTGCTGTTGGATCCGTAACGATACAAGTTCGTCGCATGGCAATCACACAGTTTCTCGGTCGCGTCCCTTATTCGATCGAAATAATGAAATAATAGTGGGGCTGTCCACCTTCTTGGACTTCGATTTCTTGATCTGGATAAGCAAAACGAACTTCATCTGCGATCTGGTTGGCTTCTTGTTTGGTTAGGTCTTTACCATAAAAAAAGGTGATCAGTTCAAAGTGGTCGGCATGGGCAATTTGCATAAGCTCTAAGGTGACCTCTTTCAGCGAGTTAGAGGAGGCAACTAGTTTCCCGTTATGCAGGGCGATAAATTCGCCTTCTTTGACCGAGATGCCGTCAATTTCAACGCTGCGAGTTGCCCGCGTGATTTCACCGGTTTCAACTTGCAGTAATGCGGCTTCCATTTCGCTGACGACTGCATCGAACTCCTCGTGAGGGGATAGACGCATCATTGCCGCCAAGCCTTGGGGTACCGAGCGGCTGTGGATTACAGCCACTTTCTTAACGGTCAGCTCTCTAGCTGCTTCAGCGGTGCGGATGATGTTTTTATTGTTCGGCAGGATAACGATTTTATCCGTCGGTAGATTCTCGAAGGCTGAGAGGATTTCTTGGGTTGAAGGGTTCATCGTTTGCCCACCGTGTACGATAGCAGCCGCGCCGAGGCTGGCAAAAACCCTAGCAATGCCTGACCCAGGAGCTACTGCAACCGCCGCAATCTGGCCTGGTTCAACGGGGGCAAGCGTGAGTTGGGTCGGACTGCTTTTCTCTTCGATTTGCTCCATTTGAGCCGCTAGGTTTTCCATAGCCACCTTGGTGAAAATGCCCACGCGTTTGACATATTCAATGGGTTCATACTGCCGCCCATCAGCAACGTGAATGTGCAAACGGTAAATTCCGTCTCCCTCACCGAGCTGAATTGAGGTGCCCATTTGTTCTAGGTCTCGGTAAAAGGCTTCGATATCGAGTTGGTTATAAGGACGAAAGTCAATGACCACTTCCACATCCTGTCCTGGCTCGATAATCTCTGCAGCTCGTTGTAAGTTCATCGAAGCAATGGGCATGACGGTAGTGGTTGGGGCATCTAAAGGCATTCCTTTGGTGTAGCGGAGCATCCCTTCAAGGATAAAAAATAACCCTTTTCCACCCGAGTCGACAACGCCGGCTTCTTTGAGCACGGGTAATAATTCCGGGGTGCGCTGAACTGAGCTATCTGCGGCTCTGACGATCCGTTCGAGTAGCTCGGTCAGATCGTTTGTTTCGGTTTGTGCTTCCTGTGCTGACTCGGCAACATCTTTGATCACAGTCAAAATGGTGCCCTCTACGGGTCGCACAACGCCTTTGTAAGCAGTATCTCGAGCCGAAGCGAGTGCCTTAGCAAAAGAGGGTACGTCGAGCGTTTCAAAGTTGTCTACCGCACGGGCGAATCCGCGCCAAATTTGGGAAAGGATAACCCCAGAATTTCCTCTAGCGCCCATTAGAGCGCCATGGGCGATGGCATGGGCAACTTTTCCGAAGTTCTTTTCGTTGCCGTTTGCCACTTCATCGAAAGCGGCTTGCATGGTCAAGACCATATTGGTGCCAGTGTCTCCATCGGGCACCGGAAAGACGTTCAAGGAATTGACAATTTGCTGGTTTGTCCGCAGCCAAGTCAATCCGGCTTCGACCATTTTCCGTAAAACTTCACCGTTCACGTCGGTTTTCTGACCCAAGGCGTGATCTGGGTTGTGTTCCTTCTTATGTTCAACCTTCATAAATGGCTCCTCGTATTTGGCTGCGTGTCCTTAGTCTTCTTCGCTGATTCGCAGACCACGCACGTGCACATTCACACAAGCCACCGGTAATCCAAGGGCTTTCTCGACCTGATAGCGCACTGTGTCCCGTACGCTCGAGGCTACAGCAGAAATTCGCGTTCCATACTCAACGATAATGTAAATATCAATGCGGATTTCGACACCATCGTAGTTGACCTCAACCCCATGCAAAGGGTCTTTGACTAATTTTTGGCTGACGCCATTGAAAAAATTCTTGTGGGTGAGACCAACCACTCCGTAGGATTGCAAAGCTGCCTGATAAGCGATGGTGGCAATCACACGGGGAGAGACATAAATGGTTCCAAGGGGAAGGACTTCTTTTGTCATACGCTACCTCTGGGATCATTAACCATCAAACTTGCCAAGAGATACGAATTGTGGTAAACTTCGCCTGCTCTGTGAAGGCAAGAGCTTAAGTTCTAACGGATAGGAAGTGAGCTTATGGCTAAATGTGAACATTGCGGAAAGAAAACCGTATTTGGACAAAATCGACCATGGTCGAAGAAAGCCACAAACCGCACCTTTCGCCCTAACTTGCAGGTTGTGAGCCTTTACGAGGGCGGGAAAAAGGTCCGCAAAGTTTTGTGTGCAAAGTGCATTCGCACCTTGGCAAAGAGCGAGTAGACTCTTCATTGTTTTTGCTGTAGCCTTCAGATAAAAATCGCGGCGATCGCCGTGATTTTTATTTTCGCCGCACGGGAGTAATGATAACCTCGGAAGGGATTTCTGGCAAGTCTTCAGTTTGCGAGGGTGCACGAAAAAGTTGTTGGCAACATTGCTTTGTAGGACAACTCATTGAGTTGTCCTACACCTTTTGCGTGGACACGTTTGCGAGGGTGAGCACGCAAAAGGTGCCTTTGGAAGCCGTGCTTCCGCCATCATTCACTGGTATAAAAAATAAACCCAAATCCACAAGGGAATTAACCCGCCAACGGCAAGAATGGCGATTAGGCCTAACAAGATGCTAATCCAATCCATTTGCGAGGGTCGGCTTTCTTGAGTGGTATAGGTAGGGGCAAATGTAGGCTGAGAAGGTAGATAGGGCGGAGAGAGGGTTCTTGAAGCGGAAGGATCATTGGTTCGGTATAGGGCTGAACTGGGTTGGGGTGTGGATGGGGAACCCCCAATTTTTTGTGAGTCGCTTTGTGTGGGGGAAGGTTTGCCATAGAGTTCATTTTGAAGGCTGAGTAAAATGCGTCCGAATTGATCTGCGGTGCGATAGCGAGCAGATGGTTCTTTGGAAAGTACCTTAAGAATGACCAATTCAAGGGTTGGGTGGATAGCCGGATTATAGCGACTGGGCGGAGGGGGAGGGTCTTCACGATGCATACGGGCAAGCTCTTCGGCACTTGAGGCTTGAAAAGGTAACTGTCCTGTCAGCATCTCGTAGGCAACAATGCCGAGCGAATAGACATCGGAGGCAGGAGAAGGTGCCAAGCCGGCCGCTTGCTCAGGGGAGAAATACTGAGGCGATCCCCAGACAACATCGCTCTTTTCTTCTGGATGAATCGAAGCCAAAGCACGGGCGATGCCGAAATCGGTGACTTTCAGGCGGTGGTCTGGGGTAATAATGAAGTTTTGGGACTTAATATCGCAATGAACAATGCCTGCTCTGTGCGCATAACCCACACCTGCACAAGCCTGAATCATCAAGGATAAGGTTTCACGGACGGAGAAATGGCCTTTGTGTTTTAGATAACTCTTTAGGTCGGTGCCGGGGATGTATTCCATGACGATATACAACCGTCCTTGGTCATAACCGAAATCGTGAACGGTCACAATATTGGGGTGGGCAAGATTGGCGGCTGCCCGTGCTTCTTGGCGAAAGCGTTCTTGAAAAGCCGGATCGGGGGAGTAGTTTTCGCGCAGAATTTTTATGGCAACGTACCGATCGAGGCGTCGATCGTGAGCACGATAGACCACCGCCATCCCACCGCTGCCAAGGCGTTCAAGAAGTTGATACCGGTCGCTGAGGATCACTTCTTGGGACATATCTGATACAATCTCCTAGCAATTATTGTACCATGCTGTGTTTTTGCAGTTCGGTTGGGAAAATATGACACGAGCTAAGCCTTACCTTGGTTTAATCGGGGCAGTCTTTCTTGCTGGTTGTTTGGGGATAGGGGTCATTGCTCTTGTTAGGAGCGGAACGGCAACCCAAAGCGATCTCTATCCGACAGCGATCGTTGAAGTGATCCCTGCCCCGACCTTGACACCTTCTCCTCAACCTACCTTCTCAACGGCGCAACAAACAGGATCAACCGAGGTCGACAATGACAACATCTCTGCAGACCAAATTCGGGTGGGCGATTCGGTTCAAATCTATGGCACCCAAGGGGATGGATTGCGGTTGCGGGCTGCGCCGGGTTTGGACGGTGAAATCCTTTTTTTGGCTTTTGAGGGAGAAATTTTTCAGGTGGAAGATGGCCCTCGCCAAGCCTCCGGCTATGTATGGTGGTATCTAGCCGCACCATATGATGAAAACGTCCGGGGGTGGGCGGTTGAAAATTACCTCAAGGTTGTCGAAACTCAATACTAGGTGATTGGTGCCCTACGGTAGGGTGTGTCCATTGAAAGGCTTATAAATAATCGCGCAAATTGTGTTCGACGGCATAGGCAGCAGCCTCAGCGCGATTGCTAACACCCAATTTGGATAGGATGCTGGAAACGTAATTCCTCACCGTTCCCTCGCCCAAGAAGAGCGCTTTGGCGATCTCGCGGTTGGTTTTCCCTTCCGACACCAATAAAAGAACATGTCGTTCTTGTTGAGTGAGGGCAGAAAAAGCAGAAGCTTCTTCCTCTTTGGCAGCTTTGCGGACTTCTTGGAAAATGCGTTGGGTTACGGCGGGGTCTAGGAGAGCTTCTCCGCGTCCCACGGCTTCGATGGCACGCACCAGATCTTCACCCCCAATTTGCTTGAGGACATAACCCGACGCGCCGGCGCGGATAGCCGAGAAGAGCATCTCATCTTCAGCGTAAGAAGTAAGCATGATCACTTTGGTGTTGGGGTACTTTTCGGCAATCTCTTCACAGGCTTCGATTCCAGAACCGCCCGGCAGCCGAATGTCCATCACGACCACATCGGGCGCATGGGTAGCAACCCGTTCAATCGCTTCGCGCGCCGTGCTGGCTTCGGCAACCACCTCGAAGTTTGGATGCCGATCGAGAAGAGACTTCAATCCTAGACGCACTACTTCATGATCATCTACCAGTAAGATTCTTTGCTTAGCCATCTTATCTATCCTCCATGAGCGATTAAGCTTTTGTTGCCACTTCTTTTTGGCGTCGAAAATCGACAAAGCGATACCCGACACCTCTTTCGGTGAGGATATACTGGGGATTTGCCGGGTCTTTTTCGATTTTCTTGCGCAGATAGTTGATATATAAACGCACATAGTGGGGTTCATCGCGATACTCATAACCCCATACTTTGGTGAGTAATTGGTCGTGGGTCACCACCCAACCCGCATTTTGAACTAAATGGTAAAGCAAACGATATTCGGTCGGACGCAATTGAACCAACTGGCCATCTACCCAAATTTCGCGCCGACCGAAATCTAGCTTGAGACGATCGTCCACTTCAATAACACCATGAGCCCCAGGGGTAGCCATTTCCACGCGGCGCAAAACCGCTCGGACACGGCTAACCAGCTCGCGGGGGCTAAAGGGTTTGGTGATGTAGTCATCAGCGCCGAGTTCTAAGCCGCGCACCCGGTCATCCTCTTCGCCTTTGGCGGTGAGCATAATCACCGGTACAGAACTCGTTTCGCGGATGATGCGCAAGACCTCAAAGCCATCTAGGTCGGGCAGCATAACATCGAGGATGACGAGGTCAGGGAGGAGCGTGCGCACTTTGTCAATGGCTTGCATGCCACGGTAAGCTTCACTCACCTTGAAGCCATCGTGTTCAAGGTTCAATCGAACAAAGCGCACCATTCGTTCTTCATCATCGACTACCAAAATATGTCGGTTAGTTAGGTTAACTTCTTCCATAAGCGATCCTTATTCCCTGACAAAACCGATGATTTCCTCTTCTTCACGCGGAGGAATGACTTCAATAAAGCTGATGCGATGAATGGGAAAAATAGCTACCATTGCCTCACGGTCGATATAGGGAACTTCTTTACCATCTCGTTGGCGCGGATCATGCAGGACGACTAGATTGTCGGTCGGTTGAGGAAGTTCATCCACTTCCCCGACAATTGGCTCAGCATTGGCAATGTGGACAATGAGCGTGTAAGACATCGTTCCTGCACCTTACTCCGAAGATGATTTTGAAAGAAATTTTACCAGAATCACCGAGATATTATCAGGACCACCGGCGTCATTAGCAAGTTGGATAAGGCGGTAACAGGACTCTTGTGGTTGTGAGGACTCTCGGATGGACTGGATGATTTGGCTCTCCGGCACAACGCTCCACAACCCATCTGAACAGAGGAGAAGATTGCCGGAGGATGGCAGGGGTATTGAAAAGATATCTGCTTCAAGTGGATCCGTTTGTCCTAATGCCCGATAAAGGACATTGCGTTGCGGATGATTTTGGGCTTCTTGTTCGGAAATTTGCCCTAATTCAACCAGACGCTTAACCAAGGAGTGATCGCGAGTGTAGAGTTTGCTCTCTCCATCCTCGCCAATATAATAAGCGCGGCTGTCGCCAATATGGGCGATGGTCAAGGTTTTGGAAAAGACTAAACAGCAGGTCAAGGTAGTGCCACCTCCGCTGGCTTTTTGGATCACTTCCTGATGTGCCGTTAACATCGCTTCTTTGAGAATGGTGAGGAAGGAATTTTGAGGTTGGGGTGATGGCGGAGCAAATTGAGGGAAGAGCAATCGTTCGAGTAGGGTGGAAGCCAAACTGTGGATGGCTACTTTGCTGGCGATTTCACCGTGCAGGTGTCCACCCATGCCGTCGGCAACGGCATAGATGCCGGCATTTCTGATCTGGTCTTGATAAGTGAGCGAGAACTCGAAAGTTAGGAGAGCGTCCTCGTTGAAATCGCGTTGCAGGCCTTTAGATTGAGCAAAGGCAGATTGCAGGCGCGGCTCTAAGATATCCACTGCCGAGTTGAGCGGCGGTTGGCTTGGAGGGGATTGATTGGGGGTTTGAGCAATCTTTTTGGGGGATCGTTGAAAGAGACTCTTCACACTGCTTATCTCCAAGATTTAGGGTGAGGCCGGCAAGGCATACATCTTCCCATCCGTTGAACCGATATATACCCTGTCTTTGTCGATCAGAGGTGTTCCGGTAATCGGACCTGCGGTTTGGAATTTCCAAATTAATGACCCGTTTTGGCTGTCGATGCAATAGAGATGCTGGTCAACCGAACCAAAATAAACCTTGCCCTCATAGGCAACCGCTGAGCCGGTAACTTGGTGTTCGGTCGTAAATCGCCATTGCTCTTTTCCACTGCGCATATCGATGCAATAAATGTTCCCATCGGTACACCCAATGAATAAATCGTTACCGCTCACACAAGGTGTTGAAATGGTAGGTTTTCCTAGGCGGAAACGCCAGACCTGCCAGCCGCTTTTAGCATCCAGAGCATAAACCATGCCGTCCAAAGAGCCGAAGTAAACGGTGCCGTTGACCACAATTGCCGAACCGGTAATTGCCCTTTTGGCTCTAAATCGCCAGCGAAGGATACCACGGAAGTCTAAGCAAAGAAAATCGCCATATTCATTCCCAAAGAATAAGTTATCTTCGTAGATAAAGGGAGTAGTCCGAACAGGGGCGCCGCTGTCGAATTTCCAGGCTGCATTTCCCGAAGTCAGGTTGATGGCATGGATGTGAGTGTCATCCGACCCGATAAAAATGTGTCCACCGGACAAGACGGGAGAGGAATAGATTGGACCCTCCGTATAATACGACCAAAAAATCTTTCCGGAAAGTTGATTGACAACATGAAGGCGATGATCGGCAGATCCGACGATCACGTTACCATCTTCAATGATCGGGCGGCTGACAATAGGCCCATCGGTTTGATAGCGCCAAATCAGTTCGCCCTTGTTCCCATGCAGGGCATATAAGCTGCGATCGTAAGAACCGAAGAACAACCAACCGTCCTTATATGCCGCAGCGCCGCGAATTTCATCTTCGCAATTAAAGACCCAGAGAGGTTGGATTTTTTGAAGAGCAGTCTTGGCAGACTGATGAGGGGAATAAGTAGGTGCTCTCTTGCTCAGAATTGCTTCAAGCGCCATTTTCATATCTTTGGCAGATTGGAAGCGATCCATTGGGTCGTATTGCAGTGCCTTAAGGATGACTGCTTCTAACTCAGGCGGAACGGCGGGGTTGATCTGACGAATTGGTCTTTCTCCAAATGAAAAAGGCGCTTCTAGGCGCGGGTCACGTTTTGTTAAGAAGTGATGCAAGGTAGCTCCAAGAGAATAAATATCGGCAAGATGCGAGGCTTGGCCGCGGTATTGTTCGGGAGGCGAATAGCCTTCTGTCCCGACCATGGTGCCTTTTTGATCAGCTCGAAAAGGTTTGGCAATCCCAAAGTCGATTAGCATGACCCGCCCATATTGGTTGATCATCACATTCGAGGGTTTCATATCGCGAAAGATGATTGGTTCCGGTTGATGATTGTGGAGATAGCTTAGTACATCGCAGATTTCGATCGCCCATTGGATAACCTGTGGGATTGGAATGTTTTCTTCGATCAGGGCTTCTAGGGTCTTTCCATTGATTAGCTCTAAAACAAGGTAGGACCGGTCGTGGGCAGTAAAGTAATCGAAAATACGCGGGATGGCGGGATGGTCAAGGGTTGCCAACAAGTTCGCTTCTCGTTCGAAGTTGCGGATGATCGAAGCCCGCACAACCGGATCGCGCGTTTGGATGATCATTTCTTTTACGGCTACCTGCTTGACTACATTAGGAAAGTGCAGATCACGGGCTTTGTAAACGGCTCCCATCCCTCCAACCCCTAAGACACCCTCAATGAAATAGCGGTTGGCAAGGGTAGAGCCAATTTTGAGTTGATCGGTCGCAATATGCAACGATTGATCTACGGGTCTTTTTGAAGGATTAAACTGATCTTCAGTCATCTTGAGTTCGTACGCTGATTGATTGAGTTATCAATGTAATTGGCTATACTTTTTCTCTCCCCCTAAGTATAATTCGATTTTGACGATGAACAAAGATGAGCTGAATTATCAATCTCCATTTTCGTGGAGGTATGGTTCTGCTGAAATGCGGGCGATTTGGAGCGAGCGGCAGAAACACCTCCTTTGGCGCAAACTATGGTTCGTATTGGCAGAAACGCAAAGTGAATTTGGTTTAGTCAGTCCCGAGCAAATTCAGGATTTGAAGGTAAATCTTGAACGGATTGAACTGCAGCGGATTGCAGAAATCGAAGCGGAGCTCCAACACGACTTAATGGCGGCTATAAAAGCGTATGCAGAACAATGTCCGCTAGGCGGAGGGATTCTTCACCTAGGGGCAACTTCTATGGACATCAAGGACAATGCCGATGCGATCCGAGTTTATGACTCACTGTTGGTAATTCGGCAAAGATTGGAGGAGTTGCTTGAAGCCTTTTGTGGGCAAATTGAAAGGTATGCTCAGGTGCCAGTGATGGCTGTCACCCATTTGCAACCTGCTGAGCCGACCACCTTAGGGTTTCGCTTGGCTCAGTATGCACAGGACTTGTGGATAGATTGGAAGGAACTGCTCCTCAGGTTGGAAGACTTTCGGATCAAGGGCTTTCGTGGGGCAGTGGGAAGCGATGCAGCCTACATAGAATTGATCGGTGAAGCCGAAATTGAGCGATTTCAAAGACGTTTAGCCGAACGGATTGGATTAGCTTTCTTCGAGGTCACAACCCAAGTCTATCCGCGCAAGCAAGATTTTCGCATAGCCAGCCTATTGGCTGGAATTGGCGCTTCAGTTCATCGTTTTGCCCTGGATTTGCGCTTTTTACAGTCGGCGTTCATCGGTGAATGGGCAGAACCTTTTGGTGAGAGACAAGTGGGTTCGTCAGCCATGCCCTTTAAGCGTAATCCGATCCAGGCTGAAAAGATCAATGCTTTAGCCCGACAACTTGCCCAACTGCCACGTTTGGCTTGGGATCACGCTGCCCATTCGATGTTAGAGAACACGCTGGATGATTCGGCGAGCCGGCGTACCTTGTTGCCGGAGATGTTCCTGATCACGGATGAACTTCTCAAAACCGCTTTACGAGTGGTGCGCAATTTGGTAATCCACGAGGAGAACCTGCGGCGCAATTTTGAACGTTTTGCATCCTTTGCCGCTACCGAAAGGGTACTTATGGCGGCTACCCGAGCCGGGGCGAATCGCCAAGCAATCCATGAGGTATTGCGTCGCTTGTCCATGGAGGCTTGGGAGGACCTCCGCCAAAGCGGGATCAATCGGTTGGCTGAGAAAGTCATTCAGTCCCCCATCTTACTGAACTATCTAACCAAAGAACGGCTGGAGGAGTTGATGTCAGTCGAGGGGTATGTGGGTGATGCTCCACAGCGGAGCAGAAGACTTGTGGCTGCCATTCGCAGCGATTTAGAAAACGCTCGGGTGGACAACATTGGCAGAGTTCACCTATGATGTCCACCCGTTAGAGATCATTCTCGCCAATCTTTTTCGGGGCGAGGTTTGTTATCCAAAATTTCTTCGATTTTTGCCATGACTTCGTCTGTAAGCTTGGGGACGACTTCCAACGCGTGCATGTTCTCGCGAACTTGCTGCGGCTTGGATGCACCGGTAATCACGGTGCTGACATTGGGATTTTTCAGGCACCAGGCAATGGCAAGTTGAGCCAAGGTACAGCCGACTTCTTTGGCAATGTCGGCTAAACGCTTGACAGCCGCCACTTTTTTCTCAAAAGCCTCGCCTTGAAAGCGCTGACGCAGCCATTCGTAACCCGGCAGAGAAAGACGGCTGCCTTCTGGAATGCCTTCATTATACTTCCCGGTCAGCAAGCCGCTGGCGAGTGGGCTCCAAATGGTAGTCCCCAATCCAATCGTACGATACAGATGGGCATATTCAGCCTCAACTCGCTGGCGAGCGAACATGTTGTATTCGGGCTGCTCCATCACCGGCGGGATGAGGTGCTCTCGGCGGGCTATGCCGTAAGCCTCCATGATTTGGGCTGCGCTCCACTCACTCGTGCCCCAGTAAAAAGCCTTCCCTTGCTGGATCAGCAAATTCATTGCCCAAACGGTTTCTTCAATGGGAGTATACAGGTCGGGACGGTGGCAGAAGACCAAATCGACATAGTCCATTTGTAGCCGTTTCAGCGAGGCGTTCATGCCTTCCATGATGTGCTTCATGGATAAGCCTCGATCGTTGGGTCCCTCACCCCCCCAAAAAATTTTGGTGGAAATGACCAAGTCAGATCGTTTCCAACCAGCTTTTTTGATGATATTCCCCATCATGATCTCGGCTTTGCCCTTCGAGTAGACTTCAGCGTTATCGAAGAAGTTGACTCCTGCCTCGTAAGCTTCTTTCATACAAGCAAAAGCGACATCCTCATCAACTTGGTCTCCAAAGGTTACCCATGAACCAAAAGAGAGAGCAGAGAGCTTTAAGCCAGTTTTGCCGAGAAAGCGATATTCCATAGTTGCACTCCTTTCTTTGTTAGTTTGAAGTTTGTTTCAATTGAATTTTATCCATTCCTTCCTTAAGGTATTGTGGAGAAGCGGCGGCCAAAATGGCATAATCTTGTGAGGAATAGTCAACACCGCCTTGGATAGGAAAGGGCGAACTGCCATTTAGGGGGGCAATTACGCCGCCGGCTTGAGGGACAAGCAGCCAGGCGCCGGCGATGTCCCAAATCTTGGCTTGAGCATCAAAAGCAATCCGAGCTGCACCGCGAGCGACACTTGCCATAGAATAGCCAGCACTGCCCAAAATTCGCATTTTGTACCGAAGATGGATTTCATACTTCCTCGTTGCTCGAGAACAGCAGGAGAAGAACGATGTTCTTTGATCATTGTTCGATTCTTCGACATGAATAATCCGATCGTTGAGTCTCGATGGCTCACCCAACTGAGCTTGGTAGAACTCTTCCAACGCCGGGAAATACTGGACGGTGAACGCGGGATACCCGTTTTCAATCCGACTGACTAGGACACCCCAATAATGCAAACCTAGAGCAAAGTTAGTTGTTCCATCTAAAGGGTCTATAATCCATCCCCATTTTGAGGCGGACTGGAAGGTCGGCGATACTTCCTCACTCAAGATGAAATCGTGGCTGAAATTCTTTTGAATTTCTGTGTGGATCAGTTCATCAGCAGCAAGGTCGGCTTGGGTGACAAGGGTATGGTCTTTCTTTCGTTGAACAGATAGTTGTCCTTTTTGGAAATACTCCAAGAGCAGTTTACCCACCCTTCTGGTCAGGTATGTGGCAAATTCGATTTCTGCTGGGGCGGTTGAGAAGGATAGCAAAGTCGGTGATTCTCCTATGCTGGATAGATCATTTCGATATAGTCTTTGGTGACGTTGTTTTCCGGTGACCCACCCAGTAAACGGATAAGGTTAGCGGCGATTTCCGCTTTATATTCGGCATCGCGCTTGCTCCACGTGCGGCTCTTGACTTCTAGGAAATAGCCGAGGTTAGGGTTCTCGAGATGGTCAAGGTTGATGTAAACTTCTGTGCCCTGAAACAGTACCCGCCAGCGGAGGCGGTCTTTCACAATCGAGACTTCTTGAATGGGTTTGAAATATTCACGATAGAAGCGCAAGCTATGCGTGGCAGGGGCAATATAGCGACTTCGGGAGAGTAAAACATCTCCATCAAATCGGGCTTCGCGTGGATGACCTAATAAAGTTAGGCGATAACGAACATTGGCGATGTTTCCTTTCTCATCAAGTAATTCATCTTCCCGATAACGCAAATATCCCTGCTTGGGATCGGAGAAGAAGAAGTAGGTGTCATATTCATGGTAGTGGCGAAAGTAGAGAATTTCTAGATCATTTCGAGAGATAGCTTCAAGGATCGGTTTGGGGTCTTGAATCTGAACCTTGACCTGAACCTCAAAACTTTCCGCTTCTGTGGCACCGCCAATGGCAATCAGTTTTGAGAGAACAGATTGTTCTCTTTTGATGAGGAAGAGATCAACTTTTCGAGCAACCTCTTGAGCTTGACTCCTTAATTCGTCCTCATCTAAGCCGATCAATTGGCGATTGCGCATCAACCACTTACCGTTGACCATCACATCGGTTACATCATTTTTGTTTGCTGCGTAAACCAATTGAGCGTAAATTCCGTGATCGTCGCGGCGGAAGTGAGGTACATTGTGCAGGGAATTGATGTCTACCAAAATTAAGTCGGCGCGCTTTCCCACCTCTAGGGAGCCGGTTAAGTGAGCGATGTGAAGCGCTTTTGCTCCTAAATGGGTTGCCATACTTACCGCTTGATGGGCTGGCAACGCAGTGGGGTCGTTGCTGACCCCTTTTGCTAATAAAGCAGCTAAACGCATTTCCTCGAACATGTCTAAATCGTTATTTGAAGCGGGCCCGTCTGTACCGATTCCGACATTGAGCCCGACCTCTAACATTCTACGCACTGGAGCAAACCCAGAGGCTAATTTTAGGTTCGAGGAAGGATTATGCGCAACGCCCGCGTTGTGATGGCGTAAGGTGTGAATTTCGCCATCGTCAACGTGAACGCAGTGGGCAGCTAATACTTTTGCTTCAAATAGGTTTTGTTTTTTTACGTAAGGAATGACCGGCATCCCATGTGCAGCGCGCGATTCTTCAACTTCGTTGGCTGTCTCTGCCAAATGAATGTGGAGCGGGACGTCGAATTCTTGGGCTAATGCGGCTGAAGCGCGCAAGATTTCGGCAGTGCAGGTATAGGGAGCATGGGGGGCGACAGAAGGGACAATGAGAGGGTGTCCAACCCAATGTGAGATATAATCACGAGCAATGGCTAACGATTCCTCGTAGTACGGCGCATCGGGAGCCGGAAACTTAAGCACGGTTTGAGAACAAACGGCTCTCATCCCAACCTCTGCGGTGGTTTTGGCGATATGCTCTTCAAAATAGTACATATCGGCGAAACAAGTGACCCCACAGCGGATCATCTCAGCAAGGGCTAGCTTTGTGCCGAGAGTCACAAAGTCCGGTGAGACGAATTCCCTCTCAACGGGCATCATATAGCCTAGCAGCCATACATCGAGGCGCAAGTCATCTGCCAAGCCGCGTAACAAAGTCATGGGAACATGCGTATGGGCATTGATCAAACCCGGCATGATCACTTTGTTTCCACAATCGATTGTCGTTGGGGATTCATAACGCTCCAGGATTTGTTTTTCGTCTCCCACGGCAAGAATTTGATCTCCCTGGATTGCAATAGCGCCACATGCATATTGCGTCAGGTTCTCATCCATCGTCAAGATGATCCCATTCGTCAAGAGTATATCGACCGTTATTTTTGAAGTGTCCACGGGTTTTCCTTTCTAGAGATTACGAAGAATGTCAAACGCGTGATTAACAGCCCAACGAGGCGCGTTTTGTGGCGGTCCTCCATAAGGTTTGGTGAAGGTTTGTTGAGTGTGGGGAGTGATCAGGTGAAGATAGACTTCCTGCGTCTGAACGCCAGAGAGAATAAGAACCCCCAAGCCACATTCAGCTTTGGAATACTGGCGAAACGAGGCGGTTAGAGCAAAAAAATCCTCAGGCAGATAGGATGTTGTTAAGTACTGGCCTGCAATGAAGGGTTCCCCATGCGGGGAAAGACGTTGGATGAGCATCCCCTGAGTGCCGCTTTCACAGGTTGCCAAGTGCCAACGATTCTCCTTGATTGGGCGTAGAGCGATGGTTTCAATGGACTCGTCATCTGCCCCATAGATCCAATTGCCCATGCGCTTACGAATTTCTTGTTCCATTTGCCAAATCTGCTGGTCGGCTTCGGTTTGACTAGATGCTTTTACTGCAATGCGGATATCAACCTGACCTGCGTGAGCAGCTAGGCCGACCGTTGGGTTTGAGGAGGTTTCTAGATCGGCAATTTTGCTGTCGATCAACGACTCTCCGATCCCAATTGTATGCAGAACCCGTGTTTTGATGAATTCCTGTAAGTTAAGTCGCTTTCTAAGATAGGGAAGTACACTGCTCTGCATCAGGTATTCCATTTCCCGAGGGACTCCGGGGAGACAGATAACGATTTTGTCTTCCCGATCGACAATAAAAGCCGGGGCAGTCCCCACCGGATTTTCTATTGGGATGGCTCCTTGAGGTAGAAATGCCTGCCTGCGATTATTTTCGGTGGGAATCCTACCAAAGCGACGAAAACGTTCTTGGATTTGTTCCCATAAGGCAGGGTGGTACTCAAGATCGACCCCAAACGCTAGGGCAACAGCTTCTCGGGTAGGATCATCAATAGTTGGACCCAATCCACCGGTCGACAAGATCACCTGACAACGAGAGAAAGCTTCGCGAAGAAAAGCCGCAATTCGCTGAGGGTTATCTCCGACAGTGGTTTTGCGGTAAACATCCAACCCGATGTCCCGCAGTTGTCGAGCGAGATAAGAGGCATTGGTATCGGTGATTTCACCTAATAGGATTTCGGTTCCAATGGTCAGAATTTCTGCAGATGTCATAAGCTACCGAGATTTCTTAGATTGTATCAGCCTTTTGTGAAGCTTGATGACCGATTCTACACCCTCTTAAGGGGGTTATGGTAGAATCTTTTGGTATGGATGTGCAGAGTGAGCCTATAAAGCCAGAGCCGCCGAGCTTAGTTGGCGCCTTGCGTAAGGGTTTCGATGCGGTCGCCAATCATCTCTTTGTCGTTTTGTTTCCGATCGGATTGGATGTTTTTTTGTGGTTGGGTCCTCGTCTTAAGGTTACGCGCTTGGTGGAGCGGATCCTCTTGAGTTGGAATGAGTTCTATTCAAACAGTTCATTCCCGAACGAAGACGCCCTAAACGTGGGGCAGCAAGCATGGAATATAATTGGAGAGCGGTTAAATCTTTTTATTTTTCTACGCTCTTATCCGGTCGGTGTATTTAGCTTAATGGCAGGGGTTCAACCGCTGCGCTCGCCTCTGGGCGAGCAATTTGTGATCCAGGTTAATTCGTTTGAGGCAGTGCTCCTTGCATGGTTTGCTTGCTCCCTGGTTGGCATCTTGGCAGCCAGCATTTATTTTGCACTCGTTGCACAAGCGGCAGTAAATGAGTCAGTCAATTGGATTGATTCGGTGAAATCTTGGATTCGAAATAGCCTACAGGTTTTGCTTTTGACGATCTTCTGGTTTTCGGTTATTGCAATGGTCGGCTTGCCATGTAGTTGTTTGATTTCTTTTTTGACCTTTGGGAATTTAGCCGCAGCTCAATTTGGGATTCTTGTCCTGATAGGTGTTCTAGTGTGGTTGCTGCTGCCGTTGTTTTTCTCTCCTCATGGTATTTTTGTCAATCGCGAGGATGTTTGGAAGGCAATTAAGCGAAGCATTAACCTGACTCGATTTACTTTTCCAAATACGCTATTTTTAGTCGTGATAGTGTTTGCAATTGGGGAAGTAATGGACATAATCTGGCGATTTCCAGAAGAAACCTCATGGTTGACCTTGATAGGAATTGCCGGGCATGGTTTTGTTACCAGCGCTCTACTGGCGACAACCTTTGTGTATTACCGAGATGCAATGCTCTGGATGAATGCGGTTCTACGAAGAGTAGAAACCGTCTCAGCATCCTAAGCGTTGAAAAGCAATTGAGGAGGTTGTGTGGTAAAAAATAATCCAGCTTCTTATCAAGCCAAAGATATTCAAGTTTTAGAGGGTCTAGAGGCTGTACGCCGTCGCCCCGGCATGTATGTTGGTGGCACGGATATCAAAGCTTTACATCATCTGATTTACGAGGTGGTAGATAATTCGATCGATGAGGCATTAGCCGGTGCTTGTGATCGGATTGAGATCGTCATTCATCCTGATCGAAGTGTCAGTGTGACGGACAATGGACGTGGTATCCCGGTTGATATTCACCCGCAGATGAAGAAGCCGGCTCTTGAAGTCGTGATGACCACGCTCCATGCTGGCGGCAAGTTTGGCGGTGGGGGCTATAAGGTATCGGGGGGGTTACATGGGGTCGGTGTGTCTGCTGTTAATGCGCTCTCTAAATGGTGTGAAGTGGAAGTCAAGCGGGATGGAAAACGCTATTTTCAACGCTACGAACGAGGCTATCCAACGACCCCACTTCAAGTTATTGGCGAAGTTGATCCCTCGCAGACCGGTACGAAGACCACCTTCCGCTATGATGATGAGATTTTCAAAGGAGATTTGGACTATCGTTTTGACACCCTGGTCCAACGCTTTCGAGAAATGGCTTTTGTCACCCGTGGGGTTACCATTTTCTTCCTTGATGAGCGCAGCGGACATGAGATGACTTTTTACTTTGAAGGAGGGATCACATCGTTTGTCCGCTATCTGAATCGTAATCGAGAAGTGCTGCATCCGGTGGTGCATGTCGAAAAAGAAATCGATGGAATTACCATTGATGCTGCCATTCAATATACGGATGCTTATGCGGAGTCGGTCTATTCCTTTGCCAATACGATCAATACCATCGATGGCGGGACGCACTTAACCGGCCTGCGTTCAGCGATTACGCGTACGATCAATGACTATGCAAGGCGCAACAATTTTCTAAAAGACAACGATTCGAACTTTACCGGCGACGACACTCGTGAAGGGCTAACGGCGATCATCAGCGTCAAGCATCCTGACCCGCAGTTTGAAAGCCAAACAAAGGTAAAGTTGATGAACGCCGAAGTACAAACGCTGGTGCAACAAGTTGTTGGGGAAGCTTTTAGTGCTTTTTTAGAAGAGAATCCTGCTGCAGGAAAAGCGATTGTTCAAAAATGTCTCACTTCTGCCCGAGCGCGGGATGCTGCCCGCAAAGCACGGGATTTGGTCATTCGCAAGTCAGCCCTTGAAAGCCTGACATTGCCGGGTAAACTGGCGGATTGCTCTGAGCGAGACCCCCAGAAAACAGAATTGTTTATTGTGGAGGGCGACTCGGCAGGCGGAAGCGCAAAGCAAGCTCGTGACCGTCACTTCCAAGCCATTTTACCTTTGCGGGGAAAAATCCTCAATACAGAACGCGCTCGCTTGGATAAAATATTAGCTAGTAACGAGGTCAAGGCACTCATCTCAGCGCTTGGTATGGGCATTGGGGATAGTTTTGACCTCTCAGGCTTGCGCTACGGACGAGTGATTATCATGACCGATGCCGATGTTGATGGGTCTCATATTCGTACCCTTTTGTTAACCTTCTTCTTCCGCTACATGCAACCCCTGATTGAAGAAGGTCATTTATATATCGCCCAACCGCCATTGTACCGAATTGTTTATAAGAATCAGACTCATTATGCCTATTCTGAGGCACAAAAAAATAAAATCCTAGAGGAGCTAGGAAATGGGGCGGAAAAGGCGGTCATCTCGCGTTTTAAGGGTTTGGGAGAAATGAACCCAACCCAGCTTTGGGAAACCACGATGGACCCGACAAAGCGGACTTTGCTCTTGGTAACCATTGACGACGCCGCAGAGGCCGACCGTACGTTTGATATGTTAATGGGGTCTGCAGTACCGCCACGCCGCCGTTTTATTCAAACCCATGCCCGTGAAGTGAGAAATCTAGACATATAAAACGGTTCGTTATAAATTTAATCTCCTTTTTATAGCCAATTTATATCCAGATGTTTAAGATTGAGTTATATAATATAGATTAAACTCGCTTACATTATTAAAATATCACCATGGTGCTTGAGCGCGGTGCGTTAGTCAATCAGCGTTATCGAATCATCGAAATCCTCGGGCAGGGGGGGATGGGCGCAGTCTACCGCGCCATTGACGAGAATTTAGGGGTTGAGGTTGCCTTAAAAGAAAATTTGTTTACCACTGAGGAGTATGCGCGTCAGTTTCACCGCGAGGCAGTCATCCTAGCCAATTTACGTCATCCGAACTTAACCCGAGTCACCGATCACTTCATCATCGAAGGGCAAGGGCAATACTTAGTGATGGATTATGTAGAAGGGGAAGATTTGCGCGATCGGATGGAGCGGCTGGGGGTGATCTCAGAGGAGGAAGCGGTGCAAATTGGGGCTGCAATTTGTGATGCGTTAACCTACCTCGATACTCGAACCGAGCCGATTGTCCATCGCGATATCAAGCCGGGTAACGTGAAAATCTCTCCCAATGGTCACATCTACTTAGTAGATTTTGGCTTGGCGAAAATCATTGAAGGGAATGAGGTAACAACTACTGGGGCGCGAGCGATGACGCCCGGCTATTCTCCGCCCGAACAATATGGCACTGCTCGCACCGATCATCGTTCGGATATTTATTCGCTCGGGGCTACGCTTTATGCTGCGGTAACCGGCCATCTACCTGAAGATGGCTTGGCAAGATTAATGGGTCAAGCAGAATTGACCAAAGTGCGAGTGAGGAACCCAAAGATTTCTCCAGCCTTTGCTGCGGTAATTGAGAAAGCCCTAGAAGTTAAGCCAGAAGACCGCTACGCCAATGCAAGAGAGTTCAAGGAGGCTCTGCTTGAGTCCCAGCGCAACCGAGACAAAGTAACTCAGCAAGAAATCAACCAGCATCTCTCCGCAACCCGTCCAAAAACATCTCCAGCAGAGTATGTAAGAACGCTGCAACGTTTCTTGCCGATTTTTTTTCAAAAAAGATGGTTTTATTTACCGTTGTGGGTTTGGGGCATACTAGCATTGTTTGTGATCGGATCGGCAATCTGGTTACCATCCAGAGGTACGTCCCCCGCAATGTCTGTCTCGCCTTTGGCAGGAACGACCATGCCCTTTCCAATGGTTGCCACTCCATCCCAAACGATGAAAGTCACAACTTTTCAACCGACCGGCCAAGCGTCGTTGGTTAACACATCAACCCCCACCTTTCTTCCTTCCCTGACCCCCCTTGGGGGAATTGTAGCCGAGGAAACCCCAACTCCGACGGTCTCGCCCACACCCTTTGGTGGTAGTCAGGGGCAAATTGCCTTTGCTTCTAATCGCTCGGGTACTAATCAGATTTGGTTAATGAATCTGGATGGTAGCGGTTTAACCCAAGTGACCGATATTCCAGAAGGAGCTTGTCAACCCAATTTTTCTTCGGATGGAATGAGGTTGATTTTCATCTCTCCGTGTCCGGATGATAGTGAAAGCTATCCGGGCTCTGGGATGTTTCTGATCAATGTAGATGGGACGAACTTAACTCCTTTACCCAATGTGCCGGGGGGCGATTATGACCCGGCTTGGTCTCCGGATGGGAACTGGATTGTCTTTACATCATTGCGGGTGACCAATCGCCCGCGCATTTACTTGATGAATACCCAAACTTTGGAGGTGAAAAGGTTATCAGATGAGTTTAGCCGCGACTATCAACCCTCTTGGTCTCCGGATGGTACGAGGATTGTTTTTGTCTCGCGCCGCCAAGGACCTACTGATCTGTGGGTTATGAATCCTGACGGTTCTGGACAGCAACGGTTGACTCTGAGTGGAACCAAAATTAATGCTTCGCCTAAATGGTCGCCGGATGGGAAGTTGATTGTCTTTACCCAAGCCTTAAAACCCGGTGGAGTACCCAACTTGGCGGTATTTTCGAACGTGGAAGGTAAAACCGTTGAGTATGGTTTCAATCTGGGACCTACCCCGGTTCGTGACCCGGTATTTTCTCCCGATGGCTTGTGGATTCTCTTCACCAGTTGGCCAAGTGGAAGAAATCATGATATTTACCTGATTGCAGCCAACGGCGCAGTTAAAACCCAAATAACGGATTTCCCATCCAAAGAATTTGATCCGGCGTGGCGACCGATTGGGCCTTAATAAATCCGCCGGTTAGGAAAAACTGAACCTAGTTCAAATGTTAACACAGAAAGGGAGAAGGATGGGGAGATGATGGCGATGATTGGCTGGATTCTGGCGATCCTTGGGCAGGGGGGTATCTTTTACTTGGTGTTTCGGTTTTTACGGCTAACTCGGCGCCGAGGTTTATGGTTTGGATTGCTAGGATTGCCTCTCTTGGTAATCCTTTGGTTTGGGTATGAACTATTTCAACCGGGGCGGGAGCGTCTTTTATCTGCGTTTTTAGCGGCAGGAATCTCTATACTCAGTTCTGGGTTACTTTGGTTTCTGTTACCCTCAACAAAGGATGCTTTCACACAGTATGACCAAATCCTTGCCGAAAAAGATGAGTACCAACGAATCTTGGAACAGTTAGCGGCTCCTGTCGTCCTCAAAGACCTTGCTTTGAATTATCGCAAAGTGAACTTGAGCTTTGCTCACATGATCGGGAAGGCCGTTGAGCTACTGATCGGCCGTTCGGATGCCGATTTCTTCCCGCCAAAAATTGCCCAAGTGCTTGAGGAAGACGAAAGGAGAGCTATTGAAAGCAAGCAACCGGTAACTCGCCGAATCGAATTAATGACGGTCAAAGGCAAACGCTGGTTTGACTTAACGTTTACACCCTTGATGGATAAATTAGGAATGACGCTGGGGGTGATCGTTGACGGTCATGATCTCACCGATCTTGTTGAAAGAAATCAAATCTTAGAGAGCGACCTTCACCTGAAGGACGTTTTAGTTGATGCGGTTCGGAAGGTATTTGCTTGTGATAGCGAAGCGGAGCTTTGGGATGTTACGTTAGAGTTGATGGAGGAAATTGGTGATACCCCATATGTGGCTTTGGCAGTTGCCTCAGAAAATGGAGAGTTCTTCATCGTTGAAGGTTCTCGCAAAGCGGAGGTCTTTCAAATTGGGAGGTCTATTCGAGCTGCGGGGAGTCTCTTTGAGAAAGTTGCTCGGAGCGGCCAAATCCAAATATTTGAGGACACCTCAAGTTGGAGAGATGTTGTTCAGGGGGAGGAGGGAGCTGGATTGCAATGGGCAATTGGGCTGCCAATTGATCTGGATGACCGTGTTTTGTGCGTAGTGGCTTTGTTTTATCATCAGCCAGAAAAAGAGATGGTTGAACGCAGGAAGGGGGTATTTCTTGAAGGAGTTAGGCTGGTGAGTTTAGCCTTGAGGGAGCTATACGCTAAGCGTACAATGGAACAACGCTTAGCGCACGCCCGCAAGGACTTAGAACAGACTATATTGCGTCAACGCGTCGATCACTTCCTAACTGCCTTAGCGATTCGGTTAGTGAATACGTCACCACGTCAAGTTGATCCTTTATTAGAAAAGGCAGTAGGAAGTTTTGCAGAATATTTTGACGCCGAAAAAAGTTATGTCTATCTATTCAAAAAAGAAGAAGGGGGGTTACAAGCACAATATCGTTGGTCTCGGTTCAATAGATTGTTACCACCTACAGAGATTCCGGAGCCTTTCGATGCGGCAGTCTCGTGGTTATTAGAGAAGATTAATCGTCAAGAAGTTGTTGTCCTTTCTCGGTCGGGCGAGATTCCAGAGGCATTTCAAGTCTATTTTGATGCTCAGCAAATTGATATTCTCATAGCTGTTCCAATGGTTTTGCGCCGAACCGTGGTCGGCTATTTTGGACTAGAGGGCAATCACGATGCGGTGGAAAAAATTTCCGATCAGATTGGCGCGATAAAGTCTATGGCCGATTTGATCATCAATGCTTTGGATCGAAAATGGAGCTCGGATGAGTTGGAAGAACGAATGAAAAGTTTGACCGAGAAAATGTCGCACCTTGAATTGCACAATCAACGGAATAAAATGTTAGCAGAGATGAGTGATTTGCTGCAATCTTGTCGGACGGCCGATGAGGCTTATCCAATTGTGGCCCGTTATGCCCAAATGCTGATGCCCCAAAGTGTCGGATCACTTTATTTGTTGCGCTCGCTTCAAGACGTGGCAGAAAAGGTCTCTCACTGGGGAAATGAGCCTAGTGGTGAGAATGAGTTGGTGTTGGACGAGTGCTGGGGGATTAGGCGAGGGAAAGTCCATCTCGCTCGAGATGCGCAGGGACCTCTCTGTGACCACTTAGGAACTCCGCTTCCTAAGCGATATATCTGTGTGCCATTGATCGCTCAAGGTGAAACGATTGGGTTGTTACACATTCGGCAAGCAGGGGATGGATCTGACAATGAGGATGGCTTGGAAGAGATGAGCAAGATCGGGGTGTCAATCGCCGAGCATGTTGCTCCGGCATTATCGAATTTGAGTCTGAGGGATAAGCTGCGTAGCCAAGCCATTCGTGACCCATTAACTGGCTTATTCAACCGAAGATATATGGAAGAGACGTTAGATCGCGAAATCCGACGGGCAGCTCGCCATAAATATTCGGTTGGATTGATCATGGTTGACGTTGACAAAATGAAACCGATCAACGATCGCTATGGCCATGATGCGGGGGATGCGGTGCTCCGTCAGATGGGTGCCTTAATGAAAAAGATCTTCCGCGGGGAGGATGTTGCCTGCCGCTATGGAGGAGATGAGTTCATGGTAATCCTACCCGAAGCTTCTCTCTCGGATGTTTGGCAAAGGGCAGAACATTTGCGTGAAATGGTCAAGAAGGCCCAATTTGAGTACGAGGGCAAACCGATAGGACCGCTTACCCTCTCAATCGGCGTTGCGGCTTATCCCGATCTCGGATCAACTGTCGAGCGGTTGATCCAAGTCAGTGATGCAGCCGCCTATTTAGCCAAGCATGAGGGGGGCGATCGCGTGATGATCGCTCACCATACCGACGAGAATAACAACAACAGTAGTTCTTAGGGTTCGAGCGTTGTTTGACAGATGGGGGGTGAATTTGCGGCACCTGGCGCAATTAAGAGCTTCCATTCGATAGTGTCTGGTGGTATATCGAACGCCAGATAGGTTCGCCAAATGGAGGAGGGCTTGATCTTATCTTGATAAAAATTATCACCTCTCACTAGGTATAGATAGTTTGTGGCAGCCTGATGTGGCGCAAGGGTAAGTTCATTGTTTTCTCGATGGAGGATTAAGGCATAGTCTTGGCTGAAAATCTGAATGGGGTTTCGAGTGAGGTTGATGGCTTCCAAATGGAGGATTAAGAAGGTTCCCTTGGCGTGGTGTTCGAACAGGTCTTTGGTTTGCTCAGGCAAGCCGAGCAAACGGAAAGCGATGATGTTTTCACAACCTGAAAAGGTGGTTAGTTGAGCAGGGGTGAACGTTGGGGGAGGGGAAGGAGCACCGGGGATGGTTGCAGTTAGGAGGAGCGTTGCGCTGGGCAAAGGTGGAAGGGGGGTGTTGATTTTCGTGGAAGACAGGGGCGTTGAAGTTGAGGGCGAGGAAAAATTGGCGGTTGCCTGACAGGCTAAATTGAGCAAAATAAGCACGATAAGTGACACGATTGACCGTGGAGAACCGTTTAGGAAGTCCCAAAATTTCTGCACTTCACTTATCCTTAAGACCATAGCGGATTGTAAGGTAACCCCGCTGGGGAGCTCCGGTTGACAATTTTATCTAAAATATGGTTAGTTTGGGTTAGAAATTCGGATTTGTCATTTCGACGAGCGCAGCGAGGAATTCCTGTCTGTCATTTCGGCGAGCGCGGCGAGGAAAAATCTTGAGGACTTCTGCTTCGCTCGAAGTGACATGCCACGGCGCTACGCTCGAAGTGACAGGGTGACTTGTCAAGGTGGTAAGCTTATCCCGAACACAGGTGCCTTTAGTGGTTTTTCTAGATTGAAAAATCTTCTCCGTGCCAAACGCCCTGAATTGGACTATGGATTTCGGGCTCTTTGTGGTGATGACCATCAATCCTTTCCTCTAATCGCTTTACGTGCTCAATGAGCTGGGCTAGAGTTTCGCCGATAGCGTCGGGTAAACGCCCATGATCTAAGTCGGGCTTACCGTTCTGGCGTGGTTGGCTGCGCAGAAGGATCTGCCCGGGTACACCGACCACCACAGAGTTGGGGGGTACATCCTTAACCACAACAGCGTTTGCCCCAATCCGACTGTTATCACCGATCGTAATCGCTCCTAATACTTTTGCTCCTGCCCCAACAACCACATTATTGCCTAAGGTAGGGTGCCGTTTCCCTTTATTGAGACTTGTTCCCCCCAAGGTGACACCATGGTAGAGAGTTACATTATCACCGATTTCGGTGGTCTCACCGATCACAACACCCATCCCATGATCGATAAAGAAACGTTTGCCGATTTTGGCGCCCGGATGGATTTCGATGCCGGTTAATCCCCGCATCAGTTGTGAAAACCATCTGGCGAACAATTTAAGGCGATGAGTCCACAGCCAATGCGCTATGCGATGTCCCCAAACTGCATGTAAACCTGGATAGCAAAAAAGGACTTCTAGGAAACTGCGCGCAGCCGGATCGCGCTCAAAGACGGATTGAATATCTTCTCGAAGTGATGTAAACATAGCATTATCCCTGAAAACTACCTGCTGTTTGATACCGAATGATTGAGGTTCTGCTGGTTATTTAGAACGCATGAATGAAGTGCACAACTGCACGGATTTCAGCGTACCGCTTTGGGAGGTTTGGCGGGGATTTAGCCGCCGTTGACTTTGTGATTTGGAAAACACAAGGGGAACAACGGCGGTAATTATCCCCGCCGTTTACAGGAGCATGTAAGGTGAGAGTAAATCCTTTTCATCATTGCATGATTGTCTATTGGTTGTAATTGTAAGAAAGAAGATAAAGAATGTCAAGACTTTGCGTTTTTATTAATCTCTCTCTAGTAACTTAATCTAGGGTATAATCGAATTATGAGCGGGCGGATAGCTCAGTTGGTTAGAGCGCCTCTCTTACACAGAGGAGGTCGGGGGTTCGAGTCCCTTTCCGCCCATCTGCAGTCATCCTATGAAGTTTATCCTTCATAGGATGATTTTATTAACTTGACCGAAAGCATTCAAAGGACTAGAATTGAGGCAGAGCGCATCCGCGAGGGAAGTATGTCTCTACCGGAGAAGTCGTCAAGGACAGGACTGGCTTGGCAAATTTTGGTGATCGCTTTGGTATTAGGGGTTGGGGCTTTAATTTTTTATTTCCTTGGAGCTTTCAATTCAAGACCGCAGGGATACCGCTCGATTACCTATCGAGTGGAAGGGACTGCTTCAACCGCGGTTGTCACCTATACCCAGCCCAACGGATCCAAGACAGAGTTAATCGAGATTGGCGTGCCCTGGCATAAAACCATGAATTTTCCTAAAGGGATGATCGTTGTTCTGACGGTTGGTAATCCAACCCAAACAGGAGATTTAAAGTGCAAATTATTACTCGATGGAAAAGAATGGAAAGAGCAATTTGCCAAATCACCCAAGGACAAGGTCTCTTGTGGGGGAATTATCCCGTAAACGGAGGAAAACTTTACCCTTTTCGAGACAAAGCCGAAACAATCCGTATCATCCGAGCACAACATCTAAAAAAACAATCTAAAAGGAGCATAACATGACAGATTATTTATTCCGGGGTTCTATTGAGGACTTCGATCGCGATCTCAAGGAACTAATAGAGCTGGAAACTGAACGACAGGTGCGCAAATTGATCTTGATTCCCAGCGAAAGCACAGCACCTTTGGCGGTTCGTGAAATCCTAAGTTCTGCTTTTCAAAACATCTATGCCGAAGGATATCCTCCGGAGGAAAGCCGCAGATATAGCGAAAATGAAATCTTCGATTATGATTTTCAACTTTCGTTATATCGGCGATATTCTGATCTGCGCTACTATAAGGGGGTCGAATACGCTAACATTGTGGAGATGTTAGCTAGGCGTCGCTGTGCTGAGCTGTTTGCCAACGATAGGGTGAAGGTTGATGATGTTTTTGTTAACGTCCAAGCGCTCTCGGGTGCACCGGCAAATAATGCCGTTTTCCATGCCTTACTAAACCCCGGTGACCCTATCTTAGGAATGAGTCTGGTACATGGGGGGCATCTGACCCATGGCTCTCCGGTCAATCGTTCAGGAAAACTTTATCAAGCTTATCATTACACCGTTGATCCTGAAACAGAACAAATCAATTATGAAAGCGTTCAAGAATTAGCTGAGCAAGTTCGCCCAAAAATCCTTATTGCGGGCTACTCGTCCTATCCTTGGGCGGTAGATTGGGAGCGCTTTGCTCAAATTGCCCATTCTGTGGGTGCTATCTTGATGGCGGACATTGCCCACGTGGCAGGTTTGGTTGCGGCGGGTGTTTATCCCTCTCCGTTGGGTTATGCAGACGTCATCACCTTTACAACGCATAAATCCCTCTGCGGTCCGCGCGGGGCGTGTATCCTAACCACCGATGCAACTTTGGCAAAGAAAATCGATCGGGCGGTTTTCCCAGGCGAGCAGGGTGGTCCGCATGTGAATACCTTTGCAGCCATGGCTTTAGCCTTCAAACTTGCCCAAAGCGAACAATTTCGCCAATTGCAAGCGCAGGTGGTCAAAAATTGTGCTGCCTTGACCCACAGATTGCGAGAGTTGGGTTGTCGGATTGCTTATGGTGGGAGCAATACCCACCTGACCAATTTGGATTGTCGCACGTTTGTCGGTCCAGACGGGACGACCCTTTCAGGTGACCAAGCCGCCCGCATCTTAGATATCGCCGGAATTGTGGTCAATCGCAATACCATCCCCGGTGATACATCGGCAGCCGATCCTTCCGGAATACGTATGGGAACACCGTGGATCACCCAACGCGGTCTCAAAGAAGAACAAATGCACAAGATCGCCGAGTTGATTGTGGAGTTGTTGCGAGCAACCAAGCCCTATACTTATGCTGTGCGGGTAGCGAATCTACGGCGCGCAAAAGTGGATTTTGATACCCTAGAGACGGTCAAAATTCAAGTTCGGCAGTTAGCCGAGCAAGCAGGTTCTGACGAAAAAATTGGCAATCATGGTTATCCGCACTTTTACTTCATTGACGACTCCTATGCTTCCGACTCTGGAATGGTTTCATTTGTTATCAAGGGAGATACCGTGCGTCAGTTTTTGAATTACGCTACCGATGTCGATGTTTCTACCCTGGAGCCAGATGAAGCTTGTCCGGTTCACATTTCTGCGCCGAAATTGAGTGTGGAAGGAATTTTAGCCTGCCGTGCAGAGAGAGAATTTGTTTTATCCTTGCCGGTCAAAGAAGCTGCCCATATCGCGGCTTGGTTGCGCGCCCTTTCGGATGGGTACGTTGACTTTGAGCACAAAGAAGGGGCAACCGATCGGGTCATGAAAAAACTGCCCGGCCCAGTGATTGTCAAAGAAACAGAAAGTAGCCCATTACCGCAAGTGTCCCAGAAGTCCAGTAGCCTCGAAAAGCCCTACTTCATTGGGCTTGGTGGCGGGAATGGTGAAGCAAAGCCCGATTTCCAGTGGGTCCAAAGCGAAGGCGAGCTGAAGCGCACTCCCCTGTACGAATTACACCGCCAATTGGGGGCAAAATTGATCCCCTTTGCCGGGTGGGAGATGCCGGTTTGGTATAGCTCGGTGATTGAGGAACATCAAGCCACCCGCACGGCTGCCGGGTTGTTCGATGTCGCTCATATGGGGGTTTATCAAGTGGAAGGAGCGGATTCAGCCGCTTTTCTGGATAGCGTATGCGGAAATGACATTGGCGGCTTAGAAGTTGGTGAGTCTTGCTATACCCATTTCCTTGATCCCGATGCAAATGTGATTGACGATACGCTGGTTTATCGCCGTGCCCTGGATGCCTTTCTGGTCGTGGTCAATGCTTCCAATGACGATAAGAATTGGGCCTGGCTGAATGCGGTTTTGGAAGGCAAGGTTTGCATCGATCGCCAACGTCCCTGGGCGCGAGCTTTTGGACGCAAAGCCCGCCTGCGCAACTTGCGAGACCCCAAAGAAGGCAATGATATGCGGGTAGATATTGCCCTACAGGGTCCAAGATCACGAGAGATCTTATTAGCGTTGGGGGTTGACAACGAAACGCGCAAGAAGATCGTAGCCCTGAAGCGTACAGAATTGTGTGATGCGATTGTGGGCGGTTTTGACTTGATCATCTCCCGCACCGGTTATACGGGCGAAAAGATGGCATTTGAGCTTTTTGTTCATCCACAGCGCGCTGCCGAGCTGTTTAAAGCCCTACTGGAAAAAGGTGAACCGTTTGGGATCAAACCGGTGGGATTGGGGGCACGCGATTCGCTCCGCACCGAAGCCGGCTTGCCGCTTTATGGACACGAGATGGGCGAGGGTTCCGGTAAACGCGGTGAACGGGATTTGGGGGTGGCAGAGGGTGGCTTTGGCAGTTATGTTAAACTCCACAAGCCGTGGTTCATCGGCCGGCAAGCGTTTGTAGAACGCGAAAAGACGCGCAAAGGGGTCGTTGTACGCTTTCAGTTTTTGGAGAAGGGCGTGCGGATGGCGCATGGTGGAGATCCGGTCTTGGATAAGCGCGGTCGGGTGATCGGCTGGGTTACCAGTTGTGCTGTGGATCAACAAGGTTTTCTAACCGGGCAGGCTTATGTCGAGTTGAAATATGCCGAAGAAGGCACGCGGCTCTTAATCTATCAAGGCTCTCCAGAAAAAGAGATCAAAGCACCGGCAGCTTTGGCATTGGGAGAGAAATCTGTTTTACCGAGCGAAGCGGTAGTTCTAAGCCGTTTTCCAAAATGATGTTTTTCACAAATGTTTTTCACAAAGGAAGGAGGTTTATAAATGGTAAAGCCCGCGGTTAAGGTAACGGGTGCTTTTCGAGACGAAAGAGGATTACAAACTCCGTGGGATCATCGTTACGCGCATCGCACAAAACGCATGGGAAGCTCTGCAGTGAGGGAGTTGTTAAAACTTACCGAACAACCCGATATTATCTCATTTGCGGGGGGCTTACCTGCCCCAGATGTCTTCCCGATTGAGAGGTTTGCAGAAGCCTGTCAAAAAGTTCTCCGCGATCATGGCGCTCAGGCATTGCAATATAGCACAACCGAAGGATTGTTACCCTTGCGGGAACAGATTGCTCGGCATACGGCGCGTTACGGCATTACCGTTAATCCAGAGAATATCCTCATTACCTCGGGTTCACAACAAGCGCTTGACCTAATTGGTAAGGTCTTTATCAATCGGGGGGATCGCATCTTGGTCGAATCTCCCACGTATTTGGGGGCACTTCAGGCTTGGAATGCCTATGGGGCTGAATACGTAGCCGTTCCCTCGGATAAGCACGGCATGATCACGGATGCCCTAGAAGAGGCTTTGCGTTATGGGCCAAAATTTATCTATGTGTTACCCAACTTTCAGAATCCGACCGGGGTAACCCTTTCACTAGAGCGTCGTTATCAATTGGTTGAGCTGGCAAACCGCTTTGGGGTGCCCATCGTCGAGGATGATCCCTATGGTCAGTTGCGTTTTGAGGGGGAGCATTTGCCTTCAATCGTGGTCGTTGACAGCCAATATCGAGGCAACCATGATCGGTGTTATCGCGGCAACGTAATCTATCTTAGCACCTTCTCGAAAATCCTTGCGCCTGGATTGCGCTTAGCGTGGGTGATTGCTCCTCCAGAAGTCATCCGCAAGATGGTGGAAGCCAAGCAAGGGGAAGATTTGCATACTGCAACCTTCAATCAATTGGTTGCTCATGAAGTTTCCAAAGGCGGCTTTCTGGATGAGCATGTGAAACTGATCCGCCAAGTCTATCGCCAGCGGCGCGATGTCATGCTCTCCGCTATGGACCGCTACTTCCCGCCAGAGGTGGATTGGACGCAACCTGAAGGAGGGCTCTTTTTGTGGGGAACGATGCCGGAATATCTCAATTCTAAAGAGGTTCTCAAGGATGCCATTGAGCAAAAAGTGGCCTTTGTGCCCGGCGAAAGTTTTTACCCCGGCGGCGGGGGTCATAACACGATGCGATTGAATTTCTCGAACGCAACACCGCAAAAAATTGAGGAGGGCATCTATCGCTTGGGGAATGTTATTCGAGCAAAAATGCAGGAATTAGCTCCTGCCTAAGCCTACTGACGAAGAGCTAAGCTCATGGAGTAAAGCATGACATCTTGCTCCATGAGCTTTTTGTTTTTAGGGGCAAGCATTATCGAGGTGTTCGGCGTAGGTTTTCGCAAAGACATGACGTCCGCTACCGTCACAGGCTGTCCGAAAGTAAAAATAATCGCTTTGGGGGGCTTCGGCAACCGCAAGGATAGCTGCTAAGCCGGGGTTGCAGATTGGCGTGGGGGGCAAACCGGTATAGAGGTAAGTATTATAAGGCGAGTCGATTGAAAAATCTGCACTTTTCAGAGGGTTGGTCCACCAAGTGTTTTGGTCTTGATTAAAGCCAAGTGCGAATTGAACGGTAGCATCCGAGTCGAGTTTCATTTGAGCACGCCAGCGGTTGAGAAACACCGAAGCGATCAGCGGCATCTCCTCTTCCAGAACGCTTTCCCGCTGCACAATCGAGGCGAGGATAATGCCTTCATAGAGGGATAAGCCTTGTTGCTGCAACTTTTGTTCGATTTCCACCGAAACAGTAGTGTCAAAGTTTTGGGTGAACTGACGGAGCAAATCATCTACGGAAGCAGTTTTTTGGATGCGGTAAGAAGCTGGCAAGAGAAAACCTTGTAAACCCTGAATGGGTGAGTATCTGGGGTAGGGAAGAAAATTCGCAAGCGGTTGATTAGCAGCAGCAACGAATTCTGGCGCCGAGAATCTAAGACCAGAAGCCTCCAGAGCAGAGGCTACTTCTTCAATGCGCCAGCCGGCCAGCAGATCAAATTGGATCAGCAAATTGGATGGATCGACTAGAGCTTGGGCGATTTGGTAAGGGCTCATTGCGGGGCTGAGGTAATGTTCGCCGGTTTGAATTTGAGTGTCGTAACCAAGGTATTGGAGTAAAACCTGCATGGCTTGCGGATCTGAAATCAAGCCATCCTGCGCCAATCTGATCAAGATGGTTGGAGTAGGCTCATTGGAGGAGATGGCAAAAGATTGCGGTGGGGCATAAGGATTAAGCGGAGTAGTTAGTTGTTCTTTATGAGCATACAGAAGGGCTTGAAACCACAATTTTTGCGTATAGCCAAGAGATGGATGCGGCTCTCCAAAGGTTCTTTCAACCTCGGTTTGGAGCGAACCAAACGCTAAGAGTACGATGGCTGTTGATAGGCTACAAAGCGCAACCAGGATAGCGATCAGGAAGCAAGAGAAAGGCAGTCTTTTTCTATTCATGGTCGAGAGAAGTGGAATGTTCGATGTAGGATTGCAAAAGGACCGCAGCCGAGAGCGCATCCAGACGATAGCTTCGTTTTTTGGGATTGACTCCCATTTCTCTGCGAGCGTTCAAGGCAATTTGGGTTGTCTCAAATTCATCCCATAAGACTACTGGAATCTTCGTTTGAGCTCGGATGGATTGGGCTAGATTGAAGGATCGGCGGCTCTGCAGGGTGGGCTGTTGGTCAATACCTAGTGCCTGTCCAATAAGAATTAACTCGGCTTGGTTTTGCTCTGCCAAAGCGATAATTCGTTTCGCATCTTCCTCCTTAGAGCGATGGGAAAATTCGGTAAGGGGGAATGCCACCTTGCCGCTGGGATCGCTAATAGCTACCCCGATTCGGCGTTGTCCTGGATCGATGGCAAGGATTTTCATTTTTCTATCACGATCTCAATTCGCATGGGGAGCCATGGCAGGACCGGAAACCATTGCGGAAATATTTCAAAAGTGGGCGGCTTGGAAAGCGGATAAGTCTGATTCAATTGTTGAGAAACACTATGAATCGGTTTGCCCACCACAAGGTTGCGCACCTGTTCAGGATCAACCTTGAGTTGAATTTGTCTAGAGATTTCAATTGTGCAACGATAATCTTCGTTTTCTGTTTGAGCAAACGCATCTAGACAATGGGCAACAAATGTATCCTGTAATGGAATATATCCATTAGGTAAAGAGGAAGCAAGGAGTTGATTGCCCAACTCCATAAGGGTTTGACGAGCTACGATCCCAAAACCGACTTCGAGTTCTAGGTCTAGAGAGAGCAAATCAGTGGCAATTGTCTCATCAGGCGTGTATTGTTGTCGGAGCACGCGGCTTTCAATCGCCGAATCGGGCAGGAGAAGATCTCCATCTATCATCTCTTCGGATACTTTTCTTTTGGCTTTTTCGATCAGTTCAGCTTCTAACTCTCGAAAAAGCAGTTGGCGATCCTGAGCACTTGGCGCAGGGGCAAGCATGTCGCTTCCACCCTCGATGGGTTGGGGATTATCTACGCTAACCCTTAAGCCAAGCAACCCTTCGAGGGATTTGATCTCATTCGGTTGAGCATTTTGAGCAGAGCCCGCCTCTAATGCCTTAACCTTTATGGTGGCACTTTTCTCATCGCCGCTCTTAAGAAGAACGTTTTGCAGGGTGGCATAGCGCCGAGGCTTGGCATCCAGCGTCCGCACGACACTGCCGGCGGGGACTTCGATGGGTTGGTCGGTTAGATTGGTTAGGACGACCTCCCCTTGCGCAAAATCTTTCGGGAGACGGATCGTTCCACTGACTTTGATCGTTTTTTGCCCGCTAACCGAGATCCGCACCATAGAAATTGGCACTTCGCCGGAGAGGCGCGCTTGTTGTACCCGCTGAGTTGCAACAAGCGGGATTGAAACGCTTTGTTGTTGGAAAGGGGGCGTGATGTGGATAGTGGCGCTTGGCGCAAGGATGCCGAGCAAGCTGATGACGGCAAGGATGGCGATGCTAAACCAAACTACTCTTGCCCAAAGCGGTAAAATGCTTTGATGGCTTGCTCGCAAGGCTTGAATTGTGGATATTTGAGCGCTAAGAGGAGGTTTGCTTAGGGTGGCGGAGGCGCTTCGCGCAGATAATTCCGCAGAATTCTGTCTAGGCCAATCCGCTTGGTGAGCTTTTTGGATTGAATGGTAAGTGGGGATGTTGCTCTCCCGCGCAAGTGCTTTGATCAGGGGGTCATGGGTCACGAGAGCAAGTTGACAACCCTTTTTTTGGCTCTGTCTTTTAAGCCGCAGGAGATCGAGTTTATGGTTCAGGACTCTCCTGCGGCGGGGTAGGACAAGTAAGACGCGCTCAGTCTGAATCCAGCCGATTTTATCGAGAATAGAAATCACATCATCGTGCGCTTCTACTTGCAGGATTTGGGTTTTCATGGACGGTCTTAGAGAAAATCACCTTTGCCGGCTTTTGATCCATTCTTCCGCACGCGCCATGGCTTCAGGGAGCTTGGCCCCATCTTTGCCGCCAGCTTGGGCCAGATTGGGACGGCCGCCCCCTCCACCGCCAAGCGGCTCAGCCAGATAACGGACGAGGTCAACGGCATTCCAACCCTCCTTAACCAGGTCATCGGTGATCCCAACAAATAATTGCGGGCGCTGATTGAGTTCGCTTGATAGGACAATGATCCCTCTTTGGGGTGTTTTTTGGCGGAATAAATCGACAATTTGACGCAAAGTTTGAGCTTCAGCTTCAGGGAAATGCATTGCCAGGAAAGTGATACTGCCAATTTGTGTTTTGCGACTCTGCCAATGTTTTTCAAATTCTTGCTGCACTGCGTGTTGTTTAAGCGCCAAAATTTGCTTTTGAGAACTTTCCAGCTCCTCGAGGATGCGTTGCACCTTTGGTAACAGTTTATCGGGAGGAACAGATAGGTTCTCTGCTAGGTTGGATAAGATATTCATTCGGTTGGCCACAAGTTCATAGGCTTTTCGACCTGTAACTGCTTCAATGCGCCGAATTCCCGCGGCTGCGCTTCCCTCCGAAGTGATCACGAATAGGCAAATTTCGCCAGTATGTTCCACATGCGTCCCACCACATAGCTCATTGGAAAGGATTTCTCGATCACCAATTTTAATATTGCGAACGATTTCGGCGTACTTCTCACCAAATAGAGCAATTGCGCCTTCTTCGATAGCCTTTTGAAGAGGCTTGAATTCGATGTGGAGAGGAAAGTCCTCAAGGATATCCTGATTGACGCCATCTTGAATGGCTTGGAGCTGTTCGGGGGTGAGCGGCTCTGGATGGGTAAAGTCGAAACGCAGGCGATCGGGGGCAACTAGTGAGCCAGCTTGGCG
Source organism: uncultured Anaerolineales bacterium (assembly GCA_937928795.1). Classification (GTDB taxonomy): domain Bacteria; phylum Chloroflexota; class Anaerolineae; order Anaerolineales; family UBA4823; genus NAK19. The sequence goes on from CALFWB010000040.1 coordinate 154,369, forward strand.
AGCATGTTCACCGAGCACGCGCCGCAGATGACGGTGGAGGAGATGGGTTGCGGTATGGTTCCTCATAATGTCTTTGCGGCGCTGGCGATCAACAGCAGCAATCGCGCGATCGCCTACTTTTGGTTCGCCTTTTACAACCTTGCCGAGATGAACGAGGATGCCGGCGGCGGGTTTACGCACGTCTTCAACTTCGATTTGCCACTCGTTGCCGTTCAACGAATCAATCCAGCCGGTGTCCGAGACTTGTCCACCGCTTTCTAGGTAAAAGCAAGTTTGCGGTAGGATAACCTCGACTTGCTGACCGGGTTGAGCGGAGGCAACCGGCCTCCCATCGCTGACAATTGCCAGCACTTCTCCTTGAGTAGAGAGTCGTGAGTACGGATCATGCTTAACCCCTTCGGGGTCTAATTTGTTTTGGGCGGTGAGTTGTTCAAAGAGTTCGCGGTAAATGTCAACGTCCTCACCGCCTAATTCCCCGAAGGCATCGCCAGCACCAGATGCCAGGCGATGTTCTTCCATCGCTCGATGAAAACCCGTTTCATCGACGGTGAAGCGGTTTTCTGAAAGAACATCTTTGGTGATCTCCAAAGGCAACCCATAGGTAGCGTACAGGTCAAAAGCCAAGTTGCCCGCTAGCTCGCTCTGACCCTGCTCCTGCAAGCTCTCCATGAGATTTTCTAGTTTGGTCAAACCCGTTTCGAGCGTTTTGTGGAAGCGGATTTCCTCGCGAGTGATAGAATCACAAATCGCCTTGCGATTGCGTTCAAGTTCGGGGTAGAACTCTCCGTAATGGTCAATAACAACCTCCGCCACTTTGGCAAGGAAGGGTTCTCGTAAGCCAATTTTGCTGCCAAAGCGGGCAGCGCGGCGAATAATCATGCGACAAATATAGTTGCGACCGACGTTACCGGGGACAACTCCATCGGCGATTAGGAAAGTTGCGGCGCGTGAGTGATCGGCAATTACCCGATAGGGAGTAAGGTTAGCTTCACGTTCTGCGTCCGAGTGTCCGCTTAGAGATTGGACACATTGCATCATCGGCCAAAAGAGATCGGTGCGATAATTGGAGGACACGTTCTGCAAAACCGAGACGATCCGTTCCAGGCCCATCCCGGTATCCACGTGTTTTTCGGGAAGCGGTTCAAGCTCAGTTGGGCTGAGGCGGTTGTATTGAATAAAGACCAAATTCCATAGTTCTAAAAATCGTTGGCAACCACCGTTGACCCGACACACGTGTCCCGGTTGATCTTTTTTGTCGCAGTATTCTGGCCCGCGGTCAATATGAATTTCGCTGCAGGGACCGCAGGGCCCGATTTCAGCCATCTCCCAGAAATTTTCCTTCCTGCCGAAAAAGAGGATGTGGCTTGGGTCCATGCCGGGTTGTGCCTGCCAGTTTTCGGCAGCTTCTGCATCTTCAGGGATATTCCCTTGGTCATCACGGAAACAGGTTGCCCACAAGCGTTCTTTGGGGATTTTCCATACCTCGGTTAGCAATTCCCAAGCCCAGGCAATGGCTTCTTTTTTATAGTAGTCACCAAACGACCAATTGCCCAGCATTTCAAAGAAGGTGTGGTGGGTATCATCGCGACCAACGTCGTCCAAATCGTTGTGTTTCCCTGCCACGCGCATACATTTTTGAGAGTTGGCAGCCCGCCTATAAGGACGTTTGTCAATTCCTAGGAAGACATCCTTGAATTGAACCATTCCTGAATTTGTGAACAGGAGCGTTTGATCTCCACCCGGCACCAAACTGGAGGATGGAACAAACGTATGACCACGCGCAGTGAAAAAATCAATAAATTCTTTGCGGATTCTGGCACCAGAAAATCTTTCTGACGACATTTTCTCACCTCGAATAAGGATTACAAGTATTATACCAAGTTCGGGTTTTAGGCGTGTCGCTTCGAGCGCGGCGAGACTTCTTGACGTTCTAAGGGCAAGATTTCTCCTCGCTGCGCTCGTCGAAATGACAAGCTTGCCTTGTCCCTTCGAGTGAGGCGAGCAACGTGTCACTTCGAGCGCAGCGAGAAGTCCCGATGATTTCGGGTGAAAGGATAGGATTTCTCCTCACTGTGTTTGTCGAAATCCGAATTTCCCAATACGGACTCACGATACTCTTTTTAGACAGCTCCTAGAGAGCGACAGCGTCAACCATTCCTAGGCGCGCACTCTAGGTTACCTGCCTAAGGATGAATTGAAGTATAATCTGGCTTTAGAAAACAAAGTTAGTCGGATGATCGAATCTCTTCCTTCAGTGAGGTCCGCTTGACCGCTGCTCATTCCTTGAACAATTGGGTTTTACCTTCTATAGCAGTTATTATTCCTGTCTATAACGAGGGGAGAGGAATAAAGCAGGTTTTGGATGTCGTGTGTAAAGTTCCGATGGTTGCAGAAATCGTTGTTGTCGATGATGGTTCAACAGACGGAAGCGTAGGAATGGTTGTTCGAGCTCAGGAGTGTGATGCCCGCATTCGCCTGATCACCCATGCAAAAAATCGTGGGAAAGGTCAGGCAATCTATTCGGGTTTACAATCAACTCAGGCGGAGTCGATCGTTTTGTTGGACGCAGATTTGAGAGGTCTAGATGTTCAACACCTCGAAAACCTTATAGATCCGTTGATTAGCGATGATTTGGACATGACGATTGGAATTTTCAGAGGGGGAAAGTTTTATTCCGATTTCAGCCATTGGGTGACCCCTTGGCTCTCCGGGCAGCGTTGTTTATGGAGAGCACATCTGGAAAGGATTTGTTGGAAAGCTGCTGAGGGATATGGCCTGGAGACAGCAATCACTGTTGCTTGCTTACGCAATCATTGGCGATGTAGAAAGGTTTTCTGGCGGGGAGTATCCCATCCACCAAGCGAGATTCACCGTAACTTCTTCGGCGGCCTGATCAATCGGGTAAAAATGTATTCCCAGATCGGGCGGGCTTTTCTCATTGCCAGTCTTGATCACTGACCCAATAGCGAAGGATTCATGAGCTTAGCCGAGAGGAAATACGTTTACTTTGTCGTGTTCATAACCGGGATGACCGCTCTTGCCGTTGAAATGAGCGCTTCTCGTTTGATCGGCAATGTGTATGGGAATAGCAACCTAGTTTGGGCTTCGATTATCGGGTTAATTTTGATCTTTTTGGCGGCCGGCTATTTTGTCGGTGGTAACTTCGCCGATCGTTTTCCTTCTCTCACTTTCATGTACCAACTCTTGGGGTGGGGAGGGTTCACCACCGGTTTGATTCCGCTTGTTTCTCAACCCATCCTGCATCTTGCTTCGCAAGCATTTGATGAACTGAATATTGGTATTTTGTTCGGGTCGTTTAGTGTCGTGTTGATTTTGTTCAGTATTCCTGTGACCTTGTTAGGCACCATCTCACCTTTTGCCATCCGTTTACTTGTCGAGGATCGGACTTCGTCGGGGAAAACCGCAGGTCGCCTTTATGCGCTTTCAACCTTGGGCTCGTTTCTCGGTGCTTTTTTGCCCGTTTTGGTTTTGATTCCGCTAATCGGCACTTATCGCACATTCTATCTTTTGGGGTTCTTGGTTTGTGTGACCTGTTTGGTTGGAGCATGGAAACAAGGTGCAAAACTCAAATGGATGTTTGGTGGAATGTCTCTCTTTTTGCTTGTTTGCCTGATCTTTCTAGGCGGAAAGCCGCTCAAGAACAGTGTGGGTCAAATTTTCGAAGGTGAATCGGCTTACAACTACATTCAAGTATTGGAAAATGACGGCTATCGTTATTTGCGTTTGAACGAGGGGCAAGGGATTCATTCGATCTGGCATGAACGAGAATTATTCTACGGCGGACCGTGGGAGCAGTTTCTTGCTGCGCCGTTTTTCAACCTTGCTCCGAATGGGGGAATTTATGAGTTATCCAATGTCAAGCGGATAGCCATTATCGGCTTGGCAGCGGGGACAACCGCCCGGCAAGCAACCGCTGTGTTTGGTGAGATTCCCATTGATGGATACGAGATTGACCCTGAAATTATCCAGATTGGTGAACGTTATTTTGGCATGAACCTTTCCAATCTAAATGCCATTGCCCAAGACGGTCGCTGGGGAATTGCCCACAGCCCGCACCGCTATCAATTGATCGCAGTGGATGCATATCGCCCGCCGTATATCCCTTGGCACTTGACCACGCTAGAATTTTTCCAACTGCTGTCTGACCACTTAACCGCAGATGGCGTCGTTGCCGTCAATGTCGGGCGGGCGCCGGGCGATCGGCGATTGATTGATGGCTTTGTTGGCACCTTAGGCTCGGTCTTTCCCTCCATCTATGTGATGGATTTACCGGGCACCTTCAATTCGATCATCTATGCGACCAAAGCGCCAACCCGCGTGGAAAATTTTTATCAAAATCTACTGGCTTTCTATCAGCGCCAAGACATCCATCCCTTACTGATCGAGGTGATGCAGCGCTTTGTCCTATATCAACAAGCCCTTCCTCAAGCCGAGATCGTTTTTACGGATGATCGGGCGCCGATTGAATGGATGACCAATCAACTCATGTTGCGTTTTTTATTTTCCGGAGAAGTGGAGAAGTTGCAATGAAAAATCGGATGCTAAATTTAGCGTGGTGGATCATTTCGTTTTTTACGCCGGTTGTCCTCACCCTCACGGCGGTGCGCTTGCTGATGACGCCGCTCTTTTTGCTGGTCGAATATAACCTACCAGCCTTTCCGCCCGACCCCTACGGCTTTACGAAAGAGGAGCGCCTCTATTGGTCGGGAATTGCTTTGGAATATCTGCTGAACGATGCCGGCATCGAGTTTTTAGCCGACTTGCGCTTTGAGGATGGCAGCCCGGTTTATAACCAACGAGAATTGCGCCACATGGTTGACGTCAAAAACGTTGTTCAAGGGGCCTTACGCATCTGGTATGCATTGCTAGTCGTTTTCATCGGCGTCGGCTTTTTGGCATGGAGAGGCGGTCGCTGGTTGGAGTTTCGACTAGCTTTGCGGCGCGGTGGCTTATGGACGTTGATCTTGCTTGGGGGAATTCTGGTTTTTGTCTTGATCGGGTTTGGGGTCTTTTTTGTAGCTTTTCATAATGTCTTCTTTGAGCCGGGCACTTGGACATTTCTCTGGTCGGATACTCTGATTCGGTTGTTCCCGGAACGCTTCTGGCGGGATACTTTCTTATTTGTAGGCGGTATGGCTATGCTAGGGGGGGTATTGCTTTGGAAATGGAAAACGAGCCAACGGGAATAACCGCTTATTGCGCAACGGGCGGTTCTTAACCTCATCATGAGTTCGGATTTGTCGTTTTGACGAGCGCAGCGAGGAATACGCACTTGTCATTTCGACCAGCGTGGCGAGGAGAAATCTCGTTTTTTCTGTTTGAGACCCAAAAGACTGCTCACTGCGCTCGAAGTGACACGCTAAGATGGTAAGCTTATCCCGAAACTCGGGCTAAGCCGCTCAAGGAACCGAAATGATTATGTTTTTGCTTTCCCTTGGGCAGCCACTGCTTCCGCCGCTTTGCGAACGGTCTCCTCGTCGGCTAAGTAATAATGGGTGATCGGTTTCAAGTCTTCGTCTAGCTCATAGACAAGCGGAATGCCGGTGGGGATGTTCAATTCGACAATATCTTCATCTGAAATATCGTCCAGATATTTGACAAGGGCGCGCAGGCTGTTCCCGTGAGCAGAAATTAAGACCCGTTTGCCACTTTGGATCGTCGGCGCAATGGTACTGAACCAATAGGGTAACATCCGATTGACGGTGTCCTTCAAGGATTCACAACTGGGAAGTTGTTCGCGAGTTAGGGAAGCGTAGCGGGGATCGAAACGGGGGTGACGTGGATCGTCCCAATCCAGAGCGGGGGGAGGTACGTCGTAGCTCCGCCGCCAAAGTTTAACCTGCGCTTCACCATATTTGACTGCCATCTCTGCTTTATTTAAACCTTGCAGCGCGCCATAATGACGTTCGTTGAGTTGCCAGGCGTTGATGATCGGCAACCATTCCAAATTCATCTCTTCGAGGATGATCCAGAGCGTCTTGATAGCTCTCTTGAGCACAGAGGTAAAAGCAATGTCAAATTGGTAGTTTTGTTCGCGTAACATCCTCCCGGAGTTGATCGCTTCTTGAACCCCTTGTTCGGTTAAGCCAACGTCGGTCCACCCGGTAAAACGATTCTCGAGATTCCAGATGCTTTGTCCGTGACGGACTAAAACAAGTTTATGAGCAGGCACTGTTGACATGGATGCAAACTCCGATTCGTTGAGATACGCTGAAGGTGAATCAGCGTTTTGATTCTATAGACTGTTTCGCATGTTAACGAACGGCAAGCTCGGTTGTTGGATCAAAGATATGCATATTTGCCATATTGAAAACGACCTGAGTCCGTTCGTTGATGGTGTAGCGCGAGCGCGGGTCGACCCGAGCGATAAAGCTATGCTCGCCGCTCTTAAGATATACAAAGATTTCATTGCCCATCAATTCGGTCACATCAACTACAGCCTCGACCGGTTGGGCGATAATTCCCGGTGGGGCGAATTCGGGGTTATAAATGTCTTCGGGGCGGATTCCCAGAATGACAGGTTTGTCAATATAGGGCGCATAGGCGTTATGACGCTCACTGGGGACCTCAACGGCAAAAGTTTTCCCATCCACATACATTTTGCCATTGTCGCGGCGGATATGCGCAGGGAAGAAATTCATTGCAGGCGATCCGATGAAGCCAGCCACAAAGAGATTATTGGGTTTGTCGTATAGATTCTGCGGCGTGTCAATCTGTTGTAGAACGCCGAAGTTAATGACGGCTATTCGTGAAGCCATCGTCATCGCTTCGACTTGATCGTGCGTGACGTAGATGAAAGTCGTTTGAAGTTGAAGATGCAGTTTACTAATGTTCGCTCGCGTCTCCACGCGCAGTTTGGCATCTAAGTTGGAAAGAGGTTCATCAAAGAGAAAAACCTTAGGCTCGCGCACAATGGCTCGACCAACAGCTACTCTTTGGCGTTGTCCACCCGAAAGCTGGCGCGGACGGCGATTCAGCAAATCTTGAATGCCCAACAGTTCGGCTGCCTGCTGCACGCGGCGTTTGATTTCATCTTTGGGTACTTTGCGCAGCTTTAGGGCAAATGCCATGTTGTCGAAAACGGTCATGTGCGGGTAGAGGGCGTACGATTGAAAGACCATTGCGATATCGCGGTCTTTAGGGGGAATATCATTGACGACCTGATCGCCGATCAAGATGCGCCCTGAGGTGACATCCTCCAAACCGGCTAGGCAGCGCAGTGCTGTAGATTTTCCGCAACCTGAGGGTCCCACCAAAACGAGAAACTCTTTATCCTCAATGTGAATGTTCAGGTCGTTGACTGCAACGACATCGCCAAATTTTTTGGTGACGTGGTCAAAAGTGACGCTCGCCATGGGGTTTTTCTCCTTTCTTCTTGTGTATAGTGGCTGTATTATAGCCTTACTTGGCAAAAAAGACAAATCTTTTTTGTCTTTCTGCTCTCTTGCCGAAAGTGTCATCACCCTTTAGAATGAAAGTATGTCAAAGAACGATGAGATTTCTCCCATCCGAAAGCAGTACTTGGAAATCAAAAAACAATACCCTCATGCGATTCTCTTCTTCCGCTTGGGCGATTTCTATGAGACTTTCGATGGAGACGCAGAGATCACTTCGCGGGAACTCGACATCGTCTTGACTTCACGCAGCGTTGCTAAGGGAGTGCGTGTCCCGATGGCCGGTATCCCTTATCATGCCGTCGAAAATTACTTAGCACGCTTGATCGAAAAAGGTTACCACGTTGCCATTTGCGAGCAAGTTGGTGACCAACCAAACCGCGGTCTATTCCAACGCCAGGTGGTTCGGGTGGTGACGCCCGGTACGGTCATTGAGCCCAACTTGTTACCCTCCCATTCGAACAATTATTTAGCCAGCGTTGCCGTTGACCCAGAAAACCGACGGGCTGGAATTGCTTATGCTGACATCACCACCGGTGAGTTTCAAGTGGCTGAGTTTCACGGTGGGGACGTTTTGGGAGCTTTGCGGGCAGAGCTAAACCGTTTGCAGCCGGCTGAAACCCTCTGTGCAGAAACCTTGATCGATGATCTGGGTTTTGCGGGACATCGCACATCTCTGCCGAGTTGGCGATTTGAGCTTGGACGATGTGAACAGGAATTACTGCGTCACTTTGGGGTTGCTTCGTTGGAGGGCTATGGCTTGAAGGGCCATACCTGTGGCATTCAAGCTGCGGGTGCTATCCTGCAATATCTCCGCGAAAATCAACCTCAAGCTCTCCATCTCCTCACAGACCTGAGGAGTTATTCCTTCGATGATTTTATGATCCTTGACGCTGCCACGCGCCGCAATTTGGAATTGACTGAGACCATTCGTAATTCGAGCGGACGTGGAACACTGCTTAGTGTCCTCGATCAGACGGTTACTCCAATGGGAGCAAGATTGCTCCGCCAATGGATTCACCAACCCTTGTTGGATGTCCGTCGGATTCGTTCTCGCCAGCAGAGAATAGAGATTTTCTATCAGGATGGGATTTTGCGGGCGGCCGTTCGCAATGCTTTGAAACCGATCGTTGACCTAGAGCGGTTAGTGAATCGGGTTGTGGGTGGAATTGCTCAGCCGAGAGATCTTTCCGCTTTGCGGGCGAGTTTGCAACAATTAGAAAAGTTAGCCAAAATTCTGGCTGAGAAGCCGCAAATCACCTCACTTATGGAGCACTCTTTCGACCTATGCGTGGGTGAGAGGGAGCTATTAGAACGGGCGTTGGTCGAATCGCCACCGGCCACCTTGCAAAACATCGGCATTTTCCGCAGCGGTTACTCGGCAGAATTGGATGAGATTATTGAGAAGTCGCAATCGGCGCGTGAATGGATTGCCAACCTCGAAAACGTTGAACGCGAGCGGACAGGGATTAAATCTCTCAAGGTTGGATACAACAAGGTGTTTGGGTATTATATTGAGGTGACTCACGCCAACCGGGAGATGATTCCGGCTTCGTATATCCGCAAGCAGACGTTGGTCAATGCTGAACGATATATCACCCCAGAGCTGAAAGAATACGAAGCCCTAGTTCTCAACGCAGAAGATCGTATTCGGGAAATCGAGCAAAAATTGTTTCGCGAACTTTGTCGCATCATCGCTTTAGGGAAGGAACGCTTGCTGGAGACAGCCCGTTTTCTTGCCGAATTGGATGTTGTCAGTAGTTTGGCGGAGGTGGCTATCCTCAACCGCTACGTATGCCCTCAAGTTGTTGAGGAAGACGTCCTAGAGATTCGGGATGGCCGGCACCCGGTGGTTGAAAAAGCGCTGAGTGGTGAGAAATTTGTTCCGAATGATACTGAATTCAAGAACGGTGAGCGTATTCAGGTCATCACTGGCCCGAATATGAGTGGTAAATCTACCTACCTACGACAGGTTGCCTTAATTGTTCTCTTAGCTCAAATTGGGAGTTATGTGCCCGCTTCTGCAGCCAAAATTGGGATTGTGGATCGTATTTTCACCCGTATTGGCGCGCAAGATGAGATCCATGCCGGTCAATCTACCTTTATGGTTGAAATGATCGAAACGGCAAACATCTTGCACCATGCCACTTCACGCAGTTTGCTTATTCTTGATGAAATCGGGCGTGGAACAAGCACCTATGATGGCGTATCGATTGCCTGGGCGATCGTTGAATACCTTCATAACCACCCAAATTTGAGATGCAAAACCCTATTTGCTACCCATTACCATGAGTTAATCCAATTGGCAGATTTATTGCCCGGAGTAGGCAATCGAAACGTAGCAGTGAGTGAGGTTGATGGCAGAGTGGTCTTTTTACATAAAATTATTGAGGGTGGGTGCGATCGCTCTTATGGGATTCACGTTGCCCAATTGGCTGGATTGCCCAAGGCGGTTTTGCAACGCGCCAATGAAATTTTGAAACAATTAGAGAAATCAGCCGCTAAAGCTGTGCAAGTGCAAGCTCCCTATGCCCAACAGCTAGCTCTCTTTCCGCAACAAAGCCCGCTTCTCAAGGAATTAAGCGAAATCGACCCAAACTCGCTGACTCCTATTGAAGCACTCAACAAAATCTACGAGTGGCGAAGTAAGTATCTCAAAGGAGAAATGCGATGAACGAGAAACTCAGTCATCCAAACCTGACAAAACATAAGGTCAGGAGCGTTGTATTACGTTTCCTCTTGCTCCTGACCTGTCTTTCCTTCGCCGCACTGAGTTTCTCTGGCTGTGTGTTGCCGGGACAACCCACGCCGGGATTGCCACCACCCATTCAAGATTTGGTGGGAACTTCCATTGTCGAAACTCTGGCAGCCTATAAAGAAACCTCAAAAGAAGACTTTAAAGCCTACTTACCCTTTATTGGCAATGGAAGCGAAGAAACGGAAGAGCTCTTTGAAGAAACCCCCACGCCAACGGACACACCGACAGCAACAGAGACCCCAACGAGTACACCTGAACCACCAACATCGACACCGATTACCCCCACTCCCTTGCCCTGCTTAATCGCCAAGTTTGTCACAGATATCAATGTCCCGCCGGGTACAGTGTTCACGGGCGGCACCAAGTTTACCAAGATTTGGCGGGTTGAGAATGCCGGCAGTTGTACCTGGTCGCGAAATTTCACCCTAATCTGGGTGGCAGGAGAGTCGCTCGGAGCGAAGAATCAGGTGCCGATCCCGGGCGTCGTCCAACCAGGGCAAACCGTTGACCTACAAATTGAACTTGTCGCTCCCAAAGCGGATGGAACTTATAAAGGGGCATGGATGATTAATGATAATGCTGGCCATGTCTTCGGAATCGGAAAGAATGGCACCGAATACTTGTGGGTAGAGATTAAGGTTAAGAACGTTGTGACTGCCCCGGCTAAGTCAGCCACCCCTACGCCGAAACCGACCACGGCACCGACAGCTACGCCTGCGCCATCGGCCACAACGGCTCCATCAAACACACCGCTCCCAACCGAGACATTTACCCTGACGCCAACTCCTACCATGACGGCTACACCGAC
>CALFWB010000041.1 GCA_937928795.1 uncultured Anaerolineales bacterium
ATCGCCGAGCGTTTGGGTGGGTTGCCCTTCTTGGCGCCTTTCCACAGCTTAATTGCTTGGCTATTCGGCGCCTTTATTGTCGGTCATGTTTACCTGACCACCACCGGCCATGAGCCGTTGGCAAGTATCAAAGCCATGATGTTGGGCTGGGAAGAGGTTGAAGACCTCTCCGCCCGAGAAACTGAGGAGGTAATTTCCGATGAGCGCAGTGACTCAGACCAAATCCAACCCCAAACGATCTAGCTTGCGAGCGTTCTTCTTCGAACGCCCGACCAAACCCTATGTGCACCCCTTTTTGGGCGGCACCCTTTTGGGCATGGTCCTGTTTTTAGCTTTCTTAATTACCGGCAATGGCTTAGGCTCCTCCGGTGGCGTCAACCGCATTGTGGTTTTCATTGAAGACCTGATTGCGCCGGGACATGTCGATCGAACCCCCTATCTGCTCAAGATGGCTGGCGGCAGTTTGAACCCGCTGGACGACTGGATCGTCTTCGTCACCATCGGCGCAGTGCTTGGTGGCTTCCTTTCCGGTTGGTGGAATGGCCGCCTGAAAGTAGAAACCAACAAAGGTCCGCGCATCACGGTGCGCCAGCGATGGGCGCTGGCTTTCATCGGCGGAGCGATCATGGGCTATGGCGCTCGCTTGGCGCGCGGCTGCACTTCGGGACAAGCCCTTTCGGGCGGAGCTACCCTAGCGGCGGGAAGTTGGGCGGTGATGTTCGCCATTTTTGGCGGCGCCTATGCCCTCGCTTATTTCTTGCGCAAGGTTTGGAATTAGGAGGTCGGCCATGGCACCCTTTCCTCTCCCTCTCGAAGGTCTAATCGGCAAATTTGGTATGTACGCCGTCTATCTGTTGATCGGGATTGCCTTTGGAGCTGCCCTAGAAATCTCTGGCTTTGCCATCTCTACCCGTTTGGCTGCCCAGTTCTACTTCAAAGACCTGACCGTCTTGAAGGTGATGTTCACCGCTATTGTGGTTGGGATGGTGTTGATCTTCGGTGCTTCGGCGTTGGGTTGGCTGGATTATAACTTGATTTGGGTGAACCCCACTTACCTCTGGCCGGGCATTTTAGGCGGCTTTATTATGGGCATCGGCTTTATCATCGGCGGCTTCTGTCCAGGCACCTCGTTGGTTTCATTGGCGACCTTGAAGGTAGATGGACTTTTCTTTGCCCTCGGCAGCGCCTTTGGCATCTTCTTGTTCGGCGAGACAGTAGGCTGGTATGAGGACTTCTTCAACAGCAGTTATTATGGGCGCTTGACCCTGATGGACGTCTTTAACCTGCCGGCGGGGGTGGTGGTTGTCTTGGTGGTGCTGATGGCGTTGTTCATGTTTTGGGGCGCGGAGCAGTTGGAACGCATATTCGGCGGCCGTGATCTCTCCAAAGAGCCGCTCTTGCGCGTGGCGGGTGCGGCGGCGCTCTTTTTAGCTGCCGTGGCAGTCATGCTGATCGGTGAACCTACCCCAGCCGAGAAGTGGACGCGCATTGCTCCCGAAAAAGAGGCGCAATTGCGCAACCGCGAGGTGCAGATTCACCCCGGCGAGCTGTTGGATTCGCTCGCTAACGATCAACTGCGGGTGGTGATGCTCGATGTCCGTCCGCAAGCCGACTACAACCTTTTCCATCTGCGCGGGGCGCGCCATGTGCCGCTAGAGCAAATCCGTTCGATTATCCCTTCCTTGCTCTTGGAGCGCACCGATAATCAGGTGATTGTGGTGATGAGCAATGATGAAGCTGCTGCCACCGAGGCGTGGAAAATTCTGGTGGCAGAAAGTGTCCCCAACGTTTATATCCTTGAAGGCGGCATCAACCATTGGCTGGAGCTCTTTGCTGCCCAAGACCCGCAAATTGTGCCCACGCCCACGCCGGCGTTGGGGCTCGATTACATTCGATATCAATTTCCGGCAGCCTTAGGCGATCGCTTCCCGGCTGCGGACCCCTTCGCCCACGAGTACGAGTTCGAGTACACGCCGAAGATCAAGCTCGAACTCAAGCGCGGTCCGAGCGGCGGTGGATGCGGCTAAAATTGCCCCTCGCCCGGTGCAAAAGATGAAACCCGTTGCGCGTTGAGTGTCTTGCGCGCCTCGCCGCTCGAGGCGAGGGGATTGAGCCTGGCATTGCGAAGCCTAGTAGAGGACTATGCCGAGCGCAACGGCTGGCAACTCGCCCTCGATTTCCCTCACCAATTTGAGGGGCTAGGCGGCGAAATAGAGCAAGGCTATATCAATGCAGAAATCGCTGATAAACTCTATCTAAAACGCAGCACGACGCGCAGTTATGTCAGCTCCATCCTAGACAAATTAGGCGTTGAAGACCGCACCCAAGCTGCCATCTTGGCAAGCCAAGCCGGGTTAACAGAAACATAGCCCCTAAGGACCGAACCATCCGGCTGTTCTAGAAAACCGCACCAATCTTCACATAACCGTTCTATCTAGGTCAATTTGAACCACAAAAGCATGTCACTCCTCACCCGCCTGAATCCAATAAAGCTCTACCTCGTCCGCCAAGCGGGTGAATTCGCGATCCCCACTGACGACTCTGGCTTAACGTAATTTGGATAGGGCGGCTGCAAAACAATCGGCGTAGGCGATATTCCCCTTTAGCTTGAAGCGAGCAGCCTGGCTAGCTAAAGCCCAATCTACCTGAACAAACTCAATGGGAAGGTTGCGGATCTGCTCCACAAGAAAGTCGGCAAACCCCACCGACTCAGAACGGGCAATGGCATACCAAACCTCCCCCAAATTGACCACACTCATCAACAATTCATTCTGATCTTCTTGGGCAGAGAGGATCAAGTCTTCGACAACATGAGCGCCTTTCTCGTCTTGAAGAAAGGCAAGGATCGCATAAGAATCAAGGACAAAGGCAGGCATAACTTATTTTCCAGCTAAGGCATCTTGTCTTCTGGCTTCGATCAACTCCTCTAACGCTGCTCGGTTTTTCAACGTACAGGAAGCGCCACCTTCACCCTGCTAGCCAAAATATAGAACTCAAGCCCCCAAACCCTGTCAGCCCACTCGTTTTAGGGTAAAATAAGCCTAAACATCTCTGAATTGCTATGGAAGAAGACAATGCCATTTACACCAACCCGTGATCGGATTGACCCTCAAGCCTTGAACACGACCCCGCAGCGCCGTCCCGATTGGATTCGGGTGCGCGCCCCAGGCGGAGAGACTTACGAGTGGCTGCAAGGCTTAATGCGCAGCAAAGCCTTGCACACCGTCTGCGAGGAAGCCATGTGCCCGAATCTGGGGGAATGTTGGGGGGCTGGCACGGCTACTTTCCTGATGATGGGCGATGTTTGCACGCGCAGTTGTGGCTTCTGTGACATCAAACGCGGGCGACCTGCCTGGCTCGATTGGTTGGAGCCCGAGCGCATTGCTCAGGCGGTGAAGGCGATGAAACTCCAACATGCGGTGATCACCAGCGTCAACCGCGATGACCGGCCGGACGGTGGCGCGCCAATCTTTGCCATGGTCATCCGTCGCATCCGCCAAGTCTATCCGGGTTGTTCGATCGAGGTCTTGATCCCCGATTTCAAGGGCAGTCTGGAAGCCTTGAAAATTGTCATGGACGCCCGCCCGGAGATCCTCAACCATAATGTCGAAACCGTGCCGCGCTTGTTTAAACTTGTCCAACCGCAAGATCGCTATGAATGGGCAGCAGCTACGCTGAGCAACGCCAAGAAACTAGACCCCGACGTCCTAACCAAATCTGGGATCATGGTGGGCTTAGGCGAGACGATGGAAGAAGTCAAGGCTGTGATGCGTGACCAACGCTCGTGGGGTGTGGATATTCTGACCATCGGTCAGTATCTGCAACCCAGCAAGAAGCACCTGCCGATCGCTCGCTACTATACCCCACAAGAGTTCATAGAATTGAAAGAATACGGCTTGAGCATCGGCTTCAAGTGGGTGGAAAGCGCTCCCTTGGTGCGTTCCTCCTATCGCGCAGCCGAACAAGTGCGCGCCTTAAGCATCGTCCATCGTCAGTTATATGGAGAAAACGGGGCGTTTTCAGCAGCTTAGGGAAAGCAACCCGTTCGAATACTTGCTCTTCTGGCACGATATTCAGAGAGCAAGCAGCAATTCAAAATTTATGTACAGAAATCTGTTCGGTAAAGGTTATTCAGCGTAGCCTCAGCTTTCGCTTGTGGAAAACGACCCACGGGCTGAAGCCCATGTTACGGAAATCTATTCGGTAAAGGTTATTCAGTGGGGCACAGGCTAAGAATACCTTGCTGAACGCCCTTTGTGCCCTAGTGGTTTATCATCTTGTCTCTGACTTTCTAAGCAGCCTCAAGGGCAGGGCGAGGGTTCAGCCCTGGGCACATACCAACGAATGTTCGCCGTTCGGAGCAGTTTTTTCGGTTCATAATAGCATAAGATCGGCGAGGCTACCTCGTCCACCCAATAATCGTTTTCATCGCCAAAATGAGCCGTAGTGCCTTTTTTGCGCAGGCGCAAGGGGTCGCTGATAATCAAGGAGAAGCGCTGAGAACGGATATCCTCATGGAAACGATCCATATACGCCTGATTATGCGCCATTGCCATCATGATCAGCCAAACTTTTTCATAGTCGTAAACAACTCGAAGCGCAAGCGGATCTCCAAAAGATAACAGTTGCCGTTCGGTGAGAAAAAGCAGCGGCCCCTGTTGATTAGCCGTCTTTATTGCTTCTTCCAGAAGGCGCAAATCGCTCTCAACCTCATTGCGCAAATAGAGCAAGCGTGGCGATCCGCTGCTCAGCGCTGAAATCAGCAGCTCGAGACAGAGCCACCCCAATAGAACCGCTCTGGCTATCTGTTCCGCCCGAGGAATGTGGATTGAGATAGGGGACTCTTCTGCAGTTTTCTCCCCTCTAGCCTTGCCAAAGAAAAGAGCAGCGGCAAGTAACCAAAGCAGCGACCAATAAGCATCTAAGTTATGCAGATTATTTCCGCCCCCAATTTTGGCACTGACCACAATTCCACCAGCGAACAAAACCACAAGCATCATGGCGAGAGCTAGCCAGCGCCAGAAGCCCAATCTCTGGTGGGGGTTCTTCGCCTGCCAGAAGACCCAAATTAGCAAAGGCAAAGAAACGAACACTGCCGTAGGAAGGATGCCGGTTGGGAAGGTTGGATTGGGCAGCAAGCGATACCATAATATTTTTGAGGTGAAAATGTAAAGAAACGTATGCGTCTCGGCCCTCGACAGGAAAATATAAACCCCCTGGCTGAGTGCTGCGATCAGGCTGCCAAACAAGACCCAAAGAAGCGGTAAAGCGAAATAGCGATGAATGGGTTGTTCGCCTTTGGGTTTTTCTAAGATATAAAACAATGTGGCGATGAGGGCTGGCATTGGAAACCAATTGATGCGACTCAAGCCACTCCAGATCGAAGCCAGACCGAGGATCAAGAGAGTTTTACGGAAGTGACGTCGTTCCCAAAACGGTTGCTCCAATCCCACACAGACCATCCAAACCACTAATTGAAGCTGAAAATAAACCGGCGCTAATAAGAACCACAAGACCGTTACAGCAATGAACATCCAACGCCGCAAGGCCCCATGGATGTTAAGACGAGAGGCAATCCCCGTTGCCGTAAGAACGCTTATCCCAACCCAGAGGAATGCCTGCCAGAGGCGATGAACCCAAAGTGGCAAGCTAGGCAACAAAAAAGGGATGGCTTGTAACAGGGCGCGACTGGCATCGTAGGGAGGCAAAGCAAGACGTTGGCCGTAAAGGCGTTCCGAAAAGAAGAGCGAGGCGTAGTAAAAGCGGGTCGTCTCCGACCAATAGAGCGAAAATGGATAATCGGTGACCTCGGCGAGAAAAACGCTCAAGCGCAAGACGGCGGTATTAAGGAGCAGACTAGCTAAGCCGAGACGCCCCCAGCTAAGGTCACTCAACCAGGCTTTGAGGATTAGCGTTGTTAAGCCGGCATAGCTTAGGACGAGAGGCAGTCTTCGCCAAGCCGAAGAAAAATACCAGCTATAATCCCCGGCTACCCAGAAGGAGAGGGTGAACCAGAGGACAAGAAGGAAAAGCAAATTTTTCTTGCCCAAAGCCCGCAGCCGCTTGGCAATGCCTAGCCCCAATCCAACCAAAAACATGCCCCCTTTTGAAGTGAAACTAACCGCCAGCAACCCACCCCCAATAAGTCCGATCCCCAGTAAAGTCATCCCTCCGATCAGCAATCGCGGCGAGTGACGCAAACTGTTCTCTTGCCAGGCTGGCATCCACAATACGCCGACCAGCCAAAAGCTAAACAGGAATACGAGGAATAACCCTAACCGCCAGCGCAGGAACGCCTGCTCCATCTCTTAGAGACAAATTAATTCTTGTTGCGGACGAGAGAGGAATTCTGCTCCATGAGCAGTAACCACCACGTCTTCTTCAAGGCCGATATATCCCCTCCCCGGCAGCATCAGTCCGGGTTCAAGGGTGTAAACCTGTCCGACCTCCAGCGGTTTTTTGGGCGAGTCGCCATAGCGTTCCCAGAGGGGCCCAAGCATCCCACCGCCATCATGGGCGCGGCGGCCGAGTTGGTGCCCTGTGCCATACATGTATTCCTCATAGCCGGCTTGGGTAACCACTCTTCGGGCGATGGCGTCCACTTCATAACCCAGCAGGCCAGGCTTCATCGCCTGAGCGGCTTTTTGGATAGCTTCAACAACGACATCGAAACCGCGCTGGACTTCTGG
This sequence comes from uncultured Anaerolineales bacterium, assembly GCA_937928795.1. Lineage (GTDB taxonomy): Bacteria > Chloroflexota > Anaerolineae > Anaerolineales > UBA4823 > NAK19. Next base: position 6,690 of record CALFWB010000041.1, read on the forward strand.
AGGCGGTTGGCTTTCCCCTTCAGCGAGGAAATAGACCACCCGCTGAATATCCGAGCAAAAGCCATCTTTGCGCACGCCAAAGTCAAAGTGCAGAATCTGCCCGCGTTGGATGCGCAGGTCGGTGGGTCCGCTATGCCCAATCGGCGAATCGGGTCCGGCGTTGACGGCTGGGCAGTTCTCGGCCGACCAAGCCAACCCCAAACCGCGCCCGGCGGCGCGCTGTTGCATGAAAGCAGCGATTTCCCGTTCGCTTTGACCGGGACGCAGGAAGTTGAAGGTTTCGATAAAGATTTCCTCAGTTGCCTCCACTGCAGCGCGGATGCGCGCAAGCTCCCCTTCCGTCTTGCGCCCGACCAGGGCATGGATAATTTCTTCGGAAGGCACCAAGCGGTTGGCATAAGGAGTGTCCGCCAAGATGTTCAGCAAGTACCGGTACATGCCGTGAGTCAAGCCATCGGCTAGGGGGTCGCTTAGGGAAGTGTTGACGGCGATCTGGCGGGGATCGAGGGCGGCAATCCGTTCACGCAGCACGTCGCCAATGCCATGATGATAAGGGATCACTTGAGTGTAGGCACCCAGACGTTGCACGGCTTCCGCCTCATAATGTCCGACAATGGCGATGCGCTCGCCAGAGCGAGAGATGAGCAAGGCGCTGTGCCAGGTTAGGTCACCTTCGCCATAGATCAAGGGCAAGATCGGATCGGCAGCCAACATCGTCTCGCGTACAAAGGTCAGCCACAAATCGACCTCTTTTTCTTGCAGGATTTGAACTGCCTGAGCAACTTTGTCTTGCACCAAATCAGACATCCTCGCCTCCACCGTTAGAGAGGATTTTCATGCGGTCAAGACGGAAAGAGCGCTCTTCACCGCGCAGATGACAATAGGCAACCACATAGATTGTCCCATAGCCGGGCAAAATTTGCAGCGGGCGGATGTGCCGGCGGGTGAAATTGCCTTGCCCATCCCGGTAGAGAATCTCAAGGTCAGACTGTTCAGCGAGAGCCCGGCGCAGGGCAGAAGGCAAATCCAGATTGCTTGCTTCATCTGAAAGGGGATTATAAGCCAATTGCCCACGTATAGAAGCCGACCAATCGCTTTGTCCATTTAACTGCTGCTGGAAACGGCGAAACACGCGATAGGTGGTCAGCGCATCGCCGAGAGCGCGATGCGCCTCGTGGATGGGGATGCCCAGAGCTGTGGCAACCGCGCTCAGGGAATTTGAGGCAAAGCGAAAATATTGGCGGGCAAGTTGCAAGGTGTCAATGATCTGACGTGGCTGCCAAGTGCGTCCTAGGCGGGTCAGTTCGCTTTGCAAAAACCCCAAATCAAACGGCGCATTATGACACACCACAATCCGCCCGTGCAAGCGCCCGATCACCTCATCGGCGATCTGGTTAAAGGTTGGCTGATTGCGCAGCAACTCATCGTTCAAGCCATTGACCGCTGCGGCGCCGGGCGAGAGGGGACGCAAAGGATTGACCAAAGAAGCATAGGTTTCGAGGATTTGATCGCCGCTTGCCACCACAATGCCCACCTCACAAATGCGGTCACCCGCCTGCGGACTCAAGCCGGTCGTCTCAACGTCAAAGAAGACTTGCACGCCAGCATCCTGTGAGGAAACATCGGTGAACATCAGAGAGAATTTTAATCCATAACAGCGAAGTTACGAGTTTTGAGTTATGGGTTTTGGGTTCGGTGGTTAGCAATGAGCTATCAGCAGTCAGCTATCAGTTTCTGTTTGAGCATACCAACAACCTTCAAGTGCTCAATGCAAAACGCAGAACGCTTAACTCATAACTATCCATACGAACAACAATAATCTACCGCCACTTTGAGCTTGAGTTTGAAGGAGGAATTAGCCGGCACCTCAAAGGACTGACCTGCTTTGAAGGTTTGCCAGCTCTCCTGACTGGGTAACAATACGTCCATCTCGCCGCCGAGGATTTCCATCACCTCGCGGGCGCCGGTGTTGAACTCGTACTCACCGGGTAACATGAAACCGAGTGTCTTGCGGCTGCCATCGGGAAAAAGAACCGTGCGACTTGTAACTTTGCCATCAAAATAGACATTGGCTTTTTTGATGACGGTGACGTTTTCAAATTGGTCAGACATTCTGCCCTCCGTGTAGATAGAAAATAGAAAGATGTGAATTCTCTCCGCAGAGCCTCAACGACTGCCGAGAAGAACGGTCAAATTCATCCCTATAATTATTATAACCCCTATTTCCTTAGCAACTCTAGCTGCAGACTAGGGCTTTTCAAAAATTTAATGTGAGGCTCTTTTCGGAACAGCAAGCTCCGCTGAGGATCAACCCTTGCACCCTCATCCCTTCGACAAGGTTTCGACCAGCTCAAACTACAAGCTCAGGACAGCGCCCTTCGACAGGCTCAGGGTAGCGCCCTTCGACAGGCACTTCGACCAGCTCAGTGCGGCGCTCAGGGCAGCGCCCTTCGACAGGCACTTCGACCAGCTCAGTGCGGCGCTCAGGGCAGCGCCCCAGCCCTTCGCCCTTCTGGCGAAGGAAGCTACTCCACTCTCCCTCTGGGAGAGGGGTTGGGGGTGAGGGAATCCCTCAAGCACACCAAATCCGCAAGAAACGAACAAAGCAATTAGAGGATTGAAAAACTCTACGCCAACTTCAAAAAGATCGCCGTAACATGGGCTTTCAGCCCGTGCCTCCCTGCGCAGCTAAAGCTAATGCTACGGTGGAGAAACACCACCAAGCAGATTGCCGTAACATGGGCTTTCAGCCCGTGCCTCTCTGCGCAAGCTAAAGCTTACACTACGGTGGAGAAACACCACCAAGCAGATTGCCGTAACATGGGCTTCAGCCCGTGCCTCCCTGCGCAGCTAAAGCTAAT
>CALFWB010000042.1 GCA_937928795.1 uncultured Anaerolineales bacterium
TGGCTTGGCGTACCGATGCTTTATGGCGATAAGGTGCTGGGAGTCATTTCTGTCCAGCATGAGCATATCCCGCACTTATATGATCAACATCACGTTGATCTTTTGACTACCATTGGCAGTGGATGTGCCATTGCAATTCAAAATGTACGCTTCCTAGATGAACTGCGCCGCCGTGCAGATGAACTCCAAACTGCCTCTGAAATCGCTCGCGATACCTCAGGAACCTTAGCTCTCGACTTACTGCTCAAAAACGTGGTTAACTTCGTTAGAGATCGATTTGGGTTTTACCACTCTTCGGTCTTTCTGCTCGACGACGAACAAAAGTATGCTGTAGTTCGGGAATCGACCGGAATTGCCGGTGAGGAAATGAAACGCAGAGGACACAAATTAGCCGTTGGTTCCCAATCCATTATCGGTTATGTAACGCAACATGGCGAACCGTTGGTGATTAACGATGTCTCCAAAAGCGAGATTCACCGTCCCAACCCGTTACTACCCGAGACAAAATCCGAACTCGGCATCCCGCTAAAAATCGGCGATAAAGTTATCGGCGCTCTGGACGTCCAATCAACCCAAGTTAATGCCTTTTCCCCAGATGACATTTCGATCCTTCAACTCCTTGCTGACCAAATTGCCGTTGCAATTAGCAATGCTCAAGCTTATGAGCTTGCTCAGCAAGCCGTTGAAGAAATGCGCAAAGCAGACCAACTGAAGAGCCAATTCCTAGCCAATATGAGCCATGAGCTCCGCACACCGCTCAACTCCATCATCGGCTTTTCGCGGGTCATTTTGAAGGGTATTGATGGACCAATAACCGATCTCCAGCGACAAGACCTCAATGCGATCTTTAACTCAGGTCAGCACTTACTGAGCCTCATCAATGACATTCTAGATCTGTCGAAGATCGAAGCCGGCAAAATGGAGCTCATGTTTGAAGATGATGTCAATATCAGTGAGATCATTCAAAGCATCTTACCAACTGTAAGAGGATTGATTAAGGATAAACCCATCGAGTTAATGGTTGATTTGGACCCCAACGTGCCGTTGGTTAGGGCAGACCCAACAAAAATTCGCCAAATCTTACTCAATCTTCTCTCAAATGCAGCTAAGTTCACTGAGCAAGGTTCGATTACGGTACAAACGGAAGTTAAGAGAGAAAATTCGCATGAAGAGGTCTTAATTAAGGTTATCGACACCGGAATAGGAATTGCCCAGGAAGACCAATCAAAGTTGTTTGAGCCTTTCTCCCAAGTTGATGCCTCTCCCACTCGCAAAACGGGTGGCACCGGCTTAGGGCTTTCGATTTCACGGTATCTGGTAGAGATGCATGGGGGCAAGATTGGGGTCAACAGTGAACTCGGAAAAGGCTCAACGTTTTATTTCTCAATCCCTGTACTGAGTTATAACCCCCAAACTCAAGAAATCTTCGCTCCATCGAAAGAATCTTCAACGTCAACTGTCGTTTTAGCGGTCGATCGCGAAGAATTAGTCCTAAGCTTGTATGAACGTTATCTTGCCGATCAAGATATTCAGGTGGTGAAATGCTCGCTACCCGAGCAAGCAATTCAACTAGCTCAATCCCTTTCTCCCTCCGTGATCATTATCGACACTGCGCTATCTTTCAATTCTGATCCCTCAAAGGACGGCTGGTATCTCCTTCAAGAACTAAAATCAAAACCCGAGACGGAAAACATCCCAATCGTGGTCTGTTCTCTGATCGAAGACAGAGAACGAGCCGATCAATATGGTATCAGCGATTATCTGCTTAAGCCGATCATGGAAGAGGAGCTAACTGCTACAATCAAAAAGATATTAAAGGCGTAAAGTCATAGATGTCTCATCCCAACTACGCGGTTCATTGTCTCGACTGTGGAAAAGTAGAGCCATTTCGTCTCACTCAGACAACCTGCTCCCAATGTGGCAGCAATTGGCGTGAAGTCCACTACGATCTAGCTAGGACAAAGGAAATCTTCCAAAACTCTTTATCTGAGCGGCCCTTCAATTTATGGAGGTATCGCGAACTTTTACCGATAGGGGAGTATATTCCATATCTGTCCATGGGAGAAGGTGGAACGCCCTTGATCCACGCCAATAACCTTGGCATGATGCTGGGATGCCCAACGCTATTCATCAAAGATGAACGTCAAGGGCCCACAAACTCCTTTAAGGATCGACAAGCAGCCATAGCCATCGCTGCCATGAAGGAAGCCCAAATTACCGAAGCAGTCCTTGCTTCAACGGGTAATGTAGCAATTGCTTACTCCGCTTATGCCGCTAGAGCGGGGATCAAGCTCTGGGCTTTCCTAACCAGTCTTGTACCCCTCGAAAAAATGCGCGAGGTAGCTATCTACGGCACAAAAGTTGTAAAAGTCACCGGAACTTACGATGAAGCCAAGCGACTGGCAGCAGAATTTGCTCGCCAGCGCAACCTTCATCTTGAAAGGGGTGCCTGCTCTATTCCTTCGGTCGAATCGATGAAGACGCTTGCCTTCGAGATTGCTGAGCAATTGCCCCGGTCTCTCGCTATGAGTAATCAGGCAGGTTCTTTGCCTAGATGGAAAGCTCCCGATTGGTATGTCCAAGCGGTCAGCGGCGGAATTGGTCCATTGGGAGTTTTGAAAGGCTTCACCGAACTCTACCAAATGGGATTGATTGACCGCATTCCCCGCATTGCATGTATTCAAGCTGAAGGGTGCGCCCCAATGGTTCATGCTTGGAAAGCCAACAAACCAGTTGCTGACCCCATCCAAACCCCCAAAACCCATATCATGACCCTCTCAACCGGTGATCCAGGCCGCACGTATACCCTTCTCAGAGAACGAATGTTAACCCTCAGCGGCGGAGGTGCCTTTGAAAGTGTTAGCGATGAAGATGCCTTTCGGACCATCCACATTCTTGCCAAACTTGAGGGACTATCCACCGAATCGGCTGCTGCAGTGGCTTTTGCGGGAACCATAAAATTATTTCGTCAAGGGGTCATTAAACCCAACGAAATCGTGGTTGTAAATTGCACCGGACACACCATGCCGGTTGAAACTCTCGTCCTGGGTGATGGCTGGGCAACCGATATTTCTACTTCCCGCTCTGAGATGGAAACCAAGCCACAAGAAGGCCTATATGGAGCGCTAAGCAACCTGACCCCAGAAAAAGTGCGCAAAATTGTCATTATTGACGATACAGAAGATGCCCGTCGTCTATTACGCCGTATTCTGCAATCCCAGGGTGACTTCGTCATTCGCGAAGCAGCAAGCGGCATAACAGGAATCCAAATGATCAAAGAAGATCCGCCAGACGTCATCATCCTTGACTTGATGATGCCTGAAATGGATGGCTTTGCGGTTCTCAATCAACTTCACGAATACCCCGATCTAGCCTCGATACCGGTCATCGTTGTCACCGCAAAAGAATTGACGAAGGACGAGCAAATGTTATTGAAAGGGAAGGTCAAGGCATTGATGCACAAAGGTAAATTCATGAGCGATGACTTGGCGGATGAGATTCTTGAAGTGATTAAGTGATTTAAGTGATTATTGAAAGATCGCTCGTCTGATCATGTTAGAGAAAACAGTTGCTCGCCCAGCAGCTAAACCGACAACCCTTAACCACAGCGGTGTCCTCTCTGCATTCCTATCCGCTATGCTGCTGGGTTTCACGCCTATATTTGGCAAACTTGCCATTCAAGCTGGGCTGCCGCCTTTTGCGGTGGTAACCATTCGCACCGTCCTAGCGACCTTCCTGATGGCAATCACGCTATTTTTGACAAATCGGAGAAGTTTTTTTATTTACCCGGCCGGTTTACTTGGCTGCGCTTTAGCGGGCATCTTAAACGGTCTTGGCTCTCTATTCTATTACCACGCTTTATCTTTGATCAACGCCAACGTGGGACAATTGATTTTCCTAACGTATCCCATCTTCGTAACCATTTGGATGCTCATGGACCGCTATCGGCTTTCCATAATTTCAATTTTTCGGTTGGGATTGATTGTAACTGGAATTGGCTTCCTTATCCTTGGATTTCATACCCCTCTTCATCTCAAAGGGGTTTTATTTATGTTAATTGCAGCCGCCTGCTATGGGTTTCATCTCCCCATCAATCAGCGCGTCCTCTTTGAAATGCCCGCCCCAACCGTTACTTTTTACACCCTCCTGTTCATGTCGTTAGTCGTTGCACCTTTCGGCTTTCTGGCGCACTTTCCCTTATCGATAGGAATTTCTTTCCCTATTTCTTCTCTATCTCTGCTGCCCGTCCTTGCTCTAGCACTTGTAACGTTTCTATCACGCCTAACCCTATTCTTCGGCGTTAAGCGAATTGGCGGACTGCAAACCGCCCTTCTGGGTATCACTGAATTGCTCGTCACCCTGGCTTTTGCACGAATATGGCTACATGAAAGCCTAAATGGATTTCAATGGTTTGGAGTTGCCCTCATCATCCTCTCCATCCTTTTATTGAGCGTCGAACAACCGCTTCAACGCCAAACCTCTAAAAGCTCTTGGCTTCACTGGCTTCAATCGCACGTTATTTCGAGACAACAAAACCCCCCACCGCTCGACTAAACCCTCCTCCCGCCATCCCTTATCTCGGATACCTTGTGTTATACTTTCTAAAGACGAAACCTGTGCACCTTTAGGGTCGTCAGAAAAAACCATTTTCGCAAGGAAAACCAGAGAGGTAATCCCTGCTAGATAGATCCTTCGTGCACACAGCTATTCCTCAAGTCAATGGAGTGAAAGATGAAACATTTCCTAGATGTCTTAGATTATGCTTCAGAAGATTTGCAAGAAATGCTAGATTTAGCCGTAAAGCTAAAAACCCAGTGGAAAGCGGGTGGAAATCCTCCTCTTCTAAGAGGGAAAGTCTTAGGGATGATCTTTCAAAAACCCAGCTTACGCACGCGTGTTTCGTTTGATATGGCTATGCGCCATTTAGGAGGTGACGCGCTCTATCTCTCTCCCGCAGAAATCGGTTTAGGGAAGCGTGAAGCCATCAGTGATGTAGCTCGGGTATTATCCGGTTATGTCGATGCGATCATGGCGCGCGTATTCGAACACGAACACGTGCTTGAATTGGCCCGCTGGGCGAGTGTTCCAGTGTTGAACGGATTAAGTGACTATAACCATCCCTGCCAAGCCATGGCAGATGCCCTTACAATTTACGAAAAGTTCGGCACACTAAAAGGAATTCAAGTCACTTTCGTTGGCGACGGAAACAATGTTGCAGTTTCTCTCATGCATGTTTGTGCAAAACTAGGCGCAAATTTCACCATTGCCAATCCTGAAGGCTACGATATGCCCACCAAAGCTATTGAATTGGCAAAAGAAGTTGCTCGGGAAACCGGAAGCCAACTTGCATTCCTCCGAGACCCACACCAAGCCGTTAAGGGCGCCCAAGTGATTTATACCGATACTTGGACAAGTATGGGGCAAGAGGAAGAAGCCCAAATTCGAGAGAAAGTTTTTCCACCTTATCAAGTCAACCAACAATTGGTTTCTGAAGCCGATCAAGACGTGATTGTCATGCACTGTTTGCCTGCTCACCGAGGGCAGGAAATCACCGATGAAGTTGCCGATGGGCCGCATTCTGCTCTTTTCTCCCAAGCCCACAACCGGCTTCATGCCCAAAAAGCCATTCTGGTTAAGTTACTTACCTAGCAGAAAAGAGGTTCGTCTATGAATATTGGCATTCCAAAAGAGCGACGCCCTTTTGAATTTCGGGTAGGTTTAACGCCGGCCGGGGTTCAGATGCTTGTCGAGCAGGGTCATATTTGTTACGTGGAACATGAAGCCGGTCTAGCAGCCGGCTTCACCGATCAAGAGTACGAAAGCGCCGGCGCTAGAATTGCCTATTCTCCTCATGAAGTTTTTGGCAGAGCCGACCTCCTCCTCAAGATCGCCAGACCCACTCTCGAAGAGATTAATTGGTTGCGTCCGGGCACTGCTGTAGCAGGATTGCTGCACTTAACTTCCGCCAGACAGGATAAGATCGAGGCTTTGTTAAAATCCCAGATCACTGCCATTGCCTTTGAACAAGTCTCTCTTCCGGATGGCAGTATGCCAATCCGCCGCCCACTTGCCACCATCGGTGGAGTCATGGTGCCCCAAATTGCTGCGCGCCTTTTACAAACTGACGCCGGTGGTAAAGGGATGCTCTTAGGCGGCGTGGTGGGCGTTCCCCCGGCGGAGGTCGTCATCGTTGGGGCAGGTGTCACCGGAACAGCAGCAACCAAAGGCTTTGTTGGGATGGGTGCCCACGTCACTGTGTTAGACACAAATATTAATGCCCTCCAGAGATTGTACGATCGCTTTCCGAGCGTTCTAACGCTAATCAGCAATCCGATTAACCTCAAACGCGCCCTCTCTTATGCCGATGTGGTTGTCGGTGCTGTGTTAGTTCCCCATCAGCGTTCACCAATTGTCATCACGCGCGAAATGGTCAAATTGATGAAACCACGTTCGATTATTATTGACATGAGCATCGATGAAGGCGGTTGTGTAGAGACCTCAAGACCCACCACCCACGATCGACCCACCTACATTGAAGAAGGCGTCGTTCACTATTGCGTACCTAATGTTCCCAGTGTCATTGCTCGGACAGCAACCTACGCCTACGTAAACGCAGCATTTCCTTATATTCAAGAACTGGCGAATAAAGGGGTGGAACGCGCAATCCAAGAAGACCCATCTCTGGAAATCGCAGTAGCGACCCATCAGGGGCGCATTGCTCATCTTACCAGACTCACTCCAGCCAAGTAGGAAGGCATCCATGGACTGGATTCAACAATATCAATCTCGCATCGTAACCCCCGAAGAAGCTGTAAGACAAATCAAGTCGCATCAACGTCTTTTCTTGACCGGCAACTGTTCGGTCCCCCAAAAAATCTTGGCTGCGTTGGTGGAATACGCGCCTAATCTTGAAGATGTTGAGATCTGCCACGCTCTCACTGTCGGACCGGCTGACTATGTCAAGCCGGATTTGCAAGGACACCTGCGCGTCAATACAATGTTTATCAGCAGCAATATCCGCAAAGCGGTCCATGAAGGGCGGGTGGACTTTACCCCCGTCCTCTTATCGGAGTTTCCTCTCCTTTTCAAGCGCAAAATTCTACCTGTAGACGTCGCCCTTATTCATGTTTCCCCACCAGATGAACACGGGTTTTGCAGTTTTGGCATCGAAGTTGGGTTGACGAAAAGTGTCGCCGAATCGGCATCCATGATCATCGCTGAAGTCAATCAACAAATGCCCCGCACACTTGGAGATTCGTTTATCCACGTCAGCCGATTAAGCTATATGGTCCCAACGGACTATGAACTCCCTGAACTTCCCATGGCAGATGAGGGAAATGCAGAAATCTATGAAAAGATCGCCGCTTATGTCGCCGAATTAATCCCGGATGGCGCTACGATGCAGATGGGCATTGGCGCAATTCCAGATGCGGTTCTTAAACACCTCTTTACCAAGAAAGACTTAGGCATCCACACCGAAATGTTCTCAGATGGAGTCATTGACCTCGTTGAAGCCGGTGTCTTGACCAATAGCCGCAAAACACTTCATCCGGGAAAAATCATCGCCGGCTTTATTTTGGGCACGAAACGTTTATACAAATGGGTGGACGACAATCCCCTAATCGAACTTCATCCCACTGAGTATGTCAACGATCCGTTTATTATTGCCCAAAACGAGCGCATGGTTGCTATCAACTCTGCCATCGAGGTTGATCTGACCGGTCAGGTTTGTGCCGACAGTATTGGTCACCGACTCTTCAGCGGGGTGGGAGGACAATTAGATTTCATCTATGGCTCATCTCGCTCCAAAGGTGGCGTGCCAATTATTGCTCTTCCTAGCACAGCAAAAGATTTTAGCCGGATTGTTGCCACCCTGAAACCCGGCGCCGGCGTTGTCACCACTCGGAATCACGTTCACTATGTGATTACTGAATACGGAATCGCCGACCTCTATGGTAAAACCATCCGCCAGCGTGCAAAAGCGCTCATCAACATCGCCCATCCGAAGTTTCGCGATGAGTTGACGCGCCAAGCAAAAGAACTCAATTACATCTAGGCATGCCCTGCAAGACAAAGATTATTGCCACCATTGGACCTGCCAGCTCGGATGTCACGATCATAGGCGAACTCATCCGAGCTGGTGTCCGCGTTTTCCGCATTAATTGCTCCCACGGAAGCGAACAAGAGCGCGTTCAACTCATTCAAATTGCTAAAAACGCTTCTCAGAGCTTATGCATCCCTGTAGCCATCCTGATTGATCTACAAGGCCCTAAACTCCGCGTTGGAGAATTAGAAAAACCCTTTATCACCCTTCATTCAGGACATGCGATAACCATAACCAATCAACCCACTATCGGCAATGATCGTGTTTTGTCTATAGGATTATCCACTCTAATTGAGAACATCAAAATAGGCGATCGAATTCTTTTAGATGACGGTAAAATTGAACTCAGAGTCGTTCGTAAACAGACCACATCTCTCGAGGCAGAAATCGTTATTGGGGGAAAGTTGTTACCAAGAAAAGGGGCAAATTTTCCTGACACAGAATTATCTCTATCTGGCTTAACAGATAAAGATCTGCGCGACCTTCGCTTGGGCATGGAACAATCCGTTGATGCAATTGCGCTATCCTTTGTCCAAAACGATCAGGACCTCATCGACCTAAGGCAACAAATTGAAAGCCATTTCCCATCCAAAACGAAGGTGCCCATCATTGCCAAAATCGAACGCCCTCAAGCGTTAACGCATCTCTCAACGATCCTTGAAGCGGCAGATGGGGTCATGGTGGCAAGAGGGGATTTAGCGATTGAAATCTCACCCGCTTGTGTTCCCACTGCCCAAAAGCAGATTATTTCAACCGCCAATCGGATGGGAAAATATGTGATCACCGCCACTCAAATGCTAGAGTCAATGACCGAGAACGCCATTCCCACTCGAGCGGAGGCAAGTGATGTAGCCAATGCAATTTTTGATGGGAGTGATGCTGTCATGCTTTCTGCCGAAACCTCGATTGGAAAAAATCCCGTCCTTGCCGTCAAAACCATGGCTGCGATCATTCGAGAAGCAGAAAAGAATCTTGCCGATTGGTCTGTTTGGGATGGTAACCTCATTCCAAAATCAGATGAGGAAGATAGTTACTTTGTCATCAAAGCTGCGCGAAACCTTAGCGAGGATCGCAACGTAAAGGCGATCTGCGTCTTCACCCAAAGTGGTCATACAGCAAAACTTCTTTCAAAAACTCGTCCTGTCGGACCGATATTTGCCTTTACTCCCAATCCAGATACATATTCTCAACTCAGCCTCTATTGGGGCGTTCAGAGCTTTTTGACCCCCAGTGCAAACAATCTCGGTGAAATTTTATCAATCCTTGAAAATTACCTCTATCACTCAAAAGTAAAATCAGGAGACCAAGTCGTAGTGATTTGCGGCTATCCGGTCCATCAATTCCGTCCAGCTAATCTTATCATGCTTCATACCTTTACTTAAGATTCGGGATTAGAAAAATTTTCGTCAAATGGCTGGGGCTTCCTCACCAACGTTATCTTTCTTGAGTGGCATTCCCCTACAGTCCTCATTTCCTTTAGCACGTTTCTTACCCCCTTACGACCGGCACACGGCTTCAGCTCATGTAGAGTATATATTATCCCAAAATGTCGCGAACAAAGGTTATGTCCTTGATCCTTTTGGTGTTTCCCCCTTAACGCCCATAGAATTAGCCAATACAGGAAGCGCAGTCATCGTTTGTTGCAATAACCCTATTCTAAGAAGTTTAATCCGAGTTTACGCACTCTGCCCACAAATCAACGAGTTTCAAACCATTTTAGCAGCGATCTCTGCTCTAAAAAAAATCAATAGCCGGCTTGAGTCTTTTCTGCGTTCTTTGTACTTTTCCACTTGTAATCTCTGCTTTTCAGACATTGAGGTAAACGCCTTTATCTGGGAAAGAGATAGCACTAGCGGTTTGCATCAATTGGTATCAAAACTCTATCATTGTCCCCATTGTGGAAACCAGGGACAATTTCCAATCACCTCTCAGGATCAACAACAAATCCAGCGACTTCCCCCCCGCTCTATCTTAGAAGCTCAAGCTACAAGCAAAGTGATCGGAAAGGACGATCTCGCCTATTCGCCCGTTATCGACGCCTTAAGCGTTTATCCAGCCCGATCGCTCTATGCAATCGTCACTTTGCTGAACAAATTGGACGAATTAAGTCTCGATCATCGTCAACAACAAATCCTGATTGGTTTGTTAATTGAAGCCTTTGATCTTACTAACGCTCTGTGGGATTATCCACCCAAACGTCATCGCCCCAAACAGCTTTCTTTGCCAACCCAATTTTTTGAGGTTAACTTCTGGCAAGCGCTTGAAAAATCAAAGGATATATGGGTCAATTCCATTGCCGAGATTGGCTCCTCTCCAACAATGGTATCTGAATACCCCAAACTTCCCCACGCCGGAGAAATCTCGATTTTCAGTGGGCGACTACGAGAGCTTTTATCTCAATTACCAAAAGAGGATTTATCGGCGATTGTGGCAACTCTCCCCCGAGCTAATCAAGCTTTTTGGACGCTCTGCGCTATTTGGAGTGGTTGGTTAGAAGGCAGAGAGAAAGCAAAGCCGTTGCGATCGGCGCTTCTTCGGAAACGATACGATTGGGACTGGCATTGTCGTGCACTTACTGCGACTTTTCAGGAATTTTCGCATCACTTTTCCGAAAATACCCCTTTTCTTGCCTTGATCGAGGAATACGAAGTGAATTTTTTGAACTCAGCCTTAACTGCTGGTGACCAAGCCGGATTCCGATTAGAAAATCTAACCCTCAGAACCGACCAAAGCCGGGCACAAATCCGATGGCGCATATCATCCAAAGCGTCGACAATGCCGCTGGATGCTCAAAGGCAACTCCTCTCAAAGCTTGAAACTCAGATTGACCCTCTTAAGTATCAAAGCTCGCAGCTATCTCTTTGGTAAACGTTAAGGAAAACAAAACACCCCACCGTGCCGTGTGCAGCAAAGTTTTGAACCTGCCTTCGCAGGTGGGTTCCTCCCCAAATGATCCGCCTTGGCTGTCGCCTATCGCGTCACATTTGTAAGATTGGAACCCTTTTTGTGGGTGTTGGCCCAAAACCCGAGCGCAGCATCACGAACACAGTAGGGTTACTTTTCTTATACCATAAAATGAGAAAGGTGAGTAGACCTTTTTGATTAAGATTTTTGCAATGCTGGCGGCAAGACAACCTGAATATGTAGCTCCTCCAATTGTTTCGCTTCCACCGGGGAAGGAGCATCCGCCATCACATCCCGAGCAGCCTGGTTCTTTGGAAAGGCTATGACTTCTCGGATATTCGGTTCACCGGCTAAGATCATGCAAATTCGATCGATACCCGGAGCAATCCCTCCATGCGGAGGTGTGCCGTATTCAAAAGCCTCCAGCATGTGTCCGAATCGCTCCCGTGCAACCTCAAGGTCCAGTCCGATTAACCTAAAGACCTTCTCTTGCAAAGCGCGATCGTGGATTCGGATCGAACCGCCACCGATTTCGTAGTTATTCAAAACGAGATCATATTGCTGACCGCGCGCTTTGCCTGGATCCACATCCAAAAGGGGAATGTCTTCCGCCATCGGCGCAGTAAATAAATGATGGCTTGGGTCCCAACGCTTTTCCTCTTCATTCCACACCATAAACGGAAAATCAATTACCCAACAAAAAGCCAAAACATTATCGTCGATTAAGTTCAACTTTTCGGCTAGGTATACCCGCAGCCTGCCGAGCGCTTCAAAAACGATCTTGTCCTGATCGGCGACAAAGACTAACAAATCCCCTTCTTCAACCTGCATACGTTCAAATAAGGATTTTTGTAATTCAGGCGAGAGGAACTTCACAAAGGTCGAACGCACCTCTCCGCTGCGCGGGAAGGCAATGTAGGCTAATCCCTTTGCCCCAAATTGCTTAACGTATTCCGTCAACTCATCAATTTGTTTACGGCTGTAATCTCCACAACCTTTCACATTAATCCCCCGCACGCTTCCGCCAGCACGAATGGCTTGCTCAAAAACCGCAAACCCACAATCGGCAACCAGATCACTTACATTGACCAGCTCTAACCCGTAGCGTAAGTCTGGATTGTCTTTGCCAAAGCGTTCCATCGCCTCACGGTAAGACAGTCTGGGAAAAGGAGAGGCAAACAATCGCTTTTCTGGAACGACCGTCGCAACCAATTTTGTGAACAAATCTTCAGTCAGTTGCATAATATCTTCGCGCTCGACAAATGACATTTCTAGGTCTAATTGGGTAAATTCGGGTTGTCGGTCGCCGCGTTGATCCTCATCTCGAAAACATCGCGCAATTTGGAAATAGCGTTCCACCCCTGCTACCATCAACAGTTGCTTAAGCTGTTGAGGAGATTGGGGCAAAGCGTAAAACTCCCCTGGATGTACTCGAGAAGGCACAAGATAATCTCGTGCTCCTTCGGGGGTTGTTTTGAACAAAATCGGGGTTTCAATCTCCCAAAAGCCGCGCTCGTCTAGATAATCGCGGATAAACTTGACCACGCGGTGTCGTAGCTCTAAATTTCGGCGCATTTTATCTCGGCGCAAATCGAGATAGCGGTACTTAAGACGGGTATACTCGTCGGCTTCTTCGTCCTTATTAATCAAGAATGGTGGTGTCTTTGCCGGATTTAGAATCCTTAAGTCGTGGGCAGCTACTTCAATCTCACCTGTAAGCAGTGAAGGGTTCTCGGAACCAACAGGCCGCCGCCGCACAACCCCCTCAACCTGAATCACCCATTCCATTCTCAGCACATCGGCAGCTTGGTGAGCTTGAGCCGCACTCTCTGAATCGAACACAACTTGAGTGATTCCAAATCGGTCACGCAAGTCAATAAAAGTTACCCCACCATGATCGCGACGGCGATGTACCCAGCCCGCTAACTTAACGATTTTCCCCACATCACTCTGTCTTAATTCACCACATGTATGTGTTTTGTACATAAATTTCTCCCGTTGACGATTAAACTCTTTTCCCAAACTATCTGTCTCAAGATAGGAGCCTCTCCTTCTCAATCCTTTGGAAGATCAAAAGGATAATTCACTCTAGACAAAGTTCTTTCCCTAGCATTGCGCAGATGATTCCATTGGAGGGAAAGACACGATTGTTTTTTCAATTTCGCAATTCTTTGATTCGAGCGTACAAGTTCATCACAAAGACAAAAAAGCTTGACCATCACGCTCCGAAAGCCAACCCGCTTTGTAGAGAAAACCAAAATCTTATTATAACCCGAAAAAACCAATAATGACGTTTGTAATCGGGATTAGAGAAGGATTGTCCTTGTGAAATCCGTAACTTGTACTATACTAATTGTATCAATATTTATCAAAGGATTAGGATTAAAATCTTTTAGAGAACAAAGGGATTTGGACGATGGATCGGACAGCATTACCAACTTTTGACCCCGTTCACGATGTTTTACATTATGAAAAAAAACCGCTAGATATTCTCTTTGCTCCCAAGAACGTTGCCCTTATCGGCGCAACTGAAGCCCCAAACACTGTTGGACGCACAGTATTGTGGAATCTAATCAGCAGCCCCTTTGGCGGTGCGGTTTTCCCGGTTAACCCCAAACGTTCAAGTGTGCTAGGCATCAAAGCCTACCCTACCATCTTGGATGTTCCAGAACCGGTTGATGTTGTCGTTGTGACAACCCCAGCCCCAACCATCCCGGAGATCATTCGTCAATCTGTTGAAGCTGGCGTCAAAGGAGCAATTATCATTTCTGCTGGGTTTAAGGAAATTGGGCAGGAAGGTGCAGAGCTCGAGCGTCAAATACTTGAACATGCCCGCCGTGGTAATATGCGGATTGTTGGACCAAACTGCCTGGGCGTTATGTGCCCCATTTCTGGATTCAACGCTACCTTTGCATCGACCATTGCGCACAAAGGGTCTGTGGGGTTTATCAGCCAAAGCGGTGCCCTATGTACGGCTGTTTTAGACTGGAGTTTGAAAGTAAACGTTGGCTTTAGTGCCTTTGTATCGGTTGGCTCGATGATTGATGTCGGTTGGGGAGACCTCATTTACTACCTTGGCGACGATCCCAATACTGAGAGCATTGTCATCTACATGGAGACCATTGGTGATGCGCGCGCTTTTCTCTCTGCAGCCCGAGAGGTTGCTTATATCAAACCCATTATCGTCATCAAACCGGGTCGCACGGCCGGTGCTGCAAAAGCGGCTGCATCTCACACCGGCTCCTTAACCGGTAGCGACGAAGTGCTAGAAGCCGCCTTTCGACGTAGTGGTGTCTTGCGCGTCAACACCATCGCCGAGTTGTTTTATATGGCAGATGTGTTGGCAAAACAACCCCGACCAAAAGGACCGCGCCTCACCATCCTGACCAATGCAGGCGGGCCCGGAGTGATCGCAACCGATGCCCTCATCCTGAACGGCGGACAATTGGCCGAGCTTAGCCCCGAGACGATGGAGGCTTTTGATCAAATTTTGCCCCCCGTGTGGAGCAAAAACAACCCTGTGGACATCATCGGGGACGCTAGCCCAGAACGTTACGCCAAAGCCCTCGAAGTTGCCGCTAAAGACCCTAACAGCGATGGTCTACTTGTCATCTTGACCCCCCAGGCAATGACCGATCCTACCAAAACGGCCGAACAATTGGTACCCTATGCCCAAAGTTTTGAAAAGCCAATTCTCGCGAGTTGGATGGGCGGAGAGGATGTAGAAGAAGGCGCTCGCATTCTGAACCGAGCCAAGATTCCCACCTTCCCCTACCCCGATACAGCCGCCAGGATGTTCAACTATATGGCTCAGTTTGCAGAAAACCTTGCCAGCCTTTATGAAACGCCTCCAGCCAATAATACCGATATCACTGCCACCCTCAATAAAGAGGCTGCAGCTAAAATCATCGACAAGGTCCGCCAAGAAGGTCGCACCCTCCTGACAGAATACGAGTCCAAACAAATCCTCAACTGTTATCAAATTCCGGTTGTTCAGACCCTGATCGCCGAGAACGAAGAACAAGCTATCCAATTTGCCAACCAAATCGGTTACCCCGTTGTCCTCAAACTGCATTCCGAAACCATCACCCACAAAACCGATGTGGGTGGCGTAAAGCTAAATCTTCAATCTGATGATGAGGTGCGCGAAGCATTTCAGTCCATTAAGACATCCCTCCATACAAAGGTAGGAGAAAAATCGGCCGATGGGAAACCTCACTTCTTAGGTGTAACGGTGCAACCGATGATCTCTCCCGAAGGATATGAGGTCATTTTAGGCAGTAGTGTCGACCCACAATTCGGACCCGTTCTCCTCTTCGGCTTAGGTGGTCAATTAGTTGAGGTTTTCAAAGATCGAGCGCTTGGTTTGCCTCCACTAAACGCAACGTTAGCGCGGAGAATGATAGAGCAAACCAAAATCTATCAAGCCCTCAAAGGCGTGCGCGGGCGAAAAGCCGTTGATCTAGCTGCGTTAGAGCAGCTTCTTGTTCGCTTCAGCCGTTTGGTCACCGATAACCTATGGATCAAGGAAATCGATATTAATCCTTTACTTGTATCCCCTGAACGCATTGTTGCTCTTGACGCCCGCATTGTCATTCATGAGCCCTATCTAAGTGAAGATCAGTTACCTAAACTGGCTATTCGTCCTTACCCAACCCAATATGTCACCACTTGGACGGATAAATTTAATTGTACCTATACCATTCGGCCCACTCTTCCCGAAGATGAACCTCTGCTGGTTAAGTTTCATGAGAATCTTTCCGATCGAACTGTTTATCTTCGCTATTTACATCCCATGCTTCTGAGTCAACGAGCCGCCCATGAGCGATTAGCTCGCATCTGCCATGGTGATTACGATCGAGAAATCACCTTGGTCGTCGAGCAAGAAGAATGTGAAAGTGGAGAAAGGCGCATTGTCGGTGCCGGCCGCTTAAGCAAAATTCACTCCCTCGATGAAGCCCGTTTTAGTATTCTGATTAGCGACTTGTATCAAGGCAGAGGCATCGGCAAGGAGCTAATCAAACAAATTCTCCACGTGGCCCGTGAGGAAAAAATCAGACGAATTGAGGCGATTATCACTCCTGACAACGAAGCTATGAAGCATCTGTTTTCTAAAATGGGGTTCAGTATCTACTCATTTAATGAAAATAAGCTCCTACGCGCAGAGATGACCATCACACAAACTTAACCTACCTCCACAATCCTCTCCGACTGATAACGGGAAGAAAATATTGAGTAAAAAGCACTCACTCTTCTGTGAGTGCTTTTTTTCTTTACTATTTTGCAGCCGTCCTTTTCAACGCTCTCCTCAAAAGGATGTAGCAATGGTTCTCAGGATAGGATATGCAGGCTGAAGCCATGCTTCATCTTACGACAAACAAATGCTCCAGTTGAGATTTCATTCATAATAGGAAGTTTTTCTAAAAACATTTTGATTGGCGATATAATACCTAGCATTAGGTTTCAAATCCTTAGGAGATATTCATGGTTCGGATAAAAAAACTATTCTATCTAAGCCTCATTCTTGGTTTTCTAATCACCTATTCCGCTTGCTCAAATTCTAGACAAACACCGGCTTCCCAAATTTCCGAAACGAATACGTCAGCAGTCAAAAGCGAGAATGGCATTCTAGCCGAGGGGAAAGTTCTTCCCAAAACATTCGTGAACCTCTCCTTCCAAGTTAGCGGCAAAGTCAGTGAAATCCTTGTGAAAGAAGGGGATCAAGTCAAAATCGGAGATGTGCTTGTCAGGTTAGGCAATCGCGCCGAAGCAGAAGCCGAACTTGCCAGAGCTGAATTAGAGCTCCTCAATGCCCAACAAGCCTTAGATGATCTTATCGATAATCACGCGATTGAGCGTGCCCGTTCTCTCGAAGCTGTCGCAAAAGCCAGCGATCGCGTCCGAGACGCCAAATATCAGCTTGATAACTTCACGATTCCTCAGAATCAACAAAACATGGATGCGATTGAAGCGGTGCGCATCATGGAAGAACGGCTCGACAAAGCTCGGCTTGCCTTTGAGCCCTATAAAAACGACTCCCTGCTCAACGAAACACGCAAGAAACTAAAAGATGCCCTTGATAATGCCCAAAGCGACTACAATGCTGCTGTCCGCAGGTTAAGCTACGAAGTTCAACTTGAAGCTGCCAAAGCAGACCTGAAACGAGCCCTTGATCAATGGGAAAAGATCAAAGACGGTCCGGACCCTGACTTATTGGCATTGGCAAATGCCCGCGTCAACACGGCACAAAAGGCGGTTCAGGCTGCCCAAGCTCGCTTGGATAATTTAGAATTGCGAGCTACCATTGATGGCACTGTTGCTAAAATCGATCTAGTTGTCGGCAGTCAAGTTGTCCCAAATGTTAGCATAATTACTCTTGCCGATTTTTCCTCTTGGTACGTATATACCGAAAACCTAACTGAAATAGAGGTGGTTGACATTGAACTAGGTCAAACAGCAACCATCGTCCCGGATGCCCTTCCGCAATTAGAGCTACAAGGTGTGGTTGAGTCCATTGGGCAAGTCTTCGAAGAGAGAGGTGGCGATGTGACCTACACAACCAAGATCCTCCTAACGAAGAGCGATCCCCGTCTGCGCTGGGGAATGACGGTCTTGATTACATTCCAAAAGTAATCTTTTTCGAGTACAATCGTCACACATGTACTCAGGATTGCAAAGCTGTTGGAGGTTTCATTGTCTTCTCTAAAAAATTTAGGAAAACTGTTTGGCGTCATGCTCCTAAACCTATTGGTAGTTGGCGCCATTGGTGTAGCGGTTTACCTGGGCTGGTTGAGACTGCGCGCTCAAGCGCCTCCGGCCTTTGCAGCAGGCTCGGCTGATTCTTCATTAGATGCGATTTCACAAAATAACCCTCTGGAGGAAGAGAGTCAACCTGCTTTGCCTTCTCTTCCAAACGCAAGCGAATCGCGTTACATTTCCCGACATGCGACCTATTTCACCCTCATACCCGATCGTCCCGCAACCGATGTCCTGACCTATACGGTCAAATCCGGGGACACTTTATTCACCATTGCCGAAAGATTTAATATCCAACCCGCCACATTATTATGGGGCAATTATGAAGTTTTGCAAGACAATCCTCACTTCCTTAAGCCGGGTCAAATTCTCAACATCCTACCTGTGAATGGGACGTATTACCAATGGCAAGAAGGGGATACGATCGAAAAAATCGCCCAATTTTTTAAGACGAACCCGCAAAACATCATCGAATTTAGCGGCAATCATATTGACTTAACCAAGATAAACGAACCCAATTCAGGAATTGAGCCGGGCACTTGGATTGTCGTGCCGGGTGGGAAACGCGCTATCAAGGATTGGGGTCCTCCCGCAATTACCCGAAAGAACCCTGCCTCAGCTCGTTTTTATGGTTCAGGTTCTTGCGGTGAAGTTTACGAGGGGGCCGTTGGCAGTGGTAGCTTTGTTTGGCCCACCACCGAACGCACCATCTCTGGCTATCAATATGATCCGGTCATCCACCCTGCGATCGACATCGCCGGACAAATTGGTAATCCGATCTTTGCTGTCGATTCCGGCGTGGTTGTCTATTCCGGTTGGAGCGATTTTGGTTATGGCTATCTCCTGGTGATCGATCACGGCAACGGTTGGCAATCTGCCTATGCGCACCTCAATTCCATTGCTGCCGGTTGTGGTGTCAGCGTCTTTCGCGGCGGAGCTATCGCTACATTGGGAAATTCCGGCAATTCAACCGGACCCCATCTTCACTTTGAGCTAATCTATAACGGTGCCAAAGTCAATCCGCTCGATTTTATTCAGTAGCTAGCCACAAAGTGCTTTTATCATGACAAATTGCCTCTGATTTTATCAGCAAAATCTAAAAGAATCGAGTACAATTCTTTTTATACCCTTATGGAGGTTCTAAAATGTCTAATCAATATTCTTCCGAGATAACCAGCGATGACAAATTATGGGCAGCCCTTAGCTACATTTTTTCTCCCATTGTCCCGATCATTCTCTTAATAATGGAAGATAAGAAAAACCGGCCCTTTATAAAATTCCATGCTGTTCAAGCTATTGCAGCGGTTATTGTAATCTTCGTCATCGCCACTGTGACCTTCGGTTGCGGTTCCATTGTTGTCCTCGTTATGTTCTACTGGGCATATAAAGCCTACCAAGGCGAATACGTTGAAATTCCCGTTATCACCAATTTCATCAAAAACCAAGGTTGGGTATAAAAATAAAATAAAGTGATGCTGGTTGAAATGGAGGGCTCTTCTTAAACCGAAAAGCCCTATTTTAACTATCCACACTAAAGTCCTTTCGCCAATAGTTTGCTGAGGCTTTTCAAAAGCTTAGGGGTAGGGACCTTTCAGAACGGAAATCTTGGCTCAGGACAAATGGGGGCGCTTATCCATCATTCCCAGCCTTTCTCCTAAAGGGCGAAAGGAGATTCTCATTTCTATCGCCGGGAGAGGATTCTAAAGCTAGAGCGTTGCCCTAGCGGATTTTCGTAACATAGGCTTCAGCCCGTGTTGCGTTTCCACAAGCTAAAGCTTATGTTACGCGTGATAAGCCGCACCAAGCGGATTTTCGTAACATCGGCTTCAGCCTGTGTTGCGTTTCCACAAGCTAAAGCTTATGTTACGCGTGATAAGCCGCACCAAGCGGATTTTCGTAACATAGGCTTCAGCCTGTGTCGCGTTTCCACAAGCTAAAGCTTATGTTACGCGTAATAAGTCGCACCAAGCGGATTTTCGTAACATCGGCTTCAGCCTGTTTTGCGTTTCCACAAGCTCAAGCTTATGTTACGCGTGATAAGCCGCACCAAGCGATTTTCGTAACATAGGCTTCAGCCTGTTTATGGTTTGCACAGGTGAGATTTATGCTCCTTCACATGATTTTCCCATATCGGATGTCTGAAGCCAGCGTTTTCAGGTCTAAATTTAGAATTACTGCCCCATAATGTGTCCACGCAAAAGTTGTAGGACAACTCAATGAGTTGTCCTACAAAGCAATGTTGCCAACAACTTTTGAGTGCACACCCCCCAATCTCAAGCCTACACAAACTCCGGCAGCTCGGTTATAATTTAAGGCGAAAAACCTAAATAGAACTGCAGGGGAGAGGCTCATTTTTGAGCGCCGAAGGGGCAAGTTCAGTAGATAGGCGAGCTGAACGAAACTCTCAGGCAAAAGGACCCTGCAGGTGAAACCTCTGGAAAGTCTCCCTATCCCTTAGATAGGTCGCACCGACGGGGCAAGCGGACAGGATTTCCGTGAATCTCTCAGGTCAAAGACAGAGGCGCGCGAAGGAGTTCGTGCGCCTTTTTCTTTTCCAAACCATTCTAATCTTTCAATTCTCAGGAGGTACCGATGAACATTCCATCTGACTTGAAATATACACAAAATGATGAATGGCTGCGCGTAGAAGGCATTCAAGGCACGGTTGGAATTACCGATTACGCTCAAGAACAGCTCTCAGATATTGTCTTCGTTGAGATCGTCGTGAACGAAGGAGATGTCGTAAAGCAGGGGGATACCTGCGCTACGGTAGAAAGTGTCAAAGCTGCTGCCGATGTCTATATGCCGGTCAGCGGCAAAGTTATTGCGATTAACCAATCTCTTCCTGACAAACCCGAAACGGTCAACAGCGACCCCTATGGGGAAGCTTGGATGGTCAAAATCGAGATAACAAATCCTGCGGAAATCGATCAGTTAATGGATGCTGCTGCCTATGAAGCCCATTTAGCCCAGAAAGATTAGGAGGAACAATGTTTTTGCCTCATACGGATAAAGAACGACAAGAAATGCTTGCAACGATCGGGGTAAAAACAATTCAAGATCTCTTTGCGGCAATCCCCGAAAAATACCGCTTTCCCGAATTAGATTTGCCTGCCGGGCTCACAGAAATGGAAGCCCAGGAGGTCGTCACCGATCTCGCTTCGCAGAACGACAACCTTCAGGAAATGATCTGCTTCTTGGGGGCGGGAGCCTACAACCATTACATCCCGGCTGTAGTGGATGCTATCATCCGCCGCGGCGAGTTCCTAACCGCCTATACCCCTTATCAACCGGAAGTCTCCCAAGGGACCCTCCAAGCCATTTTCGACTATCAGAGCTTGATGACAGCCCTGACCGGAATGGATGTCTCAAATGCCTCTCACTATGACGGGGCAACAGCAGTGGCTGAAGCTGTGACCATGGCAAACGCCCACTTTCGTGGCAAACGCAATCGTGTCATTCTTTCGCCTGCTTTGCATCCTCACTACCGCCAGACGACAAGAACCTACCATGCCAATACCGGCATCCAATTTGTCGGTGACGATCCCGGCGCTGACCTCAAAGCCCATCCCAATCACCTTGCCGAATACTTGGATGAAAACACCGCCCTCGTAATCGTCCAATACCCTGATTTCTTCGGACGCGTTTATGACTATACCGAACTGGCTGAAAAGGTTCACCAAGCTGGGGCGCTCTTCGCAATTTCCATTAATCCAATTGCCCTAGGTCTGTTAAAACCGCCGGGTGAATTTGGCGCAGATATCGTAACCGGGGAGGGTCAACCCTTAGGGATTCCGCTTTCGTATGGAGGTCCTTACCTAGGTATCTTTACCACTAGAAAGGAATTTGTCCGCAAGATGGCCGGTCGTCTAGTCGGTGAAACGGTGGATAACCGCGGTCAAAAGGCGTATGTCCTCACGCTGACCGCCCGCGAGCAGCATATCCGCCGCGAAAAGGCCACTTCCAACATCTGTACCAACCAAGGCCTCATGGCTTTGGCTGCAGCGGTATATCTCAGCCTCGTTGGAAAGCACGGCCTGCGCCAAGTTGCCGAATTGTGTTATCACAAGGCTCATTACGCCGCCCAACAAATCGCTGCCCTCGAAGGGTTCTCGCTCTGGTCCGATGCTCCCTTCTTCCATGAGTTCGTGGTCAAAACCCCGCTCTCTCCTGCCGAACTCAATCAAAGGCTCCTCGAACACGGAATTATAGGCGGTTATGACCTTGAGCAGGATTATCCATCCATGAAAGGTCATATGATGTTTGCGGTGACCGAAATGAACAGTAAAGATGAAATCGACTATTTGGTCTCGACCCTTGCGGAGGTAAGCCATGCCTGAACCTGATCTGTGCGATATTTCCGTCCCCAATCGAATCGGTTTTCGCTTTCCCGATATTGATGTTCCCAAAACTGAGCTACCCACTGACTTGGTACGGGAATATTTACCCCTGCCTGAGCTCTATGAAGTTGATGTCATCCGCCGTTATACGCGCCTCTCGCAGCTCAACCATTCCATTGATACAGGTTATTACCCACTTGGGTCTTGTACCATGAAATACAACCCCAAGATCAACGAAGAAATGGCAAGACAGGCAGGATTTGCGGCGGTACATCCGCTTCAGCCGATCGAATCTGTGCAAGGTTGTTTAGCATTGATGTATGACCTGCAGGAGTGGCTAAAAGAAATCGGCGGATTTGCGGGAGTCACCCTTCAACCTGCCGCCGGCGCTCAGGGTGAACTGACCGGTATCTTAATCATCCGTGCTTACCACCAAGACCGAGGTGACTTGAAGCGGACAAAAATCTTGATACCCGACTCTGCCCACGGCACGAATCCAGCTTCCTCGGCAATGAGTGGCATGACCGTGGTTGAAATCAAGTCAGACGCCCGCGGCAACGTAGATTTAGAAGCGCTGCGCCAGCATTGCGATGACACCCTGGCAGGTATCATGATTACCAATCCCAACACCTTAGGCCTTTTCGATGAAAATCTCGAAGAGGTCATCCGTCTGGTTCACGAAGCGGGCGGCTTAGTCTATGGCGACGGAGCAAATATGAACGCTCTGCTTGGCATTATGCGCCCGGGCGACATCGGTATTGATGTTTTGCACTACAACCTCCATAAGACCTTCTCCACCCCTCACGGCGGTGGTGGACCCGGCTCAGGCCCGGTTGGAGTTCGCTCCCAACTGGTTGACTTTCTGCCCTCTCCGATTGTCGTTATCACCGATGAAGGTGACGATGAAACACCTCCCGTCTATGGTTTCTACACCCCACCCAAAACCATTGGGCGAGTAAAATCCTTCCATGGACACTTTGGGATGATGGTGCGCGCCTATACTTATATGCTAATGCACGGCAAAGAAGGCTTGCGAAAAGTCTCGGAACACGCTGTGCTCAACGCCAATTATCTCCTTGCCCGCCTGCGCCATGTCTATCCCGTTCCCTATGATCGAATCTGTATGCATGAATTCGTTGCCGAAGGAAAGTGGGACGATGCGCCCGAAGTCCGAGCCCTCGACGTGGCAAAACGGTTAATGGATTTTGGCTTCCATCCCCCCACAAACTATTTCCCTCTCATCGTCCACGAGGCATTGATGATCGAACCGACCGAAACCGAAAGCAAGCAGACCCTAGACGCCTTCGCCGATGCCCTAATCACCATCGCCGAGGAAGCGCGTACCAACCCCGAAATCCTCAAGTCGGCTCCTCATCGCACGCCGGTCGGCAGGGTGGATGAAGTCAAAGCCGCCAAAGACCTCATCTTAGCCTGTGGAGTTAGTGTAGAAGAAGAGGTATAGCAAAAGCCGCACTCCGAAACAGAAACTTCCGCAGAGAAGGCCTCCTCTGCGGAAGTTCATCTAGCAGGAAGGCAAAAATTTGCGGTTTACTCAGCAATCCGAAGACTGCTTGCCGAGAAGGAAAAGTTTACGGAGCGCAAAAATTATGCTTGCATCGTTTAAAACCGGATCAAACTGAAGTAAAATTACACTTTGCGTGACTATGGAAAAAACCAAGAGCTTTGCCTTTGTCAAGCCTCGCGATACGGTTGAGGTTTTACTTCCAGACGGACGCACCATTTGCGGTCCGCGGTATGCGCCGATCAAAGATTTTTTCGCCTTGCTCGAAGATGAAGGCATTCCCCCCATTGTCGGCGCAATCGTGAACGATGAACTGCGCGAATTAACCTATCCGATCAAAATCGACTCCACGGCTCGTCCGATCACGATGGGTGAAGCAGACGGAATGCGCATCTACCGCCGCTCGTTGACCATGTTGCTCGAAACCGCCTTTCACAAGCTCTTTCCAGATGCCTACCTTACCATTGATCACTCGGTTTCATCAGGTGGTTATTTCTGTCAGGTCTTCAACCGTCCTCCATTATCCGATGCAGAATTACTGGAGTTAGAAGAGACCATGCGCCGCATGGTCGAGGCAGATCTCCCCTTGAATCGCGCCGAGATCCCCTTGCATGAAGCCATCCAATATTTTGCCTCGATCCATGCAGACGATATGGTTCGCCTACTCAAGTGGCGGCGCAAACCTTACCTCACCCTTTATGAACTGGATGGCTTCCGTGACTACCATCACGGCTACATGGTGCCAACCACCGGCTACCTGAAGTGGTTTGCCTTGAGCCCGACGGATGGTGGCTTTACCTTGCGCTTTCCCCGCCGCCATGCCCCAACTCAACTACTACCCCTGCCGAGCTATTCCAAGCTCCTTGAAGCTTTTCGA
This sequence comes from uncultured Anaerolineales bacterium, assembly GCA_937928795.1. Lineage (GTDB taxonomy): Bacteria > Chloroflexota > Anaerolineae > Anaerolineales > UBA4823 > NAK19. The sequence goes on from CALFWB010000042.1 coordinate 24,504, forward strand.
CAATATGGAGATTGGTTAGAACACCTAGGCATCGGCAATGTAGGCGCGCTCAACGATGCCATTGAAGCCAATCGAGCTGCCGAGATCATCCTTGTCTCTGAGGCGCTACACGAGCAAATGGTTTCCAACATCGCCTCAATGATCCTAGAACGGCAAGACCAAGTTCGCGTCATTCTGGTCGCCGGCCCATCCTCCTCGGGGAAGACCACCTTTTCAAAACGCCTTGCCATCCAATTATTGGCGCGCGGGCTTTCCCCCTTCCCTTTAGAAATGGATAACTACTTCGTCAACCGCGAAGATACTCCCCGCGACGAAAACGGAAACTACGATTTTGAATCCGTAGAGGCGCTTAGGTGGCACCAATTAGATGAAGATTTATCGAAACTCATTGCGGGACGCGAAGTGCAACTACCTCGCTACGATTTCAAAAGTGGGAAAAGCTTACCCGGCGATGTTGTTCAGCTATCCCGCAACCACATCATCATTCTTGAAGGCATTCATGGCCTCAACCCCAAACTCTTTCAATTCGTCCAAGAAAATCAAATCTTTCGCATCTATGTTTCCGCTCTCACTCAATTGAACCTAGATCGGCACAACCGAGTCTCGACGACAGACACCCGCTTGCTGCGGCGCATAGTCCGCGATGCGCGCGAGCGCGGTTACAACGCCCAACATACCATCCGCATTTGGGAGTCGGTGCGGCGCGGCGAAAAAAGATCCATCTTCCCCTACCAGAACAACGCCGATGTCATGTTCAACTCAGCCTTGGTCTATGAGCTATCAGCTCTAAAACCGCTTGCCGAGCCACTCCTCCGTCAGGTCCCTCACGGCACCCCAGAATATATCGAAGCAAAGCGACTGCTCGCTTTCCTAGAATGGTTTTTACCCTTAGACTGCAACCTCATCCCAGATAATTCGATCCTCCGCGAGTTCATTGGGGGCTCCATCTTGAGAGAGTTTAAGCTGTGGAAAAATGGCTAAATGGCGATGATGCTCGAAAAAACTCAAAAGATAGATTCGCGCTGACCCATGTTTGAATTTCACATCGAAGCCACTGCCGCAAACGCCAGAGTAGGCTCTTTTATCACCCCTCACGGCGAACTTAAGACCCCAGTTTTTGCACCGGTTGGCACCCAAGCCTCCGTCAAGTCCCTCACCCCAAGGCAATTGGAGGAAATCGGGGCAACATTAGTCCTTGCCAACACCTATCATCTGTTCCTGCGTCCCGGCGACGAGCGCGTTGCCAAGTTGGGTGGTTTACATCGTTTTATGAATTGGGAAAAGCCGATTTTGACCGATTCAGGCGGATTTCAAGTTTTCTCGCTTGCCCAAATCAACCAAATTGACGAAGATGGCGTTACTTTCAAGAGCCATATTGACGGCTCCTGGCAGCGATTAACTCCAGAGAAATCCATTGCCATCCAAGAAAATTTGGGGGCCGACATCATCATGGCATTTGACCAATGTCCCCCTCCTTATGAGCGGGAGGTCAACCAAAGAGCTGTGGAACGTACTCACGCCTGGGCAGTGCGCTGTTTAGAAGCCAAAAAACGCTCTGACCAAGCCCTTTTTGGGATCGTTCAAGGTGGCGTTTTTGAAGACTTGCGGACAAAATCAGCAGAGTTTATCGCCTCTCTGAAGTTGCCTGGCAACGCAATCGGTGGACTTTCGGTTGGCGAAACAAAAGAGGAAATGTTCCGCATCTTAGAGTTGACCAATGAGCTATTACCAAAAGACAAACCGCGCTATTTGATGGGGGTAGGCACACCGTATGACATCGTTCAAGGGGTTGCGCGTGGAATCGACATCTTCGATTGCGTTCTTCCAACCCGTTTGGCGCGTCATACCACAGCCCTGCGACGAAAAGATCGGCTAAACTTAGTTAATGCCATGTTTGCGGAAGACCCGCAACCGATCGATGAAACTTGTGAGTGTTATACTTGCCAAAACTTCTCCAGAGCCTACTTGCGCCACCTTATTCTTGCGAAGGAAATGTTAGCCGCCACCCTTCTTTCCATTCATAATGTCTATACCCTGATCAAACTGACTCGAGAAATCCGCCAAGCTATCCTCAACCGCTCTTTCCATACCTTACTGGAGGAATTTTCAGCACCATGACTTTATTCCAATCCGTCTTTCTCGGCATCCTGCAAGGGGTAACGGAATTTATCCCGATTTCTTCTTCCGCCCATCTTGCGCTCTTACCCTATTTTGTCAATTGGCAGGTTGAGCCCGAAATTGATTTTATCTTCAATATCTTAGTCCAATTTGCTACGCTAGGCGCCGTCCTTGTCTACTACTGGAAAGACCTCCTCCAGATGTTGCAATCGGTTTTTACCAATCTTATGGGGAAACGCAATTGGGAGCATCCAGATAGTCGTCTGGCTATGGCGATTGTCGTGGGAACCTTACCCGTCATTATATTCGGTTTACCTCTAAAGGGCTTCGTCGCAGAAGCTTTCCTACAACCGCTCTGGATCGGTGGTGCGTTATTGGTTACCTCTTTGCTTCTTTTTCTATCCGAAAAACGATTAAGCGCAACCCACCCCTCCCATACCTTGACGCTCCTCGATGCCTTCTTGATCGGGCTTTGGCAAACAGTAGCCATTTTCCCCGGCATTTCCCGCTCCGGTGCCACCATTGCTGGCGGACTATTTCGCAATTTAGACCGCCAGCAAGCCACGCGATTCGCTTTCTTGCTCTCTATACCGTCTTTGGCCGGTGCCGGTATTATCTCGCTCATCGATTTCTTTCGCCTGCCCAATCCGGTCCGCTACCTTCCTATGATCCTTCCGGGATGTCTGGTCGCTTTTGCTGTCGGCTATCTTTCGATCTATTGGCTAATTCGTTTCGTCCAAAATCACTCCCTTTACGGATTCTCTGTTTATTGTTTGATTTTAGGTATAATAACCATCCTAAGTGTGGTTTTATGAATCGATCTTTGAACCCTAGCGGATTATGAAAACTTTATTCGTCGTCAATCCCATCTCCGGCCGCGGTGCTGGCGAACGAGCGATCCCCCACATTCAAAATTTCATCGATCGTCATCGCATTTCAGGGACAATCATTGTCACCCAATATCCTGCCCACGCCATCGAAATTGCTTATCAAAAAGCAATCGACTATGACCTTATGGTAGCAACGGGTGGCGACGGAACCTCCAACGAGGTGATCAACGGTCTAATGCGCGCCAAAACGGAACGGGCAACCATCCCCGCCCTAGGCGTGCTGAGCGTTGGCAGAGGGAACGATTTTGCTTTCAGCCTCGGGGTGCCTAAAGGATTGGAAAAAGGGTTTGAGGTCTTGCTCAATCCTCAAACGCGCTGGATCGATATCGGTCTGATTCAAGGCGGTGATTATCCTAATGGGCGGTACTTTGGCAATGGCGTAGGCATCGGCTTTGACACCGTCGTGGGTTTTGTGGCTGCGCGCAGTCGTTTGACGGGTTTCTTATCTTACATTGTTGCGGCGCTCAAGACTGCATTCATTTACTTTCAAGCCCCCCTCTTGGAACTGCACTTCGATCAGCAGTGCCAAACTGTCTCTGCTCTGATGGTCTCTGTGATGAATGGCAGACGCATGGGCGGTGGTTTTATGATGGCTCCTCATTCGCTGAATGATGATGGCTTATTTGATGTGTGTATCGCCGCCGAGGTTCCGAAAGCTCAAATCTTCGCCTTAATTCCTCATTTCATCCGCGGCACCCAACTCACCCAGAAAAGTGTCTCACTTGAACGCACAAAAACGTTGCGCGTAACGGCGCTTAGAGGCTCTCTTCCCGTCCATGCAGATGGTGAGACGATCTGCACGGAGGGGAACTCGGTGACGATTCAAAATCTACCCCATGCTCTTCAGGTGATAACCCCAAAATGATGCTTCAAGTCGTTGCTTCTCCTCTTACCCGTTTTCTGAACTTCGTCATAAAGCAAGGAAGCACCGTTGTTTTGGATATTGACACCAGTGAACTCAAGCGAGTTCCACGAAAAGGGCCCTTGATCATTGCCACAAACCACATAAATTTTATCGAAGTCCCTGTTGTCTATACGCACCTCCAGCCGCGACCGATCACAGGCCTAGTCAAAGTGGAAACCTGGAACAATCCGCTCATGGGGCTGCTGTTCGATCTATGGGGCGGCATTCCGGTGCGGCGTGGCGAAGCAGATATCAGCGCTGCAAAACGCTGCCTGCAGGCGTTGAAGGAGGGCAAAATTGTGGCTATTGCGCCTGAAGGGACGCGCAGTGGAGATGGTCGTCTGCGCAGAGGACATGCAGGCATTGCATTTCTTGCGCTCAAGTCCCAAGCCCCAATTTTGCCGCTTGCCTTCTACGGTGCCGAGCAGTATTGGGACGACCTCCGCAGCCTGAATAAAATCCCTTTTCGCATTCGCGTTGGGCAACTCTTCACTGTTGAGGTTCCATCGCAACCGATTACCCAAAAAATCCGCGACCAAATTGCTGACGAGATCATGATCCAAATTGCCGCCCTCCTTCCTCCCTCCTACCGCGGCTATTATGCGCAGCGGGTCAGTGAACCGCCGCAGTATCTCAAACCCGTTGTCTCTTGAGCAAAAGAGGGTTCATGCATTCTAAAAATCTCCGTGGCAAAGTAGGTTTTGCCATAAGTTGCATCATCCCCTGGTTGCAAGATGCCAACGTTCACCAGTTTCTCCACTTTTTTTGCACGATGATAGGAGCCCACCAGAAGCAGGCGCTGAACCTGTGGCATCGTAAGAATTGGGCTGACAAAAAGCAAATCTGCCAGACGCAGAGACAAGGCTGAAGTACGAGCTTGACTCAGGCGGGTGCGCCAGGGCTGTTGCAGGTCCTATAGCTTCTTGGCGCGCGCTGCAGCATCACCGGACTGTTCAGTTACTCCGTGTAAGAAAAAGAGCAGCCAGTCGCGCCACGCGCCCCATTCGCTCACGCCTAGCAGCAAGTCATCCGCATCCAAAGCTTCGTGCATCTGCGGCACCGGCGGCGGGACAAAGGTGTCTTCCTTGTGCCTTTTTTGCGGCTTTGGTGTGCTTGAACGGTCCCCTCACCCCCAACCCCTCTCCCAGAGGGAGAGGGGAGACCTTCACTCCCAACCCCTCTCCCAGAGGGAGAGGGTAGTTTCTCCCTTCGTCCTTTGGGCGAAGGGCTTGGGCGTTGTCTTGAGCCTATCGAAGTGATTGTCGAAGGGTGAGGGCGGGTTTCGACAAGCTCAACCCAGCGGCTTTCGATACGCTCCACCACGCTCCGCTACTCAACCCGCAGGGTTGCGCAGGTCGAGTAGGGCGCCAGCCCGTACCGAGACCCAAGCGCGGCTCCCCTCACCTGCTGGGAAGGACTGGGGTGTTGCCCTGAGCTTGTCGAAAGGTGAGGGCACAAAGGTTTATCCTAAGCGAAGCTTGCTGTTCTGAAAAGAGCCTCGCATTAATTTTTTCATCTTCGCTCCTCCTGAAGTTCCTTTTTCTCGATCGTCCTCATTTCCCTACGCTGCTCACCATTCGCCCGCTTCTTCTCCCCTTACTGGGCGGGTGGGGAGTCATCTGCCGCCCTACTAAAAAAACAACTCCAAAACCAGATGCTCGCAAAGGTAAACTCTCCATTATAATCAGGGCGGGGATGCCTGCCGCTGCACGCGAAGGATGCTTGACAACTCTCTCCCGACCTCTTCTGGGTGCACAGGGCGCTCTCCGTTCAAGTGCAGTGACGCATTGCCGGGCTTGACGGATGCGATTGTAACCTTCCTAAAATGGGCAGCGTCAGGGCAAACCCAGGGAAAACTCTGGCGGAGGTGTCAATTTGAGTGCCAAGGATGAACTCGAACAGATCGCCCGACAGGTGGCACAATGTCAATTGTGTGAACTGCATTATTCGCGCAAGCGAGCGGTGCCGGGAGAAGGTCCCGTTGATGCCGAAATCATGTTCATTGGGGAGGGGCCTGGCTTCCATGAAAACGAGCAGGGGCGTCCCTTCGTTGGGGCAGCCGGGAAGTTTTTGGATGAATTACTGGCAAAGATCAACCTGCGTCGCGACCAAGTTTTTATAACCAACGTGGTCAAGTGCCGCCCGCCCTCTAACCGCGACCCCAAACCCGAAGAGGTTGAGATTTGCACGAAAACCTACCTCGAACGTCAAATCCAAACCATCAATCCTAAAGTGATTATCACCTTGGGGCGGTATTCGATGGGGCTTTTCCTCTCCAATGCCAAAATCTCTGAAGTGCATGGGCAGTCGTTTTGGGTTAAGGGGCGGCTGATTGTGCCGATGTATCACCCCGCTGCCGGGTTACATCAGCTCTCGCTTAAGCCAGAGATCGAAAGGGACTTTTTGCGTTTGCCCGAACTTCTCGAAAAATCGAGGCACGCCGTCCAAAACAACGCTCCGCCCTCCTTTGACTCAGATCAACCGGCCAAACAACTCTCGCTTTTTTAGGAGTTTTATGAATCACCCCAAAGCGACTCTCTTAGCCAAACTTGAGGATAAAACGGCAAAAGTTGCCGTGCTGGGGCTGGGTTATGTCGGTCTGCCCTTAGCGGTGGTCTTTGCCGAAGCCGGCTTCCATGTCGTAGGGATTGACCCCGACCAGCACAAAGTGGAGACTGTACAGCAAGGCGAGAGCCACATCCGCGATGTGCCCTCTGCCACCCTCAAAGCCCTTGTTCAGAGCCAAAAACTGCAAGCTACCACCGATTTCTCGGTTATCCAAGAGGTCGATGCCGTCAGCATTTGCGTACCGACTCCCCTGCGCAAGACCGGCGATCCTGACCTATCCTATATCTTGGAGGCAACCGACCAATTGACGCGTTATGTTCACGCGGGCATGGTGGTTGTCCTAGAATCGACCACCTATCCCGGCACGACGCGCGAGATTCTGCTGCCGCGCTTAGAGCAACAGAACGGTGTTCAGGTGGGTGAAAACTTCTTCCTCGCCTTCTCACCCGAGCGCGTTGACCCCGGCCGCACCGATTGGACGACCTACAACACCCCCAAAGTGGTCGGTGGCATCACCCCGGCTTGTACTGAAGTTGCCGCGCGCTGGTACCAGCAAGCCCTGCAGACGGTCGTGCAGGTCTCCTCTGCTGAGGTAGCCGAGATGGCAAAGCTGCTCGAAAACACCTTCCGCATGATCAATATCGGCATGGTCAACGAGATGGCGATCATGTGCGATCGCTTAGGCATCGATGTCTGGGAGGTGATCGAAGCCGCCGCCACTAAGCCGTTCGGCTTTATGAAGTTCACCCCTGGGCCCGGCTTAGGCGGTCACTGCATCCCCATCGACCCCCTCTATCTCTCGTGGAAGCTGCGCGCCCTGAAATACACCGCTCGCTTTATCGAACTTGCCTCCGAGATCAACACTAACATGCCCCGCTATGTGGTCGGCAAGGTGCAAGATGCGCTAAACAGCCAGGGCAAACCGCTCAAGGACAGCCGCGTTCTCGTCCTGGGCGCCGCCTATAAGCCCGACATTGACGACCTGCGCGAATCGCCTGCACTGGACGTGATCGGTTTGCTCCACCAAAAAGGCGCTCAGGTGAGCTATCACGACCCTTACATCCCCTCGTTGAACCACGATGGCATGGATTACCACAGCGTGCCCGACCTGATGGAAGCCGTGCGCCAAGCCGATTGCGTGGTCATTATTACCCATCACAGCAGCTATAACTATGTTGCCATCCTCGAACAGGCTGCCTTGATCGTCGACACGCGCAACGCCTTAGGCAAACTGGGCAAAGAGAATCCGAAAGTCGTTCGACTGTAGTTGAATTCTCAGGTTGAGGTACGGTTTGGGTAAGTGATTTATAATACGAGCAATGGCTTCGCTTTCCCAAGAGACTCTCTTTAGGCTGGAAGATTTCACCTTGCTCACGGCAAGGCGGAAAAACGTCATTCGTTCCCCAAAACAATCGGGAAGCTCGGATGAGGATGCTTCGCCCTACTTAGAGGAAAGCGGTTGGCAGTTAATTCACGCCCCGCAAGAAATTCAATTTCAACCCAATACTAGTGAGCCAATCCATCGTTGGTCGCCGTATGTGCAGGGCTTCTCTGCCAGTTTTGTGCAGCGCACGATAGAGCGCTATCAAAAAGATTACGCTTTTCCCATCGTTCTTGACCCCTTTGCAGGGAGCGGTACGGTTCTGGTACAGGCAAAGTTCAATCACTGTCCATCCTTTGGGATTGAGCTAAATCCGCTTCTACATTTTATTGCTTCGGTAAAAGTCAACTCATGGCATCTCTCGCCGTCCAAATGGCTGTCTATAACCGAGCACCTTCTCAGGGTGAGTACGCAGGCTTCCGCTCCCCGTTCTCCAGCCCCTGCATTTTTGAAATCTGAGTCCCATTTTAACCCGCCCGTCCTAAAGAACCTCGAAAAACTAAAAGCAGCCATTGACCGTCTAGAAACCACAACTCTGCAAGATGAAACCTTAAAAAATCTCTCTCTCTTAGCGTTTGCCTCAATCCTGATAGACTGTAGCAATCTCAAACGTTCCCCCTGCTTAGGTTATTGTCGAGACAAACAAATTCAAGATGAGGCCCCTTTTGTGCTTTTCTCTCAAAAGTGCCAACAGATTGCTGCCGACCTTCAAAAATGTCAAACCCACCACACTTCTGCCCTAAACACACCAAGTGTGGTCCTTTTGGGTAATTCAATGAACACCGAAATCCCTCAACAAGTTGATCTCATCATTACTTCTCCCCCTTATATGAATGGACTAGATTACGTCATGAACTACAAAATCGAGATGGGTTGGTTGGGATTTGGGCAAAGCCATCGGGAGCTCAAGAGCTTGAAAGATCAGATGGTTGTTTGCGATAACGTTTCAAAAGGCCTGATTCAGGGTTTTTCTCAGACTCGGCGGTATAGCCATCCTTGGATTGAACAAATCAAAGTGGATATCCAAAGCGGCATTGAGCGGCGCGGGAATTATCGCCGTCAGGATATGCCCGAAATTGTGCATAAGTACTTTGATGATATGTACCAAGTGATGAGAAACGTTGTGCGCTTCTTAAGTAAGGGAGGGCGCTTTGTTCTTGTAGTGGGAGATAGCTTAATCGCCGATGTCTATGTGCCAACAGATTTGATCTTAGCCCGCATCGGCGAGGAATTAGGGCTAACCGTTGAGAAATTGGAGAAAGCACGCGAACGGCGATCGGGTCAAATCCGCAGCTATCGTCTAAGAGAAACGATTATCACCCTTCTCAAAGAAACGGAATGAACCGAGAAGAGTTAGGTTTTCTGGATAACCCAGCGAATGGATTGGGAATCGTCAGGGCAAGGACATTGCTGGGAAATTTACGCCTTTGGGACATCCCTCGCTCCGAACAGGCCCTTCAAACTGTCATTCAAGAAATTGGACTTTCCCCTATTCTAGCACTATACATTTTGATTGACGAGAAAAAGGTCTATATTGGTCAATCTGAGGATATTCTGGCGCGACTGATGAGTCATCTAAGAACGCCTGATCCAAAAATCAAGAATTGGCAACGAGCGTTGATTCTTAATGATGGACGAAATGCTTCCCAGTCTGACTTGAACGATGAAAATATTCGCTTAACCCTAGAGAACTGTTTGGTTTCCCTGTTCAAAATAAACCGTTATCAGGTTGTGACTTCTGCAACGTGCCAACCTAGTCTTTCATCCTTAGAGTATATTCTTACTTCTGCCTTTCGGCAAGAGATTAATATTCTTCTATCAAACAAGGGGAGAGTTTCTCGCTGGCTAAGTGGTAAAAAGGACGATGAGGTATTCCTTGATGAAGTAAGAAAGATCCTTGCTCGCAAGGGCTACAGAATCGAAGATTGGGGCGATAAATATGCGAGTATCAATGGAAAGCCAACCATCATTAGACCTGGTAGTCTAAAGCCCAAAGGTTGGCAAGTCACCTTTCGGGGTAGCAGGTCGCTTGCTCAATTAAGAAAAGGAGATGGGTATCTGCTGATGCCGCGCGGTTCCCTTCTATTGCTTCCGCTCAAGGAAGCTGCGAATTTTATTTTATCCATTGATCCAACCGCTTTTGAACGAGATACCGTTGATCTCTTTATTCGATTTGAAGAAGAGCAACTGCTGTTAGTTTACAAGAATGGACAGAAAGAGATTACAGATTTCTCCGTATTACCCTACGTAGAGAGCGACAAAATATGAGTTATTATCTTCTTACCGGGGTAGCTGGCTTTATCGGCGCACGGGTTGCCGAACGCTTGCTCAACGATGGACATTCGGTTTATGGGGTGGATAACCTGAACGATGCTTATGACGTGCGCTTGAAAGAGTATCGCTTGCGAAAACTCCTCGCTTATCCCCATTTCACCTTCGAGCGGTTGGACATCGGCGAACCAGAGGCGGTGCAAGCCCTGTTTGCAAAAATGCCCCCTGAGGGTTGGCAAGCGGTAATCAACCTGGCAGCGCGGGCTGGCGTGCGTCAATCCCTGCTTGACCCGTGGGTGTACTATCAAACCAACCTGACCGGCACGCTCAATCTCTTGGAAGCCTGTCGTCAGCGGGGTATCAAAAAGTTTCTCCTTGCTTCTACCTCCAGCGTATATGGTGCCGATGCACCCCTGCCCACCCCCGAAGAAGCCAGCAGTGACCATCCCCTTCAACCTTATGCTGCCAGCAAGAAGGCTGCTGAGGTCTTATGCCATACCTATCATTATCTTTACGGCTTAGACGTTACCGTTGTGCGCTATTTTACCGTTTATGGGCCGGCCGGGCGTCCGGATATGGTCATGTTCCGCTTTGTGCAGGGCATCATGGAAGGCAGGCCGGTTACGATCTACGGCGATGGCACACAGTCGCGCGGCTTTACCTACGTAGATGACATCGCCGAAGGAACGATCCGAGCGTTGCAACCCAGCGGCTATGACATCCTCAACTTGGGCGGACACGAGACGATCCAGATCGGTCAATTGTTGAACCTGTTCGAGCAACTGATCGGTCGGCGCGCCCAAGTTACGTATGCGCCAGCCCATCCGGCTGATATGTTTGCCAATTGGGCCGATACGCGCAAAGCCCAAGCTCGCCTCGGCTGGCAACCCAAAGTTGGCTTGCAGGAAGGGGTGAAAGCGTTGGTAGATTGGTATGTGAAGGAGCGCGCCTGGGCAAGCCAAGTGGTGACATGATTGCAAAGCTCGCTGATCGTGCTCGCTGCGGGTTGGAGAAGGCATTTTCCAATCCTCTCCTGCGGCGGGTGGTAAAAAATTCGGCTTATCTTTTCAGCGCCACCGGGCTAACAGCAGCCATCGGCATGGTGCAAGGCATTCTCACAGCGCGGCTGTTGGGGGTGGCAAATTTCGGCGTTTTGGGGGCGATCATTGTGTTTACCAGCGTGATTAACCGTTTTGCCTCCTTCCGCATGAGTGAGTTGGTGGTGCGCTACGTAGGCGAGTTTGAGGAACAGGGCGATCCCCACCGCTCGGCAGCTTTGTTCAAAGCGGCAGCCTTGGTTGAGATGGGCGCCTCCCTAGTTGCCTTTGTCCTGATCTGGGGCTTATCGCCTTTGGGAGCGCGTTGGTTGGCAAAAGACCCTTCAACGGCGGCTTTATTTACTCTCTATGGTTGGATCGTGATCGCCAACCTGATCGCCGAATCTTCAACCGGCTTGCTGCAAATTTGCGATCGCTTTCGGCGTTTGGCATGGCTGCAAGTGGCTGGCAGCTTGGTGACCCTGGTTTGCATTGCTCTCGCCTATCTGACCCACAGCGGTTTGGAAGGTGTGCTGTGGGCCTATATTCTGGGGAAGTCGGTCGGGGCGTTAGGGTTCAGCGGGGCAGCCTTGCGCGAGGCGAACTTGCGCTGGGGAAGGGACTGGTGGAAAACGTCGCTCCATTTGCTGCGCCCCAAACTTGGCGAGCTCACCCGCTTCGCCGTCAGCACCAACATCAGCTCCTCGCTCAGCCTGATCAACAAGGACAGCGAGCTGTTATGGATTTCCTTCCTGCGCAACCCACTAGAAACCGGCTATTACAAATTGGCTCTCTCGCTGATCAACATCGTGCAAATGCCGATTAGCCCCTTACCTCAAGCCACCTACCCTGAGCTTTCGCGTCAGATGGCGCGTAGCAATTGGAACGCCGTGCGCATCTTACTGCGCCAAGCCAGCCTTCTGGCTGGAGGTTATACCCTTGCCGCTGCAATTGGCTTGGGTTTGCTGGGCAAGCTCTTGATCCGAACGCTCTATACCGAACCCTACTTGCCGGCTTTCCCAGCCCTTTTGATCCTGCTGATCGGTCTTCTGGTCGCCAATACGTTCTACTGGCATCGCTCTGCTTTGCTTGCCATCGGCCGGGCGGAGTTCCCCGCTCAAGTCAACTTTGGCTTGGCAATCCTGAAAATTGGCGGCATTTTCCTCTTGGTACCCCGCTATGGATATTTAGCCAACGCTGCTCTGCTTTCGGCTTCGTATGTGCTTGGCGTCAGCCTCTCGGTGATTGTGTTTGCTCTGACCCTGCGCCGGCGGGCAACTCAGTTTGTAGCGCAAAGTACGCCATGAAAGTCGGCTTTGTCCTTCCTGCCATTCAGAAGCCCAGTGGCTGGCGCACTTATGCGCTGGGCTTGGTTAAGGAACTGAGCCAATACGTGGAGGCGCTCTTGTTTGTGGCAGCTCAGGAGGCAAGCGCAGCCCAAGAAGCCTTTCCCGACCTGCCGATCTTCTCGCTGCCGGCCACCCAAAGCGCCAGCTTGCGAAGTTGGCGCGGAACATGGCGCTTGTGGCAGACTTTGCGAGCGGTGCGAACACTCAAGCTTTCCTTAGACTTGGTGCATTCGCTGGAGGCTTACCCAACAGGCTTGGTGGGGCACTGGCTCGCTGCGCAGTGTGCGTGTCCGCATGTCCTCACCGCGCATGGCACCTACGGCGTGGTATGGGTGACCTCGTTTTTCGACCGCCTCTTCTATCGGCGTGTGCTGCGATCGGCTGCCCATCTTTGTCCGGTCTCCCAAGCGACTGCGCAGCGGATGAAGCACTTCTTTGGAGAAATTTTGACCTCTGTGCCGATGACCCCCATTTTGAACGGCAACGATTTCTACCAACGCGTCCCCGCTCAGGTGGCTTTGGAACGCCGTTTACCTGAGAAGCCGAATTTATTGAGTGTGGGTGAGGTCAAGCCACGCAAGGGCTATCATGTCTCTTTGCAAGTCTTTGCCCGCTTGCAGAAGGAAATCCCCAGCTTGCGCTATAACATTGTTGGCTTTTACCCCCACAACGGCTATACGCAGAGCCTAGAAGCGCTGATTCGAGAGCATCGCTTAACCGGTGTGACGTTTCACGGCCAGGTCTCCACAGTGGAGTTAGCTCGCATGTACCAACAAGCCAGCATCTTTATCCTAACTCCGCAAGATGGCGGTGGCGCCGGCCGTTTTGCCTTTGAGGGCTTCGGGTTGGTCTATTTGGAGGCCGGGGCATATGGCTTGCCGGTCATTGCCACCGATTGCGGTGGCGTTTCCGAGGCAGTGCACAATGGCGAAACGGGCTTTGTCTTTCCACAGGGGGATGTGGAGGGCATGGCGCAAGTAGCTTATCGTTTGCTGACCGATGAGGCACTTAACCTGCACCTGGGCAAAGCCAACCGGCGCTGGGCAGAGACGCTCACTTGGGCGCGCACGGCTGAACAAGTGCTAACGATCTACCAAAAGGTTGCTGGTGAAAGATGAAGATTGCAGTCATTGCTCCTTCAGCGTTGCCGGCGCGCCGCGCGAATGCCATTCAGACGGTGAGGATGGCACAGGCTTTTGCGCGGCTGGGCCATGAGGTGCTGTTGGTCGCATACAGCCCTTACCCTACGGTAAGCCCTTTGACAAGCTCAGGGCAGAGCCCCCGCCCCCCCCAGTCCTTTCCGCTTGGCAGGGGAGGTAAACCCTCACCCCTTCGACAGGCTCAGGGCAACGCCCCGACCCCTCTCGCAGCGGGCGAGGGGGAAATGCCCTCACCCCCCCTCCTAGGAAGTAAGGAAGACGAGTGGGAGGTGTTAGCGGAGGAGTATGGGCTAGAGGTGCGCTTTGAGGTGCAATGGCTTCGGGCACGGGGTTGGGCAAGGCGTTATGATTTTGCCCTGCAGGCGGTTTGGCAAGCTCGGCGTTGGGGGGCTGAGCGCATCTTCACCCGCCTGCCTCAGTCCGCTACGGCAGCGAGTCTCTTGGGCATTCCCACCATCTTTGAAGCGCACGACCTGCCGCGCCACGGAGCCGCGCATCTCTTCCGCCTGTTTCTGTTGGGAAGGGGGGCAAGGCGGGTGGTGGCTATCTCTCAGGTTTTAGCCCAGGACTTAGTAAAGGCTTTTCCACGCCTGAGCCGTTTTCCTTCGGCTTTTCTGACTGTCGCCCCCGATGGGGTCGATTTGCGGCCCTACACACCTCCGCTCAGCCCTGCGGAGGCGCGCCAAAGGCTGCGCAAATACGGCTGGGAACTTCCCGGCGGATTCATAGCGGGATATACCGGTCACCTTTACCGCGGGCGCGGAGCAGAATGGATGGTAGCGCTAGCTGCTGCTCTGCCGCAAGTTCACTTCCTGATTGTCGGTGGAGAGACAGAGCAATGCCAACAATTGGAGAGGCAATTCAAAGAGCGACAGCTCTCGAATTACACCCTGACCGGTTTGGTCAGGCCGCAAAGAGTATCTCTTTTTCAGATGGCGAGTGATGTTCTGCTCATGCCCTATCAGGCACAGGTGGCAGCCTCTTCGGGAGGAGATATTGCCCGCTATCTCAGCCCGATGAAGCTTTTTGAATATCTTGCTGCGGCACGTCCGATTCTAGCAAGCGATCTGCCGGTTTTCAGAGAAGTGCTGAACGCTGAGAATGCCCTCCTTTTGCCGATTCAGGAGCTCGCAGCTTGGGAAAGCGCCTTACGCGGGCTGATGGAAGAGCCGGAACGTTGGCGGGGGCTAGGGGAAGCGGCAAGGCACACCGCCGAGCAATATAGCTGGGAAAGCCGCGCCGCGCGCATCCTCTCGAGTTAAACGAAAATCCAGGCCGGTCTGTAAGCCGCATTCTGTCCAGCGGTCCCGCCCAATTACGCCGCAGCGCAATCTGGCGGCCGCCTGGGTGATCATCTCTCTAAGGGCACGCGTAGCCGCGCACCTCATGCGGCCTACCCGGAACTCGGGGGAAACCCCAGGAGGCGAGCAGCCTCCCCGCTTGCGCGCTTGTCCCTGCTTGGCCTTGCTCCCGACGGGGGTTACCTGGCCAACCGCATTGCTGCGGATGCCGGTGGTCTCTTACACCACCGTTTCACCCTTACCCTGCCGTTTGTGACAGGGCGGTATGTTTCTGTGGCCCTATCCGGCGGGTTACCCCGCCCCGGGTATTACCCGACGTCGCGCTCTCTGGAGTGCGGACTTTCCTCAGCCCTGACGAAGCAGAGCCGCGATCACCCGACCGACCTGGCGCACTCTTAATCATACCGAATTTTTGAGGCCGAGTCAAGCGGTGTCGCAGTTTTCGCTTTACAAATCCGGCCCTCCTCTATCAAGCAGAGTATAATCGACTTGCTATGGAAAAATCTATTGTCCTTTCAGCGTCCGACCCTGCCCGTCTAGCAAGGGGCTACCTGATTTGTCTCGCAGCGACCTTCTCGTGGGCTTTCACGGGAATCTTAATCCGCTATCTGACGGTGAACTACCAAATCTCTCCCCTGACGCTCTCCTTCTGGCGAGATGTCTTTGTCGTCCTTGGGCTGGTGGTGATCTTTTCATTGGTCAACCGTTCCTTGCTCTACCCAGGCAAGGGTCGCTTGCCCTATTTCGCCCTCTATGGGTTGGTGGTTACCTTGTTCAACGGTTTATGGTCGTTTTCGGTAGCCTTGAACGGCGCCGCGGCTGCCACCGTCTTAGCCTATAGTTCGGCGGCTTTTACCGCTTTGCTTGCTTGGTGGCTCTTCCGCGAACCGCTGACCCCGATCAAAATCCTGGCAGTCTCGCTGGGCTTGGCAGGCTGTGTTCTGGTGGCAGAGGCATATAACGCAGCCGCTTGGGCGTTGAATCCTTTTGGCATCCTGACCGGACTGTGTTCAGGCTTAATCTTCGCCGTTTATAGCCTAATGGGGAAATTCACCGCCAATCGCGGCATCAATTCCTGGACGGCCTTGCTGTATTCTTTTGCCTTTGCTGCCCTGTATTTTTTGCCCCTCAGCCTGCTCGGCGGCTGTCTGGAGGGTTATTCTCCCACCCAGACCCTCTTTTGGCTGGGAAACCGTCCGCTAGGTTGGCTTGCCCTATTTGTGTTGGGTGTTGGACCGACCATCGGCGGCTTTGGCTTTTACAGCCTAAGCTTGAATTACTTGCAAGCCAGCTTTGCCAACCTGATTGCAATGACCGAACCGTTGATCACGGCTGTGTTGGCTTATCTGCTGCTGAGCGAGCGCTTGACGCCACCGCAATTGGTGGGCGGCGCAATGATTTTGAGCAGCGTAGTGATCCTACGGCTGTTTGAACTGCGCTTCGCAAGCAAAGAAGCCCTGGTCGAATCTGAATGAACCCTGAAATCTGAATCGATTTTTCTGCAAAATCTGTGTCATCTGCGGATTTTTGGGCAGACTGAACCGTTACAATTCAGTTATAATTAGCACAGGAGGTTTTCAAGATGGCGTTGCGGCAGGCAAATTCGCGCGGTTGCTTCATCTGTGGGTTAGAAAATCCGGTGGGATTACATTTGGTCTTTTACGAAGAGCGCCCTGGCGAAGTGTTTGCCGATATCCTCCTTGAACCCAAATATGAGGGTTTTCCGGGTATGGCGCATGGCGGCGTGGTAGCCGCCATGCTAGACGAAGCCTGCGGCCGTGCTCTGATGGGTAGTGACCCGCAAAATCCCCGCTTCATGTACACCGCCCGCTTGGAAATTCGTTATCGCCAACATGTACCTCTCAACCAACCCTTGCGTCTTGAGGGCAAGGCGCTTAAGGATCGTGGGCGCACAGCAACCGCAGCAGCTTCACTGAAAACAGCCAGGGGAGACGTGCTAGCCGAGGCAGAAGCGCTATTGGTTGAAGTGCCTGAAAATGAGTATAAAGGAGTGGATTTGGAGAGCTTTGGTTGGAAAGTTTATGAGGAGGTCAAATGATCGTCGAATACCATCGCCCCCAAACCTTGCCTGAGGCGGTAAATTTACTGCGCCGCAAACAAGTGTTGACTCAACCGCTGGGCGGCGGCACAGCGATTGACTTCAAAGCCGATCAACCCATCGCCGTAGTGGATTTACAAGCCTTAGGTTTAGACACCATCGAACGACAAGGGCATCTGATCCACATTGGCGCCACGGTGACCTTGCAACAGTTGATGGAATTCCCCGACTTAGCGCCGGCTTTGGTCGGCGCTATTCGCCATCAAGCCACTTATAACCTGCGCCACCAAGCTACCGTGGGTGGAAGTTTAGCCAGCGCCGATGGGCGTTCGCCCTTTGGCGTGGCGATGTTAGCCCTGGATGCGCAACTCAAGCTCTTGCCGGATGAGCGCACCCTGAGCTACGGCGATTTGTTAGCTTTGCGGGATGAATTTCTGCCCGGCAACTTGATCACCCAGGTTACGCTCAATTTGCAGGTGGAGCTGTGTTACGAATTCGTTGCCCGTACGCCGGCCGATCTGCCGATTGTGTGTGCTGCTTTAGCTCGCTGGCCCTCCGGGCGACTACGCCTTGCGCTGGGTGGATGGGGCAAAGTGCCCACTTTAGTTCTTGACGGTCAAGGGGCTGAAGGGCTTCGCCCGGCAGCCCAAGCAGCCTTTAGCAACGCCGCCGATGAATGGGCGAGCGCAGCCTATCGCAGCCAGATCGCCGGCATCTTGGCTCAGCGCTGTTGGCAACGTCTCCTCACAGATAAGGAGGGCTAAGAATGGAAATCTCGTTACTCGTCAATCAACAACAACATACCCTTCAGGTTGCGCCGCACGAGACCCTCCTGAGCGTTCTACGCCGTTTGGGTTATTTTGGCGTAAAGTTTGGCTGTGATACGGGTGAATGTGGCGTATGTGCCGTCCTCGTGGATGGTAAGCCGATGAATTCCTGCCGCCTTTTAGCCGCTCAAGCCGAAGGTCATATCATCGAAACCATCGAGTCGCTGGGCGAACATCCTCAGCAAGGCTGGAAGCAAACCGCAGGCTTGCACGCCCTGCAAGAAGCCTTCATCGAAAGCGGCGCCATTCAATGCGGTTATTGCACCCCTGCTCAGATTCTGGCTGCCTATCATTTACTCGAAAACAACCCCAATCCGAGTGAAGCCGAAGTGCGCGATGCCCTATCGGGCGTCTTGTGCCGCTGCACCGGTTATCTCAAGCCAGTTGAGGCCGTCTTGCGCGCCGCTGCTTTGCTGCGCGGCGAAGCGGTGCCACCCCTAGCCTTTGGTGATCGTGAGCTATTGAGTTTACCCTTAGTCCCCGAAGCCCCATCCGAGGGAGAGAGCGGACTCGATCTTTCCGGTGGTGCTGGGCGTGTCCAGACCAAAATCCTGCCCAAGGTGATCTTCTCCCCTCAGATTCCGCAACATCAACGCGTCGGCAAACCGGAAAAGAAAGTAGACGCGGTCAAGCTCGCTCAAGGCAAAGCGGCTTTCGCAGCCGATTTCGAGATGCGCGGCTTGTTACACGCCAAAGTACTGCGCAGCCCGTATGCCCATGCGCGCATCAAGCGGATTGACTCCTCGCGCGCCAAAGCCCTGCCGGGGGTGGCTGCCGTTCTCACCTGGCAGGATATTCCCCGCGTAGCTTATTCCACCGCCGGTCAGTCTGACCCAATTCCAGGCCCTCTCGATACCTTCTCGTTGGATAACAAGGTGCGTTTTGTGGGCGATCGGGTGGCATTTGTGGCGGCTGAGACGCCGGAAATTGCCGAGCAAGCCCTCAAGCTGATCGATGTCGAGTACGAACCCTTGCCGGCCATTTTCGACCCGGCTGAAGCGCTGTCTCCAAACGCCGTGCGCATCCACGATGAACCTGAATACGTCAATTTTGCCGAGTCGGATCCGAGCCGCAACCTCGCTGCTCGTATTCATATTGACATCGGCGATGTTGAAAAAGGCTTTGCCGAAGCCGATATGATCTTCGAGGGCGATTACGAAGTGCCCAAGGTGCAGCAAGCGCACCTAGAGCCGCATGTCGCCCTCAGCTATTGGGATGCAGATGACCGATTGGTAATCCGCACCAGCACCCAAGTGCCCTTCCATGCGCGGCGCATTTTAGCCCCCGTGCTGGGCTTGCCGGTGAAGCGCATCCGTGTGATCAAACCGCGCATTGGCGGCGGGTTTGGCGGCAAGCAAGAAGTCCTCATCGAAGATGTAGCTGCCCATTTGACCATTGCCACCGGCCGCCCAGTGCTTTATGTGACGACCCGCGAGGAGGAGTTTATCGCCGCTCGCTCGCGCCATCCCATGCGTATCCATCTCAAGACCGGCGTCAAAAAAGACGGCACGATCACGGCAAACGCCATGCGCGTCCTCTCGGATACGGGCGCTTATGGCTGCCATGCGCTAACCGTGACCGGCAACACCGGGCATAAATCCATGGCGCTGTACGTGGGTGATGGAGAATACCGTAAAAGCCCTAACATCCAGTTTCATGCTGATATTGTCTATACCAATCACCCCCCGTCTGGCGCTTACCGCGGCTACGGAGTGCCGCA
Organism: uncultured Anaerolineales bacterium; assembly: GCA_937928795.1. GTDB lineage: Bacteria > Chloroflexota > Anaerolineae > Anaerolineales > UBA4823 > NAK19. The sequence continues at coordinate 44,089 of CALFWB010000042.1, forward strand.
GGGATTCTGGCCTGTTGAGCGCCACATGGAAAAAATCGCCCGGGCTCTGAACATGGACCCGCTTGAGTTTCGCTTGAAGAACGCCCTACGCGCCGGTGAGTTGCATCCCTTCAGCACGGCGTGGAGCGAAGGGCGCGAACCCCGCCCGGAGATCATCCAGACCTGCGGTTTGGAAGAGTGCGTCCGTCAGGGTAAAGCCGCCATCGGTTGGGATCAAAAGTTCGGTAATCCAGAATGGCAGGTTGTGCCGGGCAAGCCGCACCTGCGCCGCGGCATCGGCGTAGCGCTGGTGATGCAAGGGACAGCGATCCCTTATTTGGACATGGGCGGCGCCAGCATCAAAATGAATGACGACGGCTCGTTCAATCTGTTAATTGGCGCCACCGATCTTGGCACCGGCTCGGATACGGTCTTAGCGCAGATGGCTGCCGAAGTGCTGGGCGTTGAACTTGAGGATGTGATCGTCTATTCTTCTGATACCGATTTCACGCCCTTTGACAAAGGTGCCTATGCCTCCAGCACCACCTACATCTCCGGCGCAGCCGTGGTAAAAGCTGCCCAGCAGGTTGCCGAACGCATCCGCCTGCGGGCAGCAAGAATGCTCAACAAAGGCACTAACGGCAAAGGAGAAGTCAATCCTGAAGCGCTTGTGCTGCGAGAAGGCAAGGTCATTGCCCCTGACGGGCGCAGCGTTTCGCTGGCAGAGGTTGCCCTCAATGCCTTACACCACGAAGACCAAGAGCAAATCATGGGCGTGGCGTCCTTCTACTCGCCGGTCTCTCCGCCACCGTTTGCCGCCCAGTTTGCCGAGGTAACCGTGGACATTGAAACGGGTCAGGTGACGGTGGACAAACTGGTGATGGCGGTGGATAGCGGCGTGATTGTCAACCCGCTGACAGCTTCGGGCCAAATCGAAGGCGGCATGACCCAAGCCCTTGGCTACGCCGTCTGCGAAGAGATGCGTTATGACGATCAGGGGCGCGCCCGCGAGCGCGATTTGCGCCATTACCACATCTTCCAAGCCCATGAAATGCCCGAACTGGAGACCATCTTTGTCGAAACTTTTGAGCCCTCCCATCCGATGGGCGTCAAGGCTGTGGCAGAAATCCCGATGGATGGGGTCGCACCGGCGGTGGGCAACGCTGTCTTGGATGCCTGCGGGGTGAACATCGACGACAACCCCATCACGCCGGAGAAAGTCTGGCGCGCCCTCCAAGCCCTGCAGCAGGAGCAGACGACATGACTAGCATCTATGAGGCGATCGTAGAACTGGAGCGTCAGAACCGTCCTGCAGCCCTCTGCACGGTGGTGCGCAGTCAGGGCTCCACACCGCGCCACACCAGCAGCAAAATGTTGGTTTACCCAGATGGGAGCATTCTCGGCACGGTGGGCGGCGGAGAAATGGAACGGCGCGTAATCGAAGAAGCCAAGCAAGCCATCCAAGAAGCCCTGCCGCGCTATCTCTCGTACAGCATGACCGACCCAGCCCGCGGCGATCCGGGCGTGTGTGGCGGACAAGTGGAAATTTATGTTGAGCCGATCAACCCCAAGCCCACGCTGGTTGTCGTGGGGGCAGGGCATGTCGGTAAAGCGGTCGCCTTTCTGGCACGCTGGCTGGGTTTTCGCGTGGCAATATGGGATGACCGCCCAGAGTTCTGCAACCCCGACTTTATCCCCAACGCCGACGAATACCACCTCTGTCCGCTGTCAGAATTGCCCCAACGGATGGAAATTACCCCGTGGCACTATCTGGTGCTGACCACGCGCGGCGCCGATCTCGACGTGCAGGGGTTGCCAGCGCTCTTGGAAAGCCCGGCCGCTTATATTGGCGTGATCGGCTCCCGTCGCCGTTGGGCAACCACTCGCAAAAGGCTGCTTGAAAACGGAATAAAAGAGGAATTTTTAGAGCGCGTGATTTCGCCAATGGGATTAGAATTAAACGCCGAGACGCCAGAGGAAATTGCTGTGAGTATCCTAGCGGAGATCATCATGCTGCGCAATGGCGGTCACGGCGGAAGGATGTTCTTAAAGGTACCGGAAAAATCTATCGAAATGGAGTGAACAATGTGGCAGCATTATGTTAGTGTAACCTCTCTGGACGAAGCCATCCAAATTTTGGCAAAGGAAAAAGAAAAAGCCCGCATTATTGCTGGCGCAACCGACCTGATCCTCGAGATTGAACGCCAAGTGCGCCGCGGCATTGAGACCCTGATCGATGTTACCCGCATACCGCAGTTGGATCAAATTCTCTTGGACGAAGATGACGTGATTCACCTTGGCCCCATGGTGACGCATAACCACTGCGTTGCCTCGAAGTTGTTGCGAGAACGCGCTTTTCCCTTGGTGGCAGCGGCGTGGGAGGTAGGCGCGCCACAAATCCGTAATCGCGGTACGGTGGCTGGCAACCTGATCACCGCTTCACCAGCCAACGACACCATTCCACCCCTGATGGCTTTGAATGCCAAGGTGACTTTGCTCTCCACCCAAGGCGAACGCATCGTGCCGCTGACCGAGTTTTACAAAGGGGTGCGCCAAACCGTCATGCGTCCCGATGAGATGCTGGTGGATATTTCCTTCCCAGCCCTGCAGTCAAATCAGCGCGGCACGTTTATCAAACTCGGCTTGCGCAAAGCCCAGGCAATTTCGGTGGTCAATGCGGCTGTGGTCGTAACCTTTGAAGAGGTGCAGCCTTCAAAGCCCATCTCTGAATGGCGTGTTCAACACGCCGCCATCACCTTGGGGGCGGTGACGCCGATCATCGTCCATGCCGGCGAAGCTGAACAAGCCTTAATCGGCAAGACCCTCACCGAAGAGACCATCGAAGAAGTTAGCCGTCTTGCCCAGCGCTCAGCGCGCCCAATCGATGATGTGCGCAGTTCGGCCGACTATCGCTATGAGATGGTGCGGGTGTGCGTTGCACGGGCGCTGCGCCAGATCGCTCAGGGCGCGGAGACACAAGCGGTGCCTTCTGACCCGGTTTTGCTGTGGGGCAAAGAGTTTCAGGGGCATGCCCCCGCCCTAGAAGCTTCGGTGGAACATCAACGCCAAGATGAAATTGTCACCACTGTAAATGGGCAAGAATATCGCGTGCGTGGCGCTTCCCATAAAACCTTGTTGCGTTTTCTGCGGGAAGATGTCGGTCTGACTGGGACAAAAGAAGGCTGCGCCGAAGGCGAATGCGGCGCGTGCACAGTCTTCTTGGATGGGATAGCCGTCATGTCTTGCCTCGTTCCGGCTCCTCGCGCCCATGGCGCCCAGATTGTGACCATCGAAGGGCTGGCGCAGGGTGAGCAACTCCACCCGGTGCAGCGTACCTTTATTGAGGAGGGCGCTGTGCAGTGTGGCTATTGCACGCCCGGCTTTCTGATGTCGGCTGCCAAACTGCTGGAAGAAAAGCCCCAACCCAGCCGCGAAGACATCCAATGGGCAATTAGCGGCAACCTGTGTCGCTGCACGGGATATTATTCCATCGTGCGCGCCATCGAGAAGGCTGCCCAAATGACGCAAACGACCTAGTTCAATCGCCCCTCCCGCTTGGTTGCCCGGCGGGAGGGTTTTGCCGAACAGAGAGACCCATGAGCAAATACGCCCGTTTCGACCGTCGTCCACCTCCCAAAGAGCGCCCCTGGACGGTGCATCCAATTTGGCGGGGCATTGGCTGCGTACTGTTTGTCATTATCCCGGTCATGTCTTATGCCGGGGCAGTGCTCCTCGTTGAGTCAAACCTCCTCAGCCGCTGGATTTTCATGCCCCCCGAACTGATGACGACCGTGCGTCTTCCCTTTGTACCGCTTCCGCCGATCCCGCACCTTTACGCTAATCTGCTGATTGGGTCAGTGTTGATGGTGCTAGGGTTTGGGGTGCTGACGATTCTATATGCCCTGGTTTTTCGGCTGAGCGGCGGATCCTCTCTAGGGCCCCTAGATGCGCCACCGGTCTATCGCCAAAGGCGCCGCCGCTAAGCGTCGTCAATTCACTGCTACTGGATAAAGACGTTACCTGCAACGTCTCTATCCATGTGGGTAAGCTGCCGCTCAATAAGGGATCCACAGCGGGACACCGTGCATGAGGTAGCCGGCAATGATGGCAAACTGCGCCAAATGATAGGTTACGGTGACCAGCATTTCACCCGTGCGAATAGGTTGGCTAAATTCATCGTGGGCGAGTATTGAGTCAGAAACGTAAAAAAGGGTTGCTCCGAGCGCAGCCAGTAGTGCGGCGGGGGCGAGCCAATCGCTGCGCAAGAGGGTATTCAGGGCAGAAGCCAGCATAAGGCTGATCGCAATCATATAGACCGTCACGGGCAGCACCAATTTCTGGTTGCTCGGCTTGGTGTTCAAACTTCGAATCAACCGTCCGCCGTTGAAAAAGCCCACCAGCGCAACGACAACGATGATTCCCAAAGTAGGCAGCGAAAGCAAAGGGCGTGGTTGGTTAAAGCCGATCACATACGAAACTTGGGCTACCAAGAAGGAGACCAAGCCCCATTGAAAGAAGTCCGGGCGAGCTTTGAGCAAGCCCTTGAGCAGAAAAATATCCCCGAAGAGCGAAAAGACCAGTCCCACCCCGAAGAACATACCGCTCCCTTGCCAGCCACCGCTTTGCGTGAACCACACAATCAGCAGGATCAACACAAGTGGCTTGGTGAGATAGCGTAGGCGGTAGAGATCGCGGAAAACTGCATACCAATCCACAAGCGCCATGAGAAGGATGAGAAAAAATCCTAAGTTGATCATGGTGAAGCTCCCTCCGAAATTTAGGTTCATAAGGATTGTAACCGATGTTGAACGTTTATGACACACCTAGGAGAGGGGCGTTCGCACTCAAAAGTTGTTGGCAACATTGCTGTGTAGGACAACTCAATGAGTTGTCCTACAACTTTTGCGTGGACACGAGAGGGGCTGGGGAGTGAGGGAACCTTTCAAGCAGGCTGAATCTGCAAGAAGCGGTCAAGGGGCAAAAATAACAATTAAGGATTCCTCTGAAACTGACCAGCTTGGTGTGTCACTTCGAGTGCAGCGAGAAGTCTTCTCATCCGAATCGATAAGATTTCTCCTCGCTGCGCGTGTTGAAATGACAAAAGAGTACTGCAACCCTGGGCATGAAACTTGCATCACCCGAAGACAGCTTGATTTTCCTCACCAATGAACCCAAAAAAGTCAGCCATTTTTTGCCAACAAGGATATTTTTATGTATAATTCTTTCAGTTACGTTATGACCCTGTCTCGTATCCAACATCCTCATCAAAGATTCATCCCGGCGGTTGCCCCTTTCCCCCACGAAGCAATTTTGCTCGTCACCGAAGCGGGACAAGTCTTGTTTGCCAATCAAAGCGCTGAGGCTGTGCTCGGCATTCCTGTGCAGCGACTGTTTGAGGAACCTTTTCCCTATCCTCTTGAGGTGAAGCAGTTTCAAACCATCGAACATTCACGCCCAAATGGGGAAATCGTCCAGCTCGAGATCGCTGTCCAAGCGGCTTATAGCACCAATGGACAAGTTTACCTCGTAACTCTTCAAGACCTTGAGGCCCGCCGGCAGCGCGAAGGACACCAAAACTTACTTGCTCAGGCGTTTGAAACGACGCCCGAAGGGATTTTTATTACCGACGCAGAGGGACGCATCCTGCTCGCCAATCGGTCTTTTACTGAAATTACCGGATACAGTGCTGCGGAAGTGGTCGGTAAAGATGCCCTAGCGTTTCACTGCGATCAACGGGATGCAGAGTTTTACCACCAGATGTGGCATTCGCTCTCCCTGACCGGCGCTTGGCAAGGGGAAATCTGGAACCGCCGCAAGGATGGCGAAGTTTACCCAGAGTGGGTAACCATCAGCACAGTAAAAGATGAAAAAGGGCGTATCTCAAACTATATTGCCATCTTTGCGGATATCTCAACCCGCAAGCAAGCCGAAGAACGCCTGCGATTTTTGGCGACCCATGATCCCTTAACCCGCTTGCCTAACCGCGAGCTCTTCCACGACCGTTTGGAACAGGCTCTGATTCGCTCTCGCCGCGCAAAGGCTGGCAATTCCGAAAAGTGGAAGGCAGCCATCTTGTTGTTGGATTTGGATAACTTCAAGGAGATCAACGATACCCTAGGACATGCTTGGGGAGACCAAGCCCTAGTGGCTGTAGCCGAGCGATTACAAAGCTGTGTGCGCAAAAGCGATTCGATTTCTCGTTTAGGCGGGGATGAATTCACCATCCTGTTAGAAGCAATTGCGAATCGAGAAAGCTGCAGCATTGTGGCAAATAAAGTCTTACAGGCGATCGGTCAGCCCTTGGAGTTAGGCGGGCAGCTCTTTCGACTCAGCGCCAGCATCGGCATTAGCATTTACCCTGACCACGGCGAGGATCGGGAAACGTTGGTCAAACACGCCGATGTGGCAATGTATCGCGCAAAACAGCAAAAAGGGTGTTTTCGCTTCTTTCAGAGCACCCACTGACCCTCTTGAAGAACATCCAGCTCAATCGCAGGCAAAAGGCATCTCATCACCTAAGGCGTCCTAAAAGCAAAGAGAAAGCGTGCCATAAGGGGTAAAAGCAGAGAAAAAGCCCTGTCTGCAAGCGGTTCCTACTTGCTCACGCACAGTGAGGTACGGAGAAACTCCTCAGCTTGATGGGCATCGAGAACTTGGGCAATTAAGTACCCCTGGGCGTATTCGCAATTCCACTCTCGCAAGGCTTCCCACTGGGGTTGGGTCTCCACCCCTTCGGCAATGGCATGGATTTTGAGATCATGAGCAAGGTTGATGATCGTTTTGGCGATCTCTATGCCATTGCCTTCAGCGGATTGCCCGCTGATGAAGGAACGGTCAATTTTGATGGCGTGGATGGGCAGAAGGTGCAAATAGGCTAACGAAGAGTAACCGGTGCCGAAGTCATCGATGTGGATTTTCACTCCCATAGCGGCCAAGCGTTCGAGGGTGGCAATGGTTAACTCGGCGTTTTCCATGATCACGCTTTCGGTGATCTCCAGTTGGAGGCAGGCTGGGGGGAGGCCGCTTTCTCGTAAAGCCACTTCCACTTGCTCGAACAAATCCGGCTGGGAGAATTGCTTGTTGGAAAGGTTGATGCTGACCGTCAGTGGCGGATCGCTGGGATAGCGAGCTTGCCACTCACTCACTTGGCGGCAGGCTTGGCGTAATACCCAAGCCCCCAAGGGGATAATGAGCCCGGTTTCTTCAGCAAAGGGGATGAACTCGGAGGGCGGAATCAGCCCCTTTTCGGGGTGACGCCAGCGCAAGAGGGCTTCGAAACCAATCACCCGTTGGCTATCCATGTCAGAAATCGGCTGGTAATGCAACTCGAGTTGACCATTTTCGATGGCAAAACGCAAGTCCTTTTCCATCTCTACATGGTGCACGAACGAAGCGCGCATCTCCGTGTTGAAAATGACATAGCGGTTGCGCCCCAAGGCTTTCGCGCGATATAGGGCAATATCGGCATCACGCAGCATCTCTTCGGACTTGGTGTAGTCCGGGGCACTCAAGACAATGCCGATGCTGCCGCTGACGTTAACTTCGTGGCCGGCTAAATTAACGGGATGGGATAGCTCGGTAAGGATACGATCGGCGACTCGAGTGGCATCATTCGTTGTAGCCAAATCCTCTAAAAGGATAACGAATTCATCGCCACCAAAGCGGGCGATGGTATCTGATCCTCGCAAGACGTGTTGCAGCCGTTTGGCGACCATTGCCAACAATTGATCGCCCAAAACATGCCCAAGCGTGTCGTTAACCGTTTTGAAATGGTCTAAATCTAAGAACAGGACGGCAAACCATTCTCGGCTAGTTTGGCGTTTGGTGCGATTTAGGAGATGTTCGAGGCGGTCGGTAAACAAGAGGCGGTTGGGCAAGCCGGTTAGGGCGTCATGATAAGCGTTGTAGGATAACCTTTCCTCTGCCAGTTTTTGTTCGGTGATGTCGGTAGAGACGCCGAGCACATGTACATCGTCAAAGATGCCAATCAGGGGCCGCTTGACAGTGTAATACCAGCGCTTCCGACCTTTGGGGTCGGTGAGAGGAACGGCAGGGAGAACTTTTTCCCGTAAAGTTTCGATCACTTCTCGGTCGCTGCGGTGATAGAGTTCGACTTCTTCGGGTCTGGAACTGAAATCAGCATCGGTTTTACCGAGGATGTCTTCTATGCTGGTCTGGTAGATTTCGGCGAGGGCTTGGTTGGCAAGAACATAACGGCTATGCCGATCTTTGACGAAAATCAGGCTGGGACTGATGTCGATAATCTGGCGGAGAAACGTTTGTTGGCGTTTGACCTCCTCTTCGGCGGCTTTGCGTTCGATAGCAAGGGCAAATTGGCTAGAGATGACGCTCAGTACATTCAGATCGCCGTAGGTATAGCGTGTTCCTTCGTCATAGGTTTGGACAACCATCGCTCCGAAAGCCTCTCCACTGGCATTGATCAACGGAACACCCATCCAGTCGATGGAAGGAGCCCCAATGAGCTCGACTTCTCCGCTCGCTGCCATTTGCTCGAACTCGGCCGCATCGACCAGTAATGGCTTTGGATGGCGGATAATGTAGTCGGTCAATCCCTTGCTGAGCGGGCGGGGTGAGGGTTGAGGGTCGCATCGATCGACAAAATAGGGGAAGCACAGTTGATCTTGTTGGGAGTCATAAAGGGCGATGTAGAAGTTTTGGGCAGGCATTAGACTACAGACAATTTGATGCACGCGAGCAAAAAGGTCATCCAGCGAGGGGCAAAGCAAAGCGGCTTGGGTGATCTCGAAGAGGGCTTTTTCGATCTGTTCGGCATGTTTTTCATGGCGGATGTCTTCGATGCTGCCTTCGTAGTATAGGAGGTCGCCCTGTTCGTCAAAGACGGCTTGGAAGGTATCCCGCACCCATACCGTGCTGCCATCCGGACGGCGAATTTGCAATTCATAACCGCGTACCACTCCCTCATGGTCAACCAGTTCATTTTCCCGCTCGAGGTCTTGCGGATCAACCAAAAAATCACGGATATTCAACTCAGATGGCACTTCCCCTCCTGAAATGCCAAACAGGCGCAAAAAGGCTGGATTGGCGTCGATGAGGCGATTTTCTTTGTCCGTGCGGTAAAGCCCAACGGGTATATTTTCCACCAAATGACGATATCGCGCTTCGCTTTGGCGCAGGGCAAACTCTACTTGACGCCGTTCTTCGATTTCAGCTTGCAAGGTTTGATTCATTTCGCTCAATTGGGCTGCTTTTTCTATCAATTCAGCTTGGGCATGTTGTAAAGCGGCTTTCGACTGAGCCAAGCTTTCTAACATCTGATTGAAATCATGCGCAAGCTGGCTAAGCTCATCGCCCAAGTTGTCCTCAAGGCGGAAAGAGAGATCGCCTCGCCAGGCGACACGGTGGATGGTGGCTTGAAGTGCAGATAGACGTTTCAGTACTGTGTGATCGATGCCGCGCACCAGCAACAGGATTAAGGCCGCAGAGGCGAAAAAAAGCGCCAAGGCACTGAGGAGAATGCTTCGTAGGGCTGATTGGAAGATTTGGCGCGGACGCTCAACGACTAGCAACAGCGCCGGGGAATGGTGGAGATCCTCTAGGAGCAAATAGCCTTCGACAACTTGGGGGTAAATGGAGAAAAAGTTGCGGTTGGAGCTTTGCTCCTCTGCGGTGGATTGAGGGGATTTAACACCCATTTGAGCCAAGATAGTTTGCAACTTCGGTTTGGTAGATGCTTCCTCAATGGGGAATAAATGAAGGGAAGTTTGCGTTTGTTGGGCAAGAGCTGCTTCGGTCGTTTCATTGAGCAAGCGCCCGAAGATCACTGCGCCGCGGATAGGTCCTTCATGAGAGCTGGTAAGAATAGGGCGCGCGGCAACCAGGTAATAACGATCGTTTGCGCGTAAGATGCCTTTGACCTCGGAATCTGGACTCTGGTGATTTAGTAAAGGGCTATCTGAAGTGAATTCCTCACGAACCTCAGGCGATAAAGGATAAAAACTCCCGTTTTGCAAGTCGAAGAATCGGGCGTAAGCAATCGTACCATCCGAGGCAACAATGGCAATCAGGTCAAGCGAGAGGATGGCGAAGGTATTTTCGCTCAGGTAAGACTCGACATAGGCGGGATTATAGTCTTGAACAAATTGATAAGTCTCATCCCAAGCCGACCAATCGGCGGTGGTGGCACTGAGGTTGTCAAGTTCGCGGGCAAGAGTATTTTCAATGCAAACTAAGTCGCGTTGGATGGCGCTTCGTTCGAATCTTTCGATAGTGTCAAACCAGTTCTGCGCAAAAACTCCATACAGGATGGCTACCAGAAGCAAGTTGGTGATGGCAATCAGGAGGATCGCCCTTTTGCGTAAGGACATAGGCTTCAGATCGGTTGAACCCTAAACTTTTCGCGTCATGCACGCAATTCAATGATACTGTATTTTGGGGTAGATGAGCTTTCCAGTTTTGTTAGGAAACTACAGGGCTTTTCAATCATCGAATCTCTTTGTCCCTTTCTTGCGGATTTGGTTTGCTTGAGACGTTCCCTCACCCCCGGCCCCTCTCCCAGCGGGAGAGGGAAGCCCTCACCCCCGGCCCCTCTCCCACAAGGGGAGAGGGGGGCGTTTTCTCCCTTCTCCCTTAGGGAGAAGGGTTGGGGATGAGGGTGCAAGGGTTTGTCCTAAGCGGAGCTTGCTGTTCCGAAAAGAGCCTAACACTAGGTTTTTGAAAAGCCCTAGGGATAAGCCACTCACCTTGACGTTTCACTTCGAGCGCAGCTAGAAGTCTTTACAAGATTTCTCCTCGCTGCGCTCGTCGAAATGACAAATGCGAATGTCTCGCTGCGCGCGTCGAAATGACGAAAGCACTTGCTATGCCCTTGGATCGTTTGCAATGCCCAGAGATTGCCAGAGTTTATCCATTGTGCTCTCGAATGCTGCCTGAGGGGAGATGTATTTCGCCAACTGAATCTCGCCTTCAATCTGCCAGCGACGCTGCGCGCTGTGCCGTAAGCTCTCCCGCACGGTGACCAACGCCAGACGAAATTTACCACTATCCAATGCTTCAAAGGCAGCTTGCCAACCCTTGCCTTCGATGAACTCCAAGGGTCCCAGTTCATCCACCAACAATAGATCGCAAGGAATTGCCTGCTTGAAGACCCGATTCCCCCATTCGATTGCGCTAGGGTCAAGCAGCCATTCTCCGACCTTGAGAGGCGAGGATGAAAACCATGGCTGCTCCCCCAGTGCGAAGTGCCAGCCCAAGGGGCGGCGCTCATCGCTGCTCAAATCGAGGGCATCGATTCCGACCTTTTGTCCACCCTCAAAGCGGGCTGGACAAAGCAACCCACGCACTTTGACGCCCCTTTGACGGGCAGCAGCGACCACACCTTGGCAGAAGGTAGTCTTACCGCTGCCGCTATCTCCCACCACCAGCCAAAAGTTGCTGTGCTTTATAGCCATTGGAGAGTCTTCTTTCCATCCACGGCAACAATCTGCAAGGGAATCGAATAAACCGCTTGCAGCACCTCACCCGTAAAGGCTTCATCCAGCGTTCCCTGGCGGAAGACCTTGCCTTGGCGTAAAATGATCACCTGATCGGCAAGCGCTAAGACCACTTGGGGGTCGTGAGAAGTCATGAAGATCGTCATTCCCTGGCGCTTCAGCTCGCGCACAACCTCGACCAAGCGGTAGGTATTCTGCAAATCCAGATGAGCTGTCGGTTCATCGAGCAAAAGCAAGCGCGGCTGTTGGGTAAGGGCGCGAGCGATGAGCACCAATTGGCGTTCCCCGCCGCTGAGAGCGCGGATGGATTGATGGGCTAAGTGTTCAATCCCGACCCGCCGTAAGGCGCCCAAGGCAATTGCAACGTCGCCCTCGCCTGGTTCCCCTAGGTTGGGCAGGTGAGGGGCGCGTCCCAGCAAGACGTATTCCAAGACGCTATACTCGAAAGAAACGTACTCACTTTGAGGCACAAGAGCCATGAAACGCCCGCGTTCACGGCGGTTAAGACTTGCAAGCGGGCGTCCATCCACCCAAATTGTCCCCTTCTCCGCTTGAAGCCACCCCAAGGTGAGGTAAAGCAAGGTGGTTTTGCCGCAACCGTTTGGCCCAAACAGGATGGTCACTTGATGGGCAGGGAGGGTGAAACTGACTTCGGCCAGCACCCTCTGAGCGCCGGTTTCATAGCGGAAGCTCACTTGCTCAAAACTCAAGCAGGGTTCGTTCAACGCTGCCATTGTCTGCCCTGTACGCTCAGCAAAGCAAGGAAAGTCACTGCCCCGATGAGCGAAGTTAGAATGCCCAACGGGATTTCGCCGTTCAGCAGGGTGCGCGCCAAATTGTCACAGAAGATCACAAACCAACCGCCGATCAGCATGGCGCCGGGCAAACTGAAGCGTGCCTCTGCCCCGAACAAGCGCCTGGCGAGGTGCGGCACGATCAAGCCTACCCAACCGACCATCCCCGCCACCGAGATCAAAGCCGCCGTGGGCAGGACGGCTGCCACAATCAAGAATGCCCGCTCGCGATGCGGGGCAGTGCCCAGTGAGAAGGCCGTTTCATCGCTCAAAGATAGCACGTTCAGCCGCCACCGATAGAGTAGAAGCACTGCTAGCCCACTGATTGAGAGAGGTAAGATCGAGAAGAACTTTTGCCAAGTGAGACTTGCCAGACCACCCAACAGCCAAAAGGTGATTTCGGGCAGTTGGCTGAGCGGGTCAGCAAGGGCTTTCAATAGCCCCACACCGGCTGAAAAGAAAGCCGAAATGGCAATGCCGGCTAAGATCAAGCGCAAAATCCAACCACCGTAACGCAAGCGGCGGGCTAGCAAGTAAGATAATCCCAAGCCCGCTAAGGCGAACAAGGCGGCGTTGGTCTGCACCACCACGGCTTTGGAAGAGAAAAAGACAATTGAAAGGGCAGCGCCGAAAGCCGCTCCCTGCGAAACGCCCAAAAAGCCCGGTTCAACCAAAGGGTTGCCGAACAACAGTTGGAATACTAATCCAGCCGCTGAAAGCGACATGCCCAAGAACAAGGCGCTTAGCAGACGAGGCAAGCGCAGTTGAAAGACCAAGCGGGCAGCCAACTCATCGTTCATTAACCGTTCGAGCGAGATCAAGCCCGGCGCAGGGTACCGTCCGAGCAGTAGGGAGATCCAGAACAGGACGATCAACCCGATGCCCAAAGCCCAAAGCATCTTTTGGCGGTACAAGCTGGTTGCCCGCACGGCTAAAAGAGCTTGACTATCAGTCATTAGGGGAGGTCTCCCTTAAAGGTAGGGATGATCTTCTCGTTGACAAAGGCTTCATCCAAGCCATAAAGGGTTCGATAGAACTCCTTGGCTTCTTGCACCGCATCATAATTCGGGAAAAGTTCAGGATGTATGCGGGCCGCCAACCAACTTAAGCCTAAAATCCAGCGCACATCGGGTTGATCCCAGCTATAGAGATCGCCGGCAAAACCGTAGAGATTACCTTGTTGGACGGCGCGCATGGCTTGCCATTGCGGGTCTTGTTTGAGTTCGGCAACAACTTCGGATACATTGCGGAAATAGGAAATAATGAAAATTTTGTCTGCATCCCAAGCGGCAATCTGTTCAAGGGAAACCTGAGTCCAGCCCTTGCCCAGTTCAATTTCTTTCCACAGCGGTTCACCGCCGGCGAGCTCGGTCAGAATCGTCTGCATCCAACTTTGCGGCGGAACATTGAAAGCCACTTTGCCATCTTTATCGCTATATTGCAGGATCAGGACTCTTGGTTTTTGGGCACCCTGCACGGTTTGTTGGATTTGGGCTAACTTTTGCTGGTAATAGGCCTTAATTTGTTCGGCACGTTCCGGCTGCCCGAAGATTTGCCCTAGGGTGTTCAGATCACGCCAGTACTGCTCGGGGGTTTCCAAATCGAGATAGACGACCGGGATACCCAGGGTTTCAATGGGTTTGCCTAAACTCTCCGCTAAGTAGCTTTTCAGCAAGACTAGGTCGGGCTGATAAGCTGCAATTTGCTCCGCTCCGGCATCGCCCGCCAGAGTGGCTTTTTGCTCATATTGAGGGTCGATCAAGGAAATGAAGTTGCCGCTGCCTTGCCCGGCACTCCCTAGAGCAGCAATCCGTTCTTTTGCTTCTGGGAAAAGATACACGGCATCTGCCAGCATGAAGAGCGCTTTGCCGGCAATCACAATCCGTTGCGGTGGAGTCGAGAATGACACTTCTCGCCCTAGGGCGTCTTGCACAGTAAAAGAAGTGACTGGCGAGAGCGGCTCGGGGTAAGGCGTTGCCTGTTGCACAGAACTCGCTTGATTTTCGGCAGGCATCGGATAAGGTGTTGGTGCTTCGGTCGCTGCCGGCGCTTGAGGGGCGGAGGGACTAGGTGAACCACACGCCGCCAGAAGCAGGCAGATCAGAAGGGAAAAATAGGTTAGTCGTTGCATATTCTTCTCCACGATGTAAGGATAAATAAAAGGCTGTCTTCGCGAAAGGAGACAGCCTTTAGGTAGTGGCGATAGGCTTGTTCTCCTTTCCAAGTCCTCACCCTTCAAAGAAGGGGGGAACGGGAGGCAAAGGCGTTTCCGCACTTTACCCGGTAAGGCGAGGGTTGCTCACCTTACTGTCCTGTTGCCTTGCGGTTTGACCCGTTTAGGCGATCAGGCTTCGGAGAGACTAAACTGATTATAACACAACTAGGTTCCTCGCAACACCTCCGGTATGCACTCAAAAGTTGTTGGCAACATTGCTTTGTAGGACAACTCATTGAGTTGTCCTACAATTTTTGCGTGGACACCACCTCCGTAAAGCTTTTCGCACACTGAATGATGGACTCCTTTCGGAACAGCAAACTCGGCTTAGGAGCAACTGGGGCGCTTTTGCCAGCGTTGCGGCCATCAGTTGCCCTTAGGAACGAGAACCCGTTTCCCGGTCAGGAACAATACGGCTGCCAGTGAAACCACAAAAACCGATACGAGCCATTCGGTAGGGGTGGGAAAATAGTTCAAGTCCAAACCCGGCCCAACATAAGCGCTCGATAATCCCTCAAATTCGGGGACGACCAAAGCTGGGATGACTAGGTTTAATTTTGTGGTCAAGCTCATAAATGCGGCTAGGATGCTACCTACTGCGAGTGCTACCGCATTCTCTTTGAAAGCACCCAACAAGATCAGGGGCAGCAGTAATCCAAGTCCGATGTGGAAGACCCAGAACACCCACCAGAACGGTCCAAACAGCACCAACTGGAGGCTACTGATTTTGGCTGGAATATTGGCATAAAGGATGGTCAGATATTCGGCCAATTCCAGAACTACAACCGCTAACAAAAAAGCGATCGTTAGGCGGCGCAGAAACGGCAGCGGCTCTTGATTACCGAAAAGCACACTCAGGAAAAGCACCAACGCAACCCCACTAAAAGCGCCTTCAGCCAAGAACAATATTGGCGTCAGCCCAGATTCCCATAGCGACCGAGCACTCACGACCCCAAACAAGGAGCCTTCTGCTCCACCAAAGACAATTAGGAAAGGCAAACCGAACCATCCGAGCCAGCGTAACAGGCGACTCTCAGGCTGCTTGTAGCTAAGATAGAGCATAACCACTAGGATGATCCCATACAGGGCATAGAACCACGCCATCCATCCCATCACGGAGGTGGGGCTAGTCGAGAAAAACAAACTTAACAGCCGCGCCGGATGTCCTAAATCCACCCAGACGGCTACCAATCCGCCAACAAGGGCCGCCAAAGCCACCAGGAGAGACAGTTGACCTATCCCTTGCACTGCCTTGACGGAGAACCCATAAGCTAAGCTGGCGACCAGAAAAGCACCTACCGAGATGCCGATCATGGTCACATAGACGGCGATCCACAGCCCCCAAGGCACATAAGTGTTATAAGCTGCCACGAGGTGTCCACCGCTGATGCGGTTGAAGAGGCCGAAGAGGCCGATAACAAGACCAACTAGGGCAATTGCCCAGAGAATTTTTTCCGCAGTTTTCATGGCACTCTGCTCCTTTACCGAAAAATCAATGAGTGTATTCGTTCGCTAGCACAGTCTGTAACCAAGTTGCATCCTCTTCAAGATAGGCTCGAGTAAATTGGGCAAGGCGGATGAAAAACGCTTCTTGGGCAGCATTTTCCAAGGCAACGCAAAAGGATGTCACCCACGGCTGAACTTGCTCCTGAAGAAAGGCTAGGCTCACTTGGAACGGCTTTGGATCCGACTCCAAGGTTAACCCCTGTTCGGCTAAATAAGCCAGGAAGCCCAACTCAGTCGCAAGGTGATCGGCAGGAAGCCCAGAGGCCTCTGGAAGAACGCCGTACTCCAGATACGTTTGTTGTGCTCGCCTAGCCGGATAACCCATAAGTCGCATCCCATCCAAATAGAAAGAGGCATAGGGAGGAGCGGGGGTCCTGCCCGGCCCCTCCAGCAGGCGCGTCATTTCAATCCGCAATTGCTCCTCCCAGTCCGGGTTAATATCGGCTGGAATGGAACTTTGCAAGTTTTTCCATTCCCGATAAAGCGGGTGCGTCTCAGGCAAGGAAAGTTCTCGGGCGGCGATTAGGGCTTCTGTGCCAATCGGGTATTGAAACAGTTGCCTTAGAAGCGCATAAATTGTCAGGCGAGTTTCAAGGTAATCCCTCTGACTCATAGTTTCTTCACCTTGACCATCACATCGGCATACAAGGGCATTCCCATAATTGGAGAATGATGGGAAGGATCGGTCAGGTCATTGGCATTGGGCGAAATATCCCGAAAGTCGTAGGTCAATCCCAGGCCAGGGCTAAACCGTCCACCGCCGCCAAGAGGAAGTCTCAACACACCGGGACGGATCGTTTCAACTAGGTTCACTTTGCCGCGCGTCTTGAAGCCTTGAGGAGTTTCCAGCTCTACGAGGTCTCCCTTGCGCAAGCCCAATTTTCGCCCATCGGCAGTGTTCATTTGAATGACACCGATACACCACAGTCCTTTGGGAATGTGCACTTTTCGTCCGCTGGGCGTTGGCCCATTTTCACCGATGATGACTTCATCAATCGTGCGATCGTCATTGAAGGGCTCCCATAAATCTTCGGTGGGGATACGTCCTAACCAATCTACCAATTGGGTGCCAGACATGGCATGGTGCACCCGACCACTGATCAGTTGGAAGGGATACTCCTCTGCTAATTTGGCATATTCTGGGTTGGTATATGGATTCCACAGAGTTTCAAACCAGTAGAACGTTTTGGCATACTTTTCCCAGCCCAACTCGCGGATGGCAAAAGGTGTTTCCCCGGCTGCTTCGATCAGTTTGTTGTATTTAGCATATTGCCCTTGCCGTTTCTTCTCACCGTCCTTTTCAACCTCGTAATCCCAGACAAACTCAACTTTTTTGCTAGCGGTCTTGAGCACTCCGCCATTGTTGAAACGATGCCAACTCATCGGCCAGATCGCCACGCCATTGTGTTCGCGCAACCATTGGACGGTGACGTATTCACCCTGCACGACCTTCTTCTCATCATCGATGGTCACCTTGCCCGCTTCGAGAGAGTCCGGCGTGCCGATCAGTTTATAATTAACCGGGTATTGAGGATAGGGCAAAGGCACCCCGCAGTGTGCTCGGCCAGGCGCAACCTTCAAGGCTTCGTTCCAAAAATCCTCTTCGGTCGGATATTTCTCCCAAAAGTCCTCGGGCTTGATATCCGGGTCGCCTTTCTCATATAATTTCTTCGCCAGAGCGATCATGATATCGTATTGGGTTTTGGACTCGTATAATTTGTCAATGACGAAGTCGCGCAGGTAAATTAACTGATGGCTCGGGTAGATGTCGGAAAGGCTCATGCGCTCGAGGTAGCTGGCTTCTGGCAAGATGACGTCGGCGTATAAACCGGTTTCAAGGAAGGGGGTATCGATATAAACGACTAATCCCACCCGATATTCATCGCCATCCTTAGCCGTGAGGGCTTTGATCCACTCCTGAGTGTTAGAACCCGTAATAACCGGATTGCCGGTGCGAATGAAGAAGGCCTTAATCGGGTATTGATGATCGCGGAAGGGGCCGTAGCGGAGGGTCACGCCTTCTAAGAAGCGCCGTGGATAATCGCCGACCACATCGTCCCAGGCAGCCGGCCAATCACCGTAATAATCCATATGCAACTCTTCGATCTTGCCGCTGACTTCTTGTCCGTTGATGACGCGGGTCACTTCTCGCTTGACAAAATCCTCTCCTTTTGCCTTACCACCTTTATCGCTTTTCACCAATTCGGTATCAATTGCCCCACCGGGGACTTCCATGTTGCCGGTGATCACATTCAAGGCAACGCCGAGGATGGAAGCGATATACCCATTGTAATGATGGCCGATCCCATTCATCCCCCATACCAGGGCGGCTGGCTTGAGAATGCCGAAGGTATGCGCTAATTCGGCGATCTTTTCAGCCGGGATGTCGGTGCGTTGGGCAGCCCATTCGAGGGTAAAGTACGGCTTGCCGTTGATCGGATCGGTCTTATTCCACCACGACTTGAATTCGGCGAGGAATTCTTCCCACCCTTGACTATAGTCGAGGAACGACCAGTCGATATAGCGACGTAGGGGATTGCTGTCGTCGTGATGCTCAAGGATATAGCGCAACATTGCCGCAAACAGATCGGCATCGGTTCCGACTCGGATTGGGATCCATTGATCCGCCTTGGTAGCTGTGTTAGATAGAGCGGGATCAATAACGATAATTTTGGCGCCGTTCAATTTGGCTTCCACTGTGCCGCGCGACTCGTAGTTAATCCGCGTGGCGGTAAATGGATTCCAGCCAGCATAGATAATCAACTTTGTGCGATAACTGTAATCGTTTTTCAGGCTGCCATCGGGCTGCCGAACGAGGACGGGGCGCATGATATCCGGCTCAACACGTTTGCCGCCAAAGAACAGTTTTGGGCCATGGCGGCGCGGGGTATCACAGATAGCTCCGTGCTCGGTCACATGAGGGGTACCGAAGGCGCGGAAAAGATACCAGTAGGGATCGCGGTCGGTCACATCACCGGCATCCATAATCACCGACTCGGCCCCGTATTTCTTTTTGTATTCAATTAGCCTATCGGCAATATAGTCGAGCGCTTCATCCCACGAAACGCGTTTGAATTTGCCTTCCCCGCGCTCTCCAACCCGAATCATGGGGTACTTAATGCGGTTAACGTTATACACCATTTGAATGCCGGCTGCGCCCTTTGCGCATATCCCGTTTGTGTTCATCGGCACATAAATATTGCCGTAAATCGCCGAGGCAATACCGTCTTCCACCTTAACTCTAATGCCACATTCTGCTGGGCACATAACACAAGCTGTGTTGACATAGCGCACGTTTTGCTGGAGAGCCCGTTTGGCTTGCGCTGAGGAGATCGGACGGAAGCCATGGTCGAATTTCGATAGGACCAAGGCGCTGGCTGCTCCTGCTGCGCCGAGCTTGAGGAAATCTCGCCGCGAGATTGCATTGGGTTTTGTGGATGCACTCATCTGACACTCCTATACTAAATAGAAGACTTGAGGTTTCGTGCCGAGTTCTTCTTTCAAGAGCATGACATTCGGCTGTGAAATCAATTCGGAGACCAAGCTTTGGGGGTCGTTCATATCTCCAAAGTAAGTAGCATGACCAAAACAACTGACGGTACAAGCCGGCAGTTCGCCCTGTTCAATGCGGTGAATGCAAAAATGGCATTTTCTCACATTGCCAATTGGGGAAGTGTTTTCCACTCGCACGCGGTTTTCGAAGTATTCAGGAGAAGGTAATTTTTCATAAGGCTGCCGCTCTCCGCCACCGTAATCGCTATAGAAAAAGCCAGAGTCAAAAGCGCGTGAGGCATAGGGACAGGCAACGATGCAATAGCGACAGCCAATGCACTTGTCATAATCAATGATGACAATCCCATCTTCTCTCTTCCAGGTTGCTTTCACCGGGCACACATCCACGCAAGGAGGCCGCTCACACTGCATACACGGTCGCGGGATGAAGCGGCGGGTCACATTTGGGTAGGTGCCACGCGTCTCCGTGAGGACCGGCCGATAGGTAATGCCGGGCGGCAGCTTGTTTTCGGTGACGCAAGCGATGTTGCAACCATTACATCCCGTACACTTCCTCAGATCAATGACCATTGCCCATTTCCGTTGATTCATGGGTTTGGCTAAAGCGCGCCGCAAATCGCTCATCATCCGTTGAATCGGGTGAAGTTCCCCATTAATTCCGGGAGGAAGGTCTGGGAGGGGAGCAAGTTCACTTCGGATTAGAGGCTCTTTGGCTTCTGCTCCCGCAGCCACTTCATTAAGCGGATCTTTTGTTAACAGGCTAAGAAGTTCATGGAGCATAATTCTCTCCTTTCGTGAGATCGGGTTTTCGGGTTAAATAGCGAGCTCCTAGACCGTTTGATAAACTAGGCCCTTCTTGGAGAAGCCTTTTTTTACATTTACATTCTAGATAAAAAAGAGGGAAGAGGATACTAGGGTTCTTCCTAGTCCAAAAGGGAAGTTTTCCTAGTCTAAGCTTCGGGAGTCTATGGGATCAAGCCACGCTGGGCTGCATAGCGAGTTAGCTCTGTCCGAGAAGAAACCCCCAATTTCCTGAAAATATTTGCGCGGTGATAGTCAACAGTTTTGGAGCTAATGAATAACGTTTCGGCGATTTGTTGGTAGGTCATTCCTTGAGCTAGGAGCAGACATACTTCGCGCTCGCGGTCACTGAGGGTGTGCCACGGGTCATCGTTTACTTCCTCAGGATTGCGTAACCCTTCGATAACAACACCGGCAATAGCGGGATCAATAAAGATACCACCTGAATTGATCGTCCGAATTGCGGTGATCAATTCGTCCCCTTCTGAACGTTTCAACACATAACCCGAAGCGCCCATTTTCAGCCCAGGCAGCACATATTCTTTATTCTCGTGTTGGGTGAGGAACAAAATGTGGGTTTGGGGAAATTCTGCCTTAATCTGCCGGGTAGCCGTCATCCCATCCAAGCCCGGCATCCCAATATCCATGATCACCACATCTGGAGCTGTTTCGCGCACGCGCTGAATGGCTTCCTGACCGCTAGCGGCTTCTCCCACAACTTCAAAATCGGCTTGCAATTCCAAGAGAACGCGAATGCCTGCCCGCAAAACAGCATGATCGTCTACAATGACTATCCGAATCTTCTTAGCCATCTTGCTCTCCCTTTCGTTGGGGCAAGGGGATTTTAGCCACAATACAAGTGCCCTGACCGGGAGCTGACCTCCATTCCAGCGTTCCACCCAATAACTCGGCTCTTTCACGCATCCCAATCAACCCCAAACCTTGATTGAGACTGACGGGCTCCTTGAATACCTGATCGACATCAAAGCCAATGCCGTCATCACAGATCGACAACAGAACCCGATTTTTCTCCCTTTGCTCTCTTAACTCAATGCGCACCTCACGTGCCTGAGCATACTTTGAAATATTGGTCATTGCTTCTTGGGCAATGCGGAACAAGGTGGTTTCCACCTGAGAAGGAAAACGCGTACTTAATTCATCGACTTGCCACACAACCTCGATCCCTAATGTTTCCAAACGGGTTTCTGCATACCACCGCACAGCCGGGATTAATCCCAAGTCATCCAGCAGAGTAGGACGCAAATCATAAATAATAGTTTGCAATTCGCGAATGGTGTCGGCAACCGCAGCTTTCAAGCGGGTAACAAGGGCTTTGGCTTGTTCTACATCCGTGGACAAAGAAGTTTCGAGGGCTTTCAAACCAAAGACCAAGGCATTGAGCGATTGACCTGTCTCATCATGAAGCTCTCGGGCAATGCGGTAACGTTCGTCTTCCTGAGCTTGCAAAGCTTTATGCAGTAATTCGGCGCGCAAGCGCTCCTTTTCTTGTAGTTCTTCCCACAAACGCACATTTTCGAGGACAATCCCGATTTGGTGGGCGATTGTGGAAAGCAATCCAATTTGATATTCGATATTCGAGTCAGACGGAAAAGCAACCCAAAGGAAACCCAATGGTTTTTGCGGACTACCCAATGGAACAGATACAAATAAATTGTCCGCAGGGCGAGTGTTCTCTAAGGATGGAAATGTGATTGCAGGGTTTTTATAGCCCTCCTGCCAATCCTGCTTAGCGGCCATAATTTTCGGTTTGAGAACCGTTAAGTTGCCAAAGGGGGTGTCTTTCTTCTCGAAAATTTCGCACAAATTGTCCAGACCTACAGGTTTTCTAATCCCTTGTTGCGGTTCGTAAGGATAAAACAGGTTTCGGTATATATCTTCGAGAAGGTTTCGTGTATCGGCATCAATGCCCTCCGAGGCCACTACCTCAGAGCGAGTGTCTTCTTCGATAACCGTGATCCAACCTTGCGAAAGTTCCAGCGCCTGTAAGGTTTCGTGGAGAACGTAGGCAAGAAAATCTTTTTGATAAGGTTGATTCAGAGCAAAAGCCAGCGTATTGAGCGCCTTGAGTTCCCGATTTCGCAACCGCAATTCTGCTTCTTGCATTTTTCTCTGCGTGATATCGCGGGCGAACCAGGCGATGGCGCGTTGTTCCTCGTATTCGACAATCGTGCTGGAAGTTTCTAAAATGTGAGGATTGCCCTGACGGTCGAGGACTTTGAGCTCTTTCGTTTCGGTATGAGGAGCCGCATCCTGAAGTGAAAGCCAAAATTTTTGCGTCTCTTGCAATTCATTGGGATGCAAGACGGCCGAGATGTTGACCCCGATCAGATCGGCAGGGTTATACCCCAAAATGCGCGCGAAGGTCTCATTTACATAAAGGAGTTCTCCTTCTTTGTCTCCTTTTTCACCGATCAGGGCAATTCCTTCGCCCACCTCGCCAGCGGCAGTCAGTAACGCTCGGTAGCCTCTTTCGGATTTCTTAAGGCGCTCAATCGCATGTTGAATGTTATCCGCCATTGTGTTAAAGGCTTGTCCCAACTCACCAATTTCATCTCCGAGGGTAACCGTAATGCGCTGGTCATAATTTCCTTTCCCTAAATGGCGCACTCGCTGCGTCAATTCGACCAGCGGCAACATCGCCAAGCGCGTTATTCCAAAGGTCATGAGAGCAGCTAACAAGCAGCCAAGCACGGTCAGCAAAATCACAATGCGGGTGATCTCCCATTGCTCGGAGAGAATCCGTTGCTCGCTTACCCCGATGTGCAGAACGGCTGGAACGCCATCGAGAGGATAAAAAGCAAAGTCCCAGATTAACCCATTTTCGGCTTGGAGCAGGAGAACCCCACCAGAGCGTTGCCAGGAAATTTGATCGATTGTCAGCAAATCAGCGGGGAAGCCATCGCTGAAGGTATGCACGATGGGGGTTGCGGGTCCGTAAGCAAAGGCGTAGACGATGTCGGGGTTTGAATCTTTCAAATTGTTCAAAGCCAACTGGATGCTCGCAAGATTACCCTCGACGAGGTGATTGGCAAGGTTTTCCGCCAGGGATTGGGTTAGAAACAACCCATTGCGGATCAATTGGGAGCGTAAGCTGTTAGCTAAAATTTGGTTAATTGCCAGTGTGGTTACCATCCCAGCTCCAACCACGATCCCAACGACCCCTAAGATGATTCGGGAGGTCAAACGACGTGGCAGTCGTTTTTCAATCGCTGCAAGCATCTTCATGGCATTTCCAACAAACTGATCCGTTTAGCGATTTGATATAACTCTTGATAATCGGCATCCGAGGCTTGTACAAAGCCTAATGGCATCTCTGTACGTTGCCAGTCATAAAGCAAGTCCGCATCTTTTCCGAGCGGTTGCAACCTTAGCAGAGCTTGCTGAACCTGCTCTACAACCGCCGCAGGCACCTGAGGGGCAACGACAATACCGCTCGAAGGGTATGGTTCAGAGAGCGCCAGAATACGCAAGAGCCCCCGCTGAGCTAACGATAGAGCCAGCGTATCTTGCAATGCCCCAGCATCTACCTGCCGACTCGACACGGCGTTGGCTGTAGCAGTATGGGAACCGGTATAGACATAGCGGCTGAATTCGCTAAGTTCAACACCGGCCTTTTTCAGCATTAGACGCGGGATTAAGTGCCCCTGGGTCGAAGTATAAGCGCCAAAAGCAAACGAATGCCCTCTTAGATCGGATAACGTGCTTAATTGGCTTTCAGCAGAGACCACAATAGCTGCCCGGTAGTTGTCTTTTCCCTCTAAATTCAACCCTCGCACCATAATGCGCACACCGCACAATTCATGGGCTTGAAGATAGGAAACAGTTCCAACAACAGCAAAATCCGCTTTCCCTTCACACAAAGCTTGAGCAATGGATTGGTTTGGGTTTGCGATCAAAATTCCAAAGGAGTATCCGGTTTGACTTTCGAGCCATCTTGCTAGAGAAGCCAACTGCCGAAGGTCATCTTTGGGCTCCAATCGCCGGTCATAGCCAATTTGATACTGAGCACTCGCTGAGATAATGGGAGAGACACTTTCTTCTTGAAGGGTATTGGTCCATAGTTGGACGGTGTATTCCGCTTTCGGTTGGCAAGCTGCCAAAGCGATAACCATTAGGGGGCTTGCTAAACCCACCAACAACCCATCCAGATGAAACAGGCAAGCCCACAATTGCGCTGAAAAAACCGAAAGTAGCCTGATCGCTTTCATTATGGTTTGCTTTATCTCAGATAGACTTCGACAGCAGCAAGTGAGTCTAAAGAAATTTTGTTGCCGAAAAGCATCGCTAGTCCTAAAGATCACATCTATGATTATACAGTCTTTTACTCAATATCTTGACCCGATCGGTAACTACCCCAATCTAGGCACAGCCCCACTTGGCAGATTGGCAGGCCAAATCCTCCCAATGCATTCTTTGTTTCTGGAATAGCCTGCTAGGACAACTCCGAGGGGTTGTCCGATAACTTTTGTGTTAATTGTGTGCACTTCTTGTTGACAAATTTACTTTGACTTGTACAATGAATCTTAGATGTGACTCACATCTTATTCTTCACCCTAAGGAGGTCGTTATGGATTGGAAGGCAATTGCCAACGAGTGGTGGGTGTGGTTTAGCGGCGGTGTGACAGCCGTACTGGGCTTATATATGGCTTGGTACTTCTTGCGCACCGCTTTACGTTTCATGCACACCCAGGGGTTCACCGCAGAACAAACGAGGGCCATGATCCGTGGGGCAGCGATCACGGCAGTGGGGCCAGTCCTTGCCAACGTGTTTGTGATGATTGCCCTTGCCGTGGCGATCAGCCCGGCTTTTGCCTGGCAGCGCGAGGGGGTTGGAGTCGGTTCGGTGTTTACCGAACTTGCCCAGGCTTCCAACGCTGCCATCGCGGCAGGGGAGAAATTTGGTGATCCGAGCTTCACCATCAAGGGTTTTGCCGCTGCAGTGCTGATCATGAACATTGCCGGATGGGGGTGGTCGGTGGAAGCGATCTTCACGCGCTATCTAGGAAAACTGCGCGAGAAAGTCACCGGCGGCGATCAGGCGTTATTGGCGGTGATTGCCGGCGCCAGCATGGTTGCCATCTTCAGCTATTATTCCATCAGCAATGCCATGAAGAGCACCCCTCACCTGGTGACCGTAGTGCTTGCTGCAGGTTTGTCAATGTTCCTGTTCAAACTTGCCGATTGGATTAAGGTTCCCCGCCTGAAAGAGTGGGCGTTGGGGATTGCCATGTTTGTTGCCATGTTCATCGGCAAAATTTTGGCTGGATAGGAGGAGAAAATGAGCGCTATCCATGAAATCAAAGTTGACCCTAAAGCCTTCGATAAGGACTACTTGTCACCCATCCATCGGGTGGGGACGATTTTCTCAACCGCTATTTTCTTTGCCCTATTTTTGCCCTCAATTTTTCTCTATCTATTTCATGGGGTCTTCCCCGATTGGCAAACGATCGTCGGCGGCTTTGCGCTTGCCATGACCTACGCTGTGCCGTTTTACTTCAGTGAGCCAATCGCATATTTCCCAATTTTGGGGAATGCAGGCTGGTACTTGACCGGCACGGTGGGCAACGGCTCCAACTTGCGCGTGCCTTGTGCTGCTGTGGCTCAAGAAGTGGCTGGCGTCAAGGAAGGAACTCGCGAAGGCGAGCTGGTGGCTACAATCGGGGTAGCAACCTCCGTCTTAATCAGTATTCCAGCCATCTTGCTCGGCGCCTTGTTGATCAATTACATCCAACAGTTCTTCCCGCCGTGGTTGTTAGATGCCTTCAACAAGTATCTTCTCCCGGCAGTCTTTGGAGCGGTTTGGGGAGAATTTATCCTGCGCGGCTGGAAATATCTGCCCATCGCTGTGATCTTGGCTTATATTCCGATGGCCCTCAAAATCCCCGCAGCTTGGAATATCATCATCTGCGTCCTCGGTACCATGATCGCCGGCTGGGCAATGTTGCGCTATTTCAAGATTAAGGCATAACTCCCTTTCCAGAGGAGAAGAGATTTTTCTCTTCTCCTCTACATTTGCACGAAAATAACGTGAGCTCCGGTTTGGAATTGGTCATTTTGACAAGTGCAGCGAGGAGAAATCTCGCCCTTTTGTCTAAAGATCAAAAAACTTCTCGCTTGGCTCCAAGTGACCTGCCGAGATGGTCAGCTTATTTCAACCCGCGTTCTCCGAGATTTTCCGTTCCAGTTTTACCAATGAATGATCCGCTAAGGTTGCCCTGGGGAAATCGAGGACGGCAAGCTTATGCCAAACTCAGATTAGAATACCTTACAGGATGAGCATAAAGAATGAGCGTAACCAACAGGAAGGAGCAAAATTGCATGGAACTTCAACACATGTTTGCGCAAATCTCAGGCGCTGAAATTGCTCGCTTGACGAGCGACTTGGTGCGTTTTGATACCACCAATCCGCCGGGCAATGAGCGCCCAGCGGTTGAATATATTGCTGATTACCTAAAGCCATTTGGTTTTGAATGCCACCTGATTGAGCACGAGCAACAACGCGCCACGTTGCAAGCCCGCCTGAAAGGCAGCGGCGAGCGCGGAGCGCTTGTCCTAAATGGGCATGTAGATGTCGTCCCAGTGGGGGCAGGGAGTTGGCAATATCCGCCGTTTGAGGGAGTCATCGAGGACGGCAAGGTTTGGGGGCGCGGCTCGGCGGACATGAAAGGTGGCGTTGCCGCCATGATAGTGGCTGCCAAAGCCGTTGCTCAAGCCAAACTGCCTTTGAAAGGCGATCTAATCCTTGCAGCAACCGCCGGTGAAGAGGTCAACATGCTAGGCGCACGCTCTCTAGCCGGGCTACCCGATGCAAGAAACTGGCAAGCGGTGATCATCTCGGAACCCACCTCCAATCGCCTAGGGCTGGCGGAGCGAGGCGTCTTTTGGCCCGAAATCACGACCTATGGCAAGACCGCACACGGCTCAACGCCAGAGCTGGGGGTCAATGCCGTGATGATGATGGTGAAAGTGTTGAGTGAATTGGAAAAACTGGAAATCCCTTTTCAGCCACACCCTGTGCTGGGCAATTTCACTCGCAGCGTGAACACGATTCAAGGTGGGGTCAAGGTGAATGTTGTCCCTGACCAATGCTCGGTCATGGTGGACATGCGCACCCTGCCGGGGCAAGACCATGCTGAGCTTTTGCGCTTGTTAGAGGCTTTCCTTGCCCGCTTAGAAGGCGAAATCCCTAACCTTAAAGCTTCCATCCGCCTAACCTACGAACTACCCCCCGCCGAGACATCCCAAAATGCGGAAGCCGTGCAGAAATTCCTATCTGCCGCAAAAACCCATTGCACAACGGAGATACCGATTATCAAAGTGCCTTTTGCTACCGAAGCAGCGGTTTTTGTGCCGACCTTAGGTGTGCCAACTCTGATTCTCGGACCTGGCGACCCCGCCCTTGCCCATCAACCCAACGAGTTCATTGAAGTTATCGAGATGGAGAAAGCTGCCAAGCTCTATGCGGCTGCTGCAGTAGAGATGCTATCCTAATGCAAATCTGACCGTTTATTTTTTATCCACAGATTTGGCAGATTTTTTGACTTATTCCGTCAAATCTGCGTCATCTGCGGATTTTTCCGGCCAGCTGAAGTTATTCATTAGGAGCTTTTGGAAAGGTTGCCCCGGCGCTCAACGAGAGCGCCGGGGTTAGGGAGGAGGAGAAGGAGGAGAGAGGATTGGATTATTCTGGCAGCAAAACCGTGTCTATGACGTGAATAATCCCATTTTTAGCCACAATATCGACGATGATGACCTGAGCGTTGTTAATAAACACCTTACCATCTTCTACTTTAATGGTGACGGGCTTCCCCAAGACCGTATCAGCGCTGGTCAGCGTGATCACCTGCTCGGATTTAACTGACCCCGCAACCACGTGGTAGAGCAAGATATTCTTGAGAGTGGGGATGTCTTTGAGCAAGCCTTCTACCGTGCCGGCAGGTAACTTGGCAAAGGCATCGTCAGTTGGAGCGAAGACGGTAAAGGGACCTTCACCCTGGAGGGTTTCGACCAAATTGGCAGCCTGGAGCGCAGCGGCGAGGGTTGTGAAACGCCCGTCGTTGATAGCAACATCTACAATGGTCTTGCCCGGCAGGATAACCGTGTCGATGACATGGATGACACCATTAGCAGCTTCGATGTCGGTTAGCACGATCTGGGCTTCGTTGATATAGGCTTTGCCATCTTCAACTTTGATGCGCACCGACTCGCCTTGAGCCGTATTTAGGTAGTCAACTGCAGTTACATCAGCCGCCATCAACTTACCCGGCACAACGTGGTAAAGCAAGATGCTAGATAGCTGCGGGATGTCCTGAAGAAGAGCTTCTACGGTGCCGGCGGGTAGCTTAGCAAAGGCATCATCGGTCGGTGCAAAGACGGTGAACGGACCTTCGCCGTTTAATGTATCCACTAAGCCAGCCGCTTCCACCGCAGCGAGCAAGGTCGTAAAGCGACCATCTTTCACGGCAATGTCAACGATGGTTTCCTTTTGGGGCGGAAGCAACACAGAGTCAATGACGTGAATGACACCATTGGAGGCTTCGATGTCAGCAAGCACCACTTGACTGTCATTGATCATCAATTTGCCCATGTCTGCCTTGATGGTAACTTTCTCGCCGTTTAGCATTTCGGCTTCGGAAAGGGATTTTGCCTGATCGGACATGACCATGCCGGAAACCACGTGATAGAGAAGCACATTTTTGAGCTGTTCGGGGTCTGCCAACAAAGCTTCAACGGTTCCAGCGGGCAGCTTAGCAAAGGCTTCATCGGTGGGGGCGAAGACGGTGAAGGGACCAGGGCCAGCTAGGGTTTCGGCTAAGCCGGCAGCTTGCACAGCTTGGACCAAGGTATTGAAACGCCCATCGGCGATGGCAATATCAACGATGGTCTTTGGGGCTTCGGTCGGCTCTGGCGTTGGAGTGGCCGTTGGTTGGGGCATTGGAGTGGACGTGGGTTCCGGCATCGGCGTTGCTGCCGGAGCGCAGGCGGCTAAAACGAGGCTAAGAACGATGAGGGAAGCAAGAAGGGACGATATTTTTTTCATAGTAAACTCCTTTTCTGCATTTGTAAAGTTTTTGTCTAGCTATTTTCAAATTATACATAAATACTCTAGTTTGTCAAGGTTTTGTTAGGTTAATTTTCTGAAATTGTTGAGATTCTTAATCGTTTTGGGTAATTCTCCACTCTGTCGGTGTTACACAACGTTGCTTTTCCCTCATCCCAGACCCTCTTCCTGAGGCTGCTTATATCTTCAGGAAAAGAGGATCAACCACCAAAACACGAGGACACCAAGGACGCTCAGTGGGAAATCCTCGGCAACAAACGGTTGCCTACTCTCGTGTTTTTTGTGTTACGATAAGTGAAAATCAGGAGTTAAGGTGCTTGGTCGGAATGATGAAGAAATTCGTCTCGTCCGTCTTGAACACACCTTTTGGACTTGGTCAGCTCATTGAAACTCTTTCACACACAAGCACACTCTGTTGTTCATCCCTATGCTTATCATCACCGAAGAACCATTGCAAGAAGGGTTCAGGCTGCTCGACCAAGCCTTGCAAATTTCTGACTTAGCTCTCAAACGTTTATCATGAGCACTGTCCCTATCCCCCCACTCTTTCTTGAACGTATGCGAGTCTGGTTGGGAGAGGAATTCCCAGCTTTCCTATCTGCCCTCAACCAGCCTCCTCAAAGTGGTTTGCGCGTCAACACCCTCAAAATCTCAATAACCGATTTTTTGGAAAAATCTCGCTTTGATCTCCACCCCATCCCTTGGTGCCCGGAAGGCTTTTTTGTCAGTGGCGAAGGGCGGCCGGGTAAGCATCCTTATCATGCTGCCGGGCTATATTACCTTCAAGAACCCTCAGCCATGGCAGTGGTTGAGTTGCTCGATCCTCAACCCGGCGAGAATGTCCTTGATTTAGCCGCCGCTCCGGGTGGGAAAGCCACTCACATCGCCGCTCGTTTACAAGAACAAGGCTTGCTTGTAGCAAATGATCTCCATTCGCAACGGGCTTGGGATTTGGTTAAGAACCTGGAACGTTGGGGGGCAAAAAATGTGATTGTGACCAACGAAACCCCTTATCGGTTAGCAGAACAGTGGGGGGCTTTCTTTGACCGCGTTCTCTTGGACGCTCCGTGTTCCGGTGAGGGGATGTTTCGGCGTAGTCTTGAAGCGCGCTTGGATTGGTCGCCGGAGATCGTGCGCGCTTGCGCCCTGCGGCAGAGCGGTTTGTTGCCGCAGGCAGCCCGCCTAGTTCGTCCAGGCGGACGTTTGGTTTATTCCACCTGCACCTTTGCCCCGGAAGAAAACGAGGCAGTGGTCAGCCGCTTTCTGCAAGAGCATAGAGAGTTCGAGTTAGTAGAGCTAAAGACCCGCCTGCCCTTTGAGCCAGCCCACCCTGAGTGGTTGGCGATCGAATCTGACTTGTCTGACTGGCACGGCATGGTTCGCCTGTTCCCTCATCGAGGTCATCCAGAAGGGCACTTTATCGCCGTTATGCGCCGCCGCAGCGGCGGTGAATGGCGTGATGTGCGTCCCTTTCAAATTCGTTCGCTCTCCCCTGCCCAACGCCGTGAAGTGCATGGCTGGCTCGCTTCGCTGTGCACGGCAGAGATTGACCCCTTGCGCTTGACCCTTATTGGGTCTCGTCTGTATTTTATCCCCCCTGCTGCAATCGACTTGGGGCGCCTGCGGACAATCCTGCCCGGTTGGTTCCTAGGAGAATTCAAAAAAGGACGCATCGAACCTTCTCATGCTTTCCTTTTGGCTCTAAAAGGAGAGCAGTTGCCGCTCAAACTCAACCTCACTGCTGAGCACCCCGCTCTCCCTGCATATCTCAGGGGCGATCTCTTGCACCAGGGGCTCTTCTCGGAGAGCGAAGCAGCCATCTTTGCCCACAAAGGTTGGCTGGCGATTTGTGTGGATGGTTATCCGTTAGGTTGGGGAAGGATAGTGGAAAAAACCATCAAGAACCATTTTCCCAAAGCTCATCGTCTGCTCTAGCGTTGCTATTTGAGCTAGTTGAGCTAAGCGTCAGCCCGGATCGAGCGCGGGTGCTGACTCAACCAACTTGGAACGTCCCCTCACCCCCGGCCCTTCTTCCAGCGGGAGAGGGGAGACTCTCCTTCGCTTTTTGAAAGAAAGGCTGGGGAGTATCCACGCAAAAGTTGTAGGACAACTCAATGATTTGTCCTACAAAGCAATGTTGCCAACAACTTTTGAGTGCACACGGCTGGGGATGTAAGGAAGAAAACAAACCGGTTTCTCCGAGGTCGATCTGGCTGTTATATATGTCGCTTGAGTTCGGGATAAGCCTTTGAGCCCTGCAGATGCGCAAAATATGTGATGCAAATTTCCGATTTGCCTGGCAAGTCGAAGACGCAGCCTATCCTTTCTGTTATGCCGAGCTGACGTCAATATGAACTTGTTGAAAAGCCCTAACCACAAACCACAGCCCACAGCCGCTATCTTGGCGCTTCTCTATGCTATAATGACGCTATTCTGTGAGCAAGATCAATGACCGGCCTACTCCCCTTGCGTCTTATCAGGGCGAGCAACGCCTCGGCGTGAGGTGGCTTTCTGAAGGCTGCCATTAGAAGACCATTTCTCCTCAGCATGATCGACCTAGCTATCGGTCTTGATGCAGCCGATGACTTAATCGCTTGGCCATCCCTGTCGAGACGGTGTAGGCAGTGACGAGGAAGAACAGATGGCATTTCGCGACCTAAGAGAATTCATTCAAGCCCTCGAAGAACACCACGAATTGGTGCGCGTTCGTGTAGCGGTCTCTGCGAATTTGGAGATCACTGAGATCGTTGATCGCGTTTGCAAGGGGAGAGCAAAGCGCAATGTAGCCCTCTTGTTTGAGAAGGTCGAGGGCTACGATGTTCCGGTGCTGATCAACGCCTTTGGCTCAGCGGAACGGATGGCTCTGGCTTTGGGAGTGAAAAACTTGGACGAACTCGGGCAAAATTTGAGCAAGCTAATCGACCCGCGTTTGCCCACTTCGCTTGCTGAGATGCTCGCGCGCGGTCAAGACTTGCTCAAAGCGCTAAAGTCGATTGGTTTAGGCCCAAAGAAAGTCCGCCGTGCGCCGGTGCAGCAGGTGATCTGGCAGGATGAACAAGCCTCCTTAGCTAAACTTCCGATCTTGAAATGTTGGCCCGAGGATGGAGGGGCTTTTATCACGCTCCCCCAAGTCATCACCCGTGACCCGCAAAGCGGGGTGCGCAATGTCGGGATGTACCGCTTGCAAGTGGTGGATGATCACACCTTGCTGGTGCACTGGCAGCGGCACAAGGGCGGGGCAGAACATCAGCGCGTTGCCCAAGCTCACCACAAGGATTACATCCCTGCTGCGGTGGTCTTAGGCGGCGATCCAGCCAGCATGTGGTGTGCTTCGGCGCCTTTGCCACCCAACATCGACGAATATCTGCTGGCAGCCTATTTGCGGGGGGCACCCATTGAATTTGTGAATTGTGTCAGCCAGCCGCTGGAAGTTCCCGCACAGGCCGAGATCGTCATTGAAGGCTATATTGATCCCAACGATCAACGCCCTGAAGGGCCGTTTGGCGATCACACCGGCTATTACACGCCGGTTGAATATTTCCCGGCTTTCCATGTCACTGCCATCACCCAACGGCGTAACCCCATTTATCCCGCCACGGTGGTTGGCATCCCGCCCATGGAGGATGTCTGGATGGGCAAAGCGACCGAGCGGTTGTTTTTGCCCTTGATGCGCCTCTTCTTGCCGGAGATCGTTGATGTGTGTATGCCCGCCGAAGGCGTCTTTCACAACCTAGTGCTGGTTTCTATCCGCAAGCGCTATCCCGGCCACGCCCGCAAAGTGATCTTCGGCCTGTGGGGCTTAGCGCTGATGTCCCTAGCCAAGGCAATTGTGGTCGTGGATGAATGGGTGGATGTGCAAAACCTCTCTCAAGTTGCCTGGCAGGCTTTGGGCAACGTGGATTGGAGCCGCGATGCTATTATCGTTGACGGAGCGGTTGATCATCTTGATCATGCCTCCTATCAGCACTCGTTTGGCGGTAAAATCGGTATTGATGCCACTGCAAAACTGCCCGAAGAGGGCTACGGGCGCGCCTGGCCTCAAGTGATCCGCATGGATCAGGCTGTGCAAGCCCGCATTGACCAAATTTGGAAGCAACTCAACCTTTAGGTGAAGAAATGAAAAGAAGACTGATAATTTCCTCTTGGCTATTGGTTCTATTAACCTTAATCGCCGCTTGCGCATCTGAAACGCCAAATCAACCCCATGCGCCAGCCGAAACCAGCAGTGTTGCCATTCCGGTGCTCTCGGGTGAAAGCCAACCTTCTGGCGAGGCTTATCCTAGCCCGGCAGAGGCGTTCCAACCAACTGCTCTCGGCGAGGAGCCTTATCCGGCGCCGAGTTCTCCCATCGTTCCGCCGCCTCAAGCCGGCCCCGCCTATCCGGCACCGGGCGAGTTAGTTCCCGAAGGGCAGGGAGGCGGCGAGACTCTGCGCATGGCGGTTCTGCCCATCGTGGATAATTTGCCTATGGTTGTCGCCCAACGCGAAGGGCTTTTCGCCAAATACGGCTTGCAAGTGGAGTTTATCCCGGTCGCCTCCGCAGCCGAGCGCGATCAGGTCATCGTAGCAGGTCAGGCGGATGGGATGATCAACGACATCATCTCAACCTTGTTGTATAACAAAGACAGCATCCAGGTTCAAATTGTGCGTTTTGCCCGCGTTGCCACCCCCGAAGCAGCCCAGTATCACTTGGTCGTTTCCGCCTCAAGCGGCATCAATGAAACAAGTCAGCTCAAGGGAGTACCAATTGGCATCTCACAAGGGACGATCATCGAATATATCACCGATCGTCTGCTAGAAAGGGAGGGATTTCAACCGTCAGAAATCCAGAAGATGGCCGTGCCGAAAATCCCTGACCGTCTGGCTCTGCTCAGCTCTGGAGAGCTGAAAGCTGCAACTTTGCCAGACCCCTTCTCCTACTTAGCCGTGCAGCAGGGCGGGCGCTTCTTGCTCCAAGACTCAAAATATCCCGAATATGGCCACAGCACCTATGCGTTTCGCAAAGCTGTAATCGATCAAAAGCCGCAAGCGATTCGAGCATTTTTAGCGGCTATCGAAGAAGCGGTGGTGCAGATCAACCTCTCTCCCACCCAATATGCTAATCTGTTGGTGGAAGAAAAATTGATCCCGGCTCCCTTAGCGGGCAGCTATCAAACGCCACCCTTCCCGCCGAAAAGCATCCCCGCTGAACAGTTGTGGAATGATGCGCTGGCGTGGGCTATGTCAAGAGGGATGGTATCGGCTACGGTTTCATACGCCGACTCGGTGAGTGGTGCTTTCTTACCCTGAAGTCTTGACCCATTCAGGTAACCGCACCTGCAAGCTCTGAGGGTGCTTAGAAAGTCAGGATAAGGTGATAAAACACCAAGTCACAGAGTTGCCTTTGGGATGATTTTCTTAGCACCCTCACAATCGGATTAAAGAAGCACCTCCATCTTCTCAAGATGACTGTTTTCCCAGATCGGTATGATTGAGGTCGAGTCGATTACCTTTGCTTATCCTTCAGCAAAGCCAATTTTTATGGATTTCTCCTGGCGGATTGAGCGCGGTGAGACCTGGGCTGTACTTGGACCCTCGGGGTGTGGCAAAAGCACGCTACTTTACCTATTAGCAGGGTTGCAATTCCCTCAAAGCGGGGAAATACGCATTGATGGCAATCCGCTCACCCGCCCCCGCCCGCAGACCGGGTTGATCTTGCAGGATTATGGGCTGTTACCGTGGGCAACCGTGCGTCAGAACGCCGAACTGGGGTTGAAAATTCGCGGCTTTTACGGTCCCGATGGCACCCATGCCCCGTCTCAAATCGACTGGGATAACAACGTGACTCCGTGGTTGGAGAGGCTGGGGATTGAAGCCGTTGCCGACCAGTATCCATCCCAGATTTCGGGCGGGCAACGCCAGCGCACGGCGATCGCCCGCACGCTGGTGTTACACCCCGATTTATTGCTCATGGATGAGCCGTTTTCCTCACTGGACGCTCCTACCCGTGAAGGCTTGCAAGCTCTAATTTTACAATTACAGGTGGAGAACCACTTAACGCTGGTGATCGTCACCCACAGCATCGAAGAAGCTGCCTTTATGGGCAAGAAAATCCTCCTCCTCACTCAACCGCCCATTCAGCAGGCAACCCTGATTGAAAACCCTGAGGCAGGCTCGGAGCCATATCGGAGGAGCGAAGCCTATCTCATCCTTTGTGAAAGCTTGCGCGCCGCTTTGGAGCGAGGATGAAACGCCAGCTTGATTTGTTTTTAACCCTGCTGGTCCTAATCTTGATCTGGCAACTGAGTGCTTGGCTGGTCAATCGCCCGATTTTGCCGGCCCCGCTGACGGTATGGATTGCCTTTCTGCGCGAAGCGCGAGACGATTTACCGGCTCACTTTGCGGCTAGTCTGTGGCGCGTCTTGGCAAGCACTGCTTTAGCCATCGCCACGGCTGCTCCGGCTGGGCTGATCCTTGGCCAATCCAAGCGCCTGAATAGTCTCTTTTCTCCCCTAATCTACTTGCTCTATCCGATCCCAAAAGTGGTCTTTGTGCCACTGGTGTTGCTCTTTTTAGGTTTAGGGGATGCGCCGAAAATTCTGATCATCTATCTGATTTTATTTTTTCAAATCTTGGTCTTGGTGCGCGATCAAGCTGCGGCTTTGCGCCCTGAACTCCTGCTCAGCGTGCGCAGTTTAGGCGCCGGGCGACGGGCATTGTTTCGTTTTGTCTATCTGCCGGCCAGCTTACCGGCCATCTTGACCGCCCTTCGCCAATCGGTAGGCACTGCCGTAGCGGTGTTGTACGTGGCTGAGCTATATGCTACCCAACGCGGCTTGGGCTATTATATTTATATCAACGGGAGCACATTTTTCGACTATCCCGCAATGTATGTGGGCATTTTGGCAATGAGCTTGTTGGGAGTGGGCTTATATAGCGGGGTGGATTACCTCGAAAAACGGCTGTGTAAGTGGAAGTAGAAAGCTAAGTCCTTATCCCCAACTGTGAGTTGGGCATCACGTTAAAATTCGCCCCTCACCCTAGTCACACGCGTTATGGGGTGAGGGGTAGGGGAAATTTGCCGCAAGGGGAAAGGTCTCTGAGCTTAGATGGCTTCTGCTAAGCGTCCATCGCCTGGCACAGCTTCTAAGGCGGGTGCTTCCCCTTGCTCCACGCGGCTGATGCGAGCTGTCAAGGCATCTAACAGCCCGATGATCTCTGAAGACAAATTTCTTGCCTGTGCGACAAAGTCCGTTGCCTGCTGGCGGTCACCGCGCTGGTAACTCCTGACCGCCTCGGCAACCGCTTTGTGGAACTTTTCATGCGGTTTCTCAAGGTTACGAAATTCTACCCAACCTTCAAATTCCTTGGCAGCGCGGCCGTAATACCATTTGCCCAGCGAGCATTTATGGTGATCGTCGGCATCTTGTGGTTGGATTTCAAGCTGCCCAGCTAACATCCGTTCCAGACGTTTGACCCAATTGAGGTGACGCTGTTTGATTAACTCCGCCTGTTGGAGAAGTGCTTTTCCCGCCCCCAAGTGAAAAGTCGCCACCGCTTGAGAGAGTTCGCTCGCCATCCGAGCCAGATCGGCGGCTGAGGCACTGACCTCCTTGACAGCAGCGCTCATCTCCTCCGCCGAGGCGGATACCTCTTCAATGGCAGCGCTGTTCTCTTCGCTGACAGTGGCGATGTTCTCGATCGCTTGACTGACTTCGCCGGAGCTGGCTGCCATTTCCTCGGTGGCAGCGGTATTTTCTTCTACAATGGCTGAGACGGTATCCATGGCGTCAATTAATTTCGATGTGGCTGCCCGCATCTGCTCAACTGTCCGTTCAGTGTGTTGGATGCGTTCGGCAACCTTGACGATGGCTTGTTCAATCTCTTCGAGAACGTTGGCGGCTATTTGGGAACGTTCGCTGGTGGCTTTGACCTCCTGAGCACTGAGGTGCATGGCACTCACCGCTTCTTGTACCGACTGTTGGATCTGTCCAATCAAAGCGCTAATATCGCGCGTAGCTGAAGCGGCACGTTCGGCTAACTTGCGCACTTCGTCTGCGACTACAGCAAAACCTTTGCCATGTTCCCCAGCCCGCGCCGCTTCAATGGCAGCGTTGAGGGCGAGCAAATTGGTCTGGCTGGCAATATCCTCGATGGTTTCCAGAATCATCCCAATTTCCTCGGAGCGCTTACCCATCTCCTCAACGCGGCCGGCCGTATCGACCACGCGGGCGCTCATTTGCTGCATCCCGGCTAAGACCTGATTGACCGTCCCCACGCCGCTCTGGGCGCTTCGGGCAGCCTCCTCAGCGCTTTGGCTTGCTGCCTGAGCATTTTGCTCAACTTCTTCAATAGCCCGGCCGATGTCACCGGTCAAGTCCGATGCCAACGCCACAGCCTGAGCTTGCTCTTGAGCGCCGCGCGCCACGCCATCAATGGCACGGTTCATCTGTTCTGCCGAAGCAGCCGTGCGGGTCACCGAGTCGGACTGTTGAGCAATGCCCTTAGCGACTTGTTGAACGGTTAGGGCAATTTGTTCGGTGACGTGGTCACTCTGCTGGGCGGCACTGGCAAGTTGCTCGGAAAACAAGCCCACCGAATTGGCGCTTTGAATAACCTTTTCGATCAATGTGCGCAAACTAGCAATCATTTGGGCAAACGCATTGCCTAGCGTATCTTGAGCTGAACGGGGTTGGACACTGACCGAAAGGTCGCCTTGCGCAATGTTCTCAGCGGCGGTTGCCATCTCTTGAAGATAGGTAACCATCTTAGCAAAGGCGCGGCTGAGGTCGCCCATCTCGTCCTGACGTTGCTCATTGAGCGTTACCTTCACGTCACCCTCTGCAATTTGAGCTGCAGCCGTTTTCAATTCGTTGACCGGATCGAGGATATTTTGGGTGATCACCCAACTGACGGCTAACCCCAAAGCGAGTGCTAAGACAACCGCTATTACGGAAAAGCGGGTGGTGGTTTGCTGGGCGGCTTCAATCTGCTCGGTTGCCAGTTCGTTCAGGGTCGATCTCTTCTCCCCCACTTGACGGGCAATTGGCACCATCTCCGCCTCGATCTGCTGCATGTCAATGGCAGCTTGGTAAAAATCTTGACCGGCTGCAAGGTACTCGTTGAGCAATTCCTCAAAGCGGTTGCTGGCTTCGACGGCGCGGCTGTTGCCGGCGGCTAAGCTGCGATACCGAAAGAGCCCGCCTTTGGTCTTGGTCAGTTGCAGTTGAAAGAGCCGCCAATCTTCGGCTGGGTTTTTGCTTTCGATCAATAGGCGCGCTTGCACTCGGAGCAGGTAAAAATTTTGCACCAATTCGGCGTTGAAACTATTGGAAATGGCATACCATTTACTCAACCCCTCAAGGTCCTCCTTTGCCCGAGCGGCTTCCACTTCACGGTCTAGCACGTTGGCTTGGAGGTCTTGGACTTCTGTGGTAAACTGGGTTGCGATTTGGGTCCAGCGCTGAACACTCTCGTCTTTGCGCTGTTGAGCCGTCACCATCTCGGTAAATTTGGTTTCATACTGGGTTAAGGCGTCTTCCAGTTCAGCCAGAATTTGGCTGCCTTCCCCCTCAAGCAGCGGTTTCAGGTCGGCAATTCGGTTCTTGAGGGTTGCCATCAGGGCGGTGTGTTTCTCTACCGCGTTCTCCGTGTCGCCCTGCCACACCTCTAAGCCGCGCAATTGGAAGTTCTTTTCTTGGCGGCGAACCTCTTCAAAAGTCAAACCGATCTGGTTAACCGCATTGCGGATTGCGGCTGCACTGCGGACTTGATTGACGCCCCAAAATCCAACCCCTGCCACTGCGACCGTCAAGAGCAAAACAATGCCGAATCCAAGGGCTAACTTAATTCCAAGACGAAGATGACTCATGATTGTCCTCCTGTTTTCTTACTGTACACTGCGCATCCAAAAATAATAACGCGCCGCCTCCCTGCCATGAGGATTTGCTGCCCTCATCTCGGTAGCCAGAGAGCCGAAACTGATCATCAAAGGATTGGCAATAACTCCGCATTGGCAATATTCCATCCTCATTTTGCCACACATCGCCTTTTACCTCCGTAAAGGAGAAATAAAAAACAGCGGAAGGATGCGTTAAGAAAGGCTTTCTGTTTCAAGCGGGTATAATTCAGTCCATGCAGCCTGTGCGGGATTTTCTGGAGTTGATCAAGTTTGAACACACAGTCTTTGCTCTGCCCTTTGCCTATTTGGGGATGTTGCTAGCTGCGGATGGGTTTCCCAGGTGGCATACGTTTCTGTGGATCACGGTTGCCATGGCTGCTGCCCGCACGGTGGCAATGGGTTTCAATCGGATTGTTGACCGCCAAATTGATGCCCGCAACCCGCGCACGGCTGGGCGACCTCTGGTCAGTGGGCGCATCTCCTTGCGCACAGCCTGGGGTGGCACGATTCTGGCAGCGATCACGCTGACCATTGCCGCGTGGCAACTCGGCCCGCTGCCGCTCATCCTGTTGCCGGGAGCTTTGTTATTTTTGTTCGGTTACTCTTACACCAAACGCTTTACCTGGCTTTCCCATTATATTTTAGGCTTCACCGATGGCTTAGCGCCGCTCGGGGCATGGGTTGCCGTGCGTGGTTCCTTATTCTCTGCTGAAGATGGTGCAGCGTGGTTGTTGTTGCTTATTGTGACGTTTTGGATCGGGGGTTTTGACTTGATTTATGCCTGTCAGGATGTGGAAATTGACCGCCGCGATCAGCTCAAATCCATCCCAGCTCGCTTTGGCGTCCCCTTTGCACTACAGCTCTCTGCCCTTTCACATTTCATCTGCGTCATCCTTTTGGCGATTTTGGGCTGGATGCAACGCTTCACGGTGCCATACTGGATCGGTTGGGCAGTGGTGATCGGGCTGTTTATTTGGGAGCATCGTCTGGTCAAACCGCACGACTTGAGCAAGGTTGACCTAGCTTTTTTCAATATCAACTCGTATATCAGCTTAACTTTGTTCTTTTCGGTGTTAGGAGCGCTATGGTTACGGTAGGTTTAGAGATATGAAACGATGGTTCCTGCTCGGTTTGGGGGTGCTTTTTATCGCTTTAGGCTGTCAAACGCTCAGCCGCTGGATGCCTTCTCAAAGCGCAACGCCGCCCCCACCCCTTCTCTCGCCAACCCTCACCGTTGCTACCGACACGGCAACATGGCTTGTTCCAAGCAGCCCAATCCCCACCCTTACGCTTACTCCCTCCGCAACCTTTGCGGCACCAACCCCAACGATTCGGGTTACTGCCTCTGCTGAGCAGATCGCAATCTTTGAGGAACTGTGGCGGATCGTGCGCGATGAATACCTTTACCCCGATTTTAATGGCGTCGATTGGGAAGCCATTGGAGCGGAGTACCGTCAGCGTGTCCAAGACGGATTAACCCCTGAAGCTTTCTATCAAGCGATGGACGAAATGCTCGCCCGCCTGAACGACGATCACTCGGTTTTCCTCAGCCCACAGGAAGTCGCCGAAGAGGAGGCCGAATTTGCAGGCAAGACGAACTACGTGGGCATTGGCGTTTTGATCAGCGCCGTACCAGAGCGGCAGCGCGGCACCATTATCCTCACCTTCCCCAACAGCCCGGCTGAACAAGCCGGCCTGCAAGCGCATGACAATATCCTAAGCGTGGATGGGCAACCGATTTTAGATGAGTTTGGCTTTTTGCGCAGCGAGTTATTGCTCGGAGAACCGAATACAACCTTAGAGGTTGTCGTTCAGAGGCCGGGTGAAAGCCCGCGTGCGCTCACCCTCGTGCGCCGCCCAATCAGCGGTGCGCTACCCGTTCCTTACACCGTCTTGACCACACCACAGGGAAAACGAGTGGGTTATCTCCTGCTGGCTTCGTTGTCCGATTCGACTATCCCTCGTCAGATCGAAGATGCCCTGAAGGAGATGAACCGCCAAGGCGCTTTAGACGGGCTGATCTTAGATAACCGCCAGAACAGCGGCGGTGCGGATACGGTTGCCAAAGGGATGTTGGCGTTGTTTACTTCAGGAAGGCTGGGGTATTTCACCAATCGCCATCAGGAACGACGTTGGTTTGAAGTGAGGGGGAAAAACGTGTCCGGCTCCGCCAGCTTACCTCTGGTGGTCTTAATCGGACCCGATACGGTCAGCTTTGGAGAAATTATCTCGGGTATCTTACAAGACCAACAACGGGCTACACTGATTGGGACGCCCACCGAAGGGAACATTGAGTTATTGTGGAGCTACGACTTTTCCGATGGTTCACGCGCTTGGATTGCCCATGAACGATTTGTGCCGATCAACCATCCCGAACAGGACTGGGAGAAAACGGGCATCCAACCCGATCTGCTCGTCTTCAGCAATTGGGACGAAGTCACCCTCTCCACCGATCCGGTCATTTTGGCTGCTTTGGAGGTCTTTGATTAATCATGAACCCCAAACCGCTTTCCCGTCTCATCCTTATTTTGGTCTTTCTAAGCTTGGCTTGCAATTTTCCCCTAGTGGAATTGCTCGCCACGCCAACCCTACCTCCGACAGCCACTCCCACCGAAACCCCTACCCCATTGCCAACCCTGACGCCCACCGCAACCGCAACCAGCACGCCTTCGCCAACGCCCACCCAAACCTACACGCCAACCGTAACCCCTACCGATACCCCAACGCCTACCTCAGCCCCGACTACGTCACCGCAAAAATTCGCCCTTTTTGAGGAAATTTGGAAAACGGTCAAGGAGCAGTATGTCTATGAAGATTTCAACGGTGTGGATTGGTTGGCGGTTTATCAAGAGTTCTTTGCTCGCCTGAGCTTAGGGCTTACGCCGAAGGATTTCTACTTAGCGATGAAAGAGATGATCGATCGGCTGAATGACGATCATTCGGTTTATTTTTCCCCGCGCGAAGTCGAGGAGCAATTGTTGGTTTACGAAGGGGAGAAAGACTATGTCGGTATTGGCGTTTTTACCGTTCCCATGATCGAAAAAGGTTATGTCACAGTGATCCTGCCCTTTCGAGATAGCCCGGCTGAGCGCGCCGGACTCCAAGCCCATGACCGCATTTTAGCCGTCAACGGTCAGCCGATCATTGACGAGGAGGGCACTGTGCGCGACTTGCTGAGTGGTGAAGAAGGAACGTATGTGACTCTCACCGTTCAGACTCCCGGCGGGGAACCGCGCTACGTCAGCCTGAAGCGCGAGAGAATCCAAGCCTCTATTCCTGTCCCTTATCATATCTTAGCAACCCCCGGCGGCAAACGCATTGGCTATCTGCTGGTTGTTTCGTTCTCCGATAGCAACATCGATGAGCGGGTGGGAAAAGCCTTGAAGAAAATGACGGCAGATGCGCCCTTGGATGGTTTGATTTTAGATTTGCGCGCCAATCAGGGTGGCGAATACACCACTGCCAGCAATGTCCTCGCCTATTTCACCGGCGGCAAGCTGGGCTATTTCACCGATCGCCATGGCAAAAGGCGCTGGTGGTCGGTGAGTCCCAAGAACGTGGGCGGTTCTCAGTCTTTGCCGCTTGTGGTCTTGGTCGGCGATTACACGGTCAG
Organism: uncultured Anaerolineales bacterium; assembly: GCA_937928795.1. GTDB lineage: Bacteria > Chloroflexota > Anaerolineae > Anaerolineales > UBA4823 > NAK19. The sequence continues at coordinate 86,943 of CALFWB010000042.1, forward strand.
CTTCGGGGAAATGGTGGCGGGTGTATTACAAGACCGTGGGCGGGCTTATTTAATTGGGGAAATCACGGAGGGCAATGTTGAATTGTTGTGGGGCTATCCCTTCAAGGACGGATCGGTGCTGTTTCTGGCGCATGAACGCTTTGTGCCAGCCAATCGCCCCGAGCAGGATTGGGAAACGACCGGCATCATCCCCGATTTAGTCGTGCCGACCGATTGGGATGAGATCACCCTCACCCAAGATTTAGCGCTCGAAGTGGCATTTGTCTATTTCGATAATCACTAATTTCCCTTTGCGTCTTTTTTTGAGTATGGTAAACTCAGCGTTGATCATTTTCAATCATTTACGCGCAAAAGTTGTCAAACATAGCTTTCTAGAGAGCGAGATTGATCTCGTAAAATGTTTGTGGAGTTGAGCAGGATATTGAAGATGAACATCTGATTGGTTGAAGAGGAGAACCGATGCTATCTACCGTCGAGAAAATCATCTTTCTGCTTGCGGTGCTTGCTTCTTTATACGGGGCAAGCCGGGTCGCTTTACGCATCAGCCGTATCATCCGCCGCGGACAAGGGAAGGTGGATTGGTCACTCGTCCCCTCTCGTCTGGTAACCGTACTCCTGAAGACCGCAACCTTTGCCCCCGTTTTCCGGGCGCGCCCCTTGCCGAGTTTGTTTCACGGATTGGTGGGGTGGGGCTTTATCTATTACTTGTTGATTAACCTTGGCGATATCTTAGAAGGATTTATTCCCAATTTCCGCTTTCTGGGTGAAGGGGTGGTGGGCAACGTTTACCGTTTAGGGGGTGATTTGCTCAGTGTGGGGGTATTGAGTGGGATGATCGCTTTAGCAGTACGCCGTTTTGTGCTCAAGCCGCCTTCGCTTACGGCGCGGGAAGAGGTTTTCCTGCTGCCCGAAGCCCGCGCCGGTATCCGCCGCGATTCGAGCATTGTAGCGGGTTTTATCTTGATCCATGTCGGAGCGCGCTTTGTCGGGCAGAGTTTTCGGATAGCTGCCCACGCTCCCGATGTCTGGCAACCGGCTGCTAACGCCCTTGCTACCCTATGGCAAGCCTGGCAGCCTTCCACGTTGGTCTTTGCTGAACACGTCGCTTTTTGGTTAGCCTTGGGCACGATTTTGGCATTTGTGCCCTATTTCCTCTATTCTAAGCACATTCACCTGATTATGGCGCCGATCAATTTCCTGCTCAAACCGCAACGACGCTCGATCGGGGAATTGAGCAAATTGGATTTTGAAGATGAAAGCCTTGAGCAGTTTGGCGTCCTGCGTTTGGAGGAGTTGGGCTGGGAACAGATTATGGACGCCTACGCCTGCATCATGTGCTATCGTTGTCAGGAGGTCTGTCCGGCTTATAACACCGGCAAAGTCCTCTCGCCGGCTGCGCTAGAGATCAACAAGCGCTATTATCTGAACAAAGAAGGGGCGCGGCTGGCGAAAGGCGAAGCCAGTCCCCAAACCCTTTTGGAAATTGCCATTCCGCCCGAAGCAGTTTGGGCGTGTACGGCCTGTGGGGCGTGCATTGATATTTGCCCGGTCGGTAACGAGCCGATGCGCGATATCCTCGATATTCGGCGCGCCTTGGTGTTGATGGAAAACGACTTTCCCGATCAATTGCAGACCGCCTTTCGTGGCATGGAACGAACCGCCAATCCCTGGAACATCGCCTCGGCTGAGCGCTTGAATTGGGCGCAAGGGCTGAACGTCCCAACCGTTGAGCAAAACCCCGAGGCGGAGATTTTGTGGTGGGTCGGTTGCGCCCCAGCAACGGATGCCCGCGCCCAGAAGACGGCGCGTGCCTTTGCCCAAATCTTGAATCACGCCGGGGTGAATTTTGCCGTGCTGGGCGAAGCCGAGCAGTGCACGGGCGATGCGGCGCGACGAGCAGGCAACGAGTACCTCTTCAACGAATTGGCAACCGCAAATGTCGAAATGCTCAATCAGGTGGCGCCGAAACGCATCGTCACCACCTGCCCGCACTGCCTGCATACCCTCAAGAATGAATATCCTGCCTTTGGCGGCAATTATCAGGTGGTGCATCACAGCCAATTGATTTGGGAGCTGATTCAGCAAGGCAAGCTGCGCTTGTCCGACACCGCTTCAAACGAGGGCGGGCAAAGCCTCACCTTTCATGACCCCTGCTATTTAGGGCGGCACAATGGTATCCTTAACGACCCTCGTGAAGTGTTGAAGGCTGCTCAGCGACCATTAATCGAAATGCAGGATCACGGTCGTAAATCATTGTGTTGTGGCGCAGGTGGGGCACAGATGTGGAAGGAGGAAGAGCACGGCAATGAGCGCGTGAACGCAGCTCGCTTCCGTCAGGCACAGGAAAGTGGCGCAACGACCCTAGCGGTGGGGTGCCCCTTCTGCTTGACCATGCTAAGCGATGCCGCCCGTGAAGCCCAGAGCGAGATAGCCGTATTAGACATTGCTGAAGTCGTTCTTCAGCGAATTGCAAGGTAACCATCTCGAAAATGTCAGGTTGGTGAGTTGGGGGTGAGGAATACGGATTGATTCTGTGAAATCTGCCTCATCTATAAATTCTTGGGCAGGCTAAACCGCTCCATTTCGGTTACAATTAATCATAAGTAAGGAGAGGGTAGAAAGATTTCTACCTCTTTGCTCTTCCTTACCAATTCGTTCGGGTTTTCCTGTATTGATAGGTGTGGTATGCCCATCATCACTCTGACGACGGATTTCGGACTCAAGGACAGCCATATCGCTGCGATGAAAGGGGTCATCTGGAGCATTGCTCCCAATGTCCAAATTGTGGATGTCACCCACCTTATTTCCCCGCAAAACATTATGGAAGCAGCTCAAATTTTGCGCCGCGCTGCGCCTTATTATCCAAACGGAACGATTCACATTGCCGTTGTCGATCCTGGCGTGGGCACTGAGCGGCGCCCGATTGCCGGTCGCTTGGGCAGCCATTTCGTTGTCGGCCCCGACAACGGCATCTTCACCGGGTTGCTTGAAGATAACGAAAGGCAGGGGAACAGGATCGAAATGGTCCATCTCACCCGTCGCCAGTATTGGCTACCGCAAGTCAGTTTTGTCTTTCATGGGCGGGATATTTTTGCGCCGGTGGCGGCTCACCTTGCCAATGGCGTGCCTCTCTTGGAGTTAGGTGAACCCATCCTTGATGCCATCCGCCTCACTTTTGCCAAGCCAACCCCAATCTCCAACGGCTTGCGCGGTGAAGTCACCCACATTGATCATTTTGGAAATATCTATACCAACATCTTACGTTCAGACGTAGCGGATCGACGCGTTAGCGAGGTGTGGATAGGCGAAACGAGGGTGAGCGATTTCGTCAACACTTTCGGCGAACGCCCAGCGGGGACTTTGGTCAGCCTGTTCGGCAGCAGCGATCATCTGCTGATTTGCGAGGTCAATGGTAATGCTGCCCAGCGTTTGGGGTCAAAAGTTGGTGATACGGTGATTGTGCTTTTTTGAATAGAATAAGTCAAGCATGGCGCAACCTCTTGTTTGGGTAAATAACCTCTCCTTCCGCTATCGTGATCGCCCGGAGCCCGCGATTCGGGAGATCACTTTTGAGGCTCAAGCGGGTGAGCTGCTTTTGATTGCGGGAGCAAGTGGCTGTGGCAAAACAACGCTAATTCGTTGTCTAAACGGTTTGATCCCGCGCAGTTATAAGGGCGAGCTGAACGGTGAAATCCTTCTGGATGGCAAATCAATTGCCAATCTGCCGCTTTCCCGCATCTCCCAAATGGTGGGAACGGTTCTGCAAGACCCCGAACGGCAAATTCTCGGCACGCGCGTGCGCAACGAGGTCGCCTTTGGTTTGGAGAACCTTGGCTTGCCCAGGCAGGAGATTGTCCAGCGGATTGACGAGGCTTTATCTTACTTGGGCATCCACCATTTGCGCGATCGTGAGACGTTCAACCTTTCCGGGGGCGAAAAGCAAAAAGTGGCTTTAGCCGGTGTGCTGGCGATGCGCCCAAAGATTCTCTTGCTGGATGAACCTCTAGCCAGCTTAGACCCTGCCAGCGCGCAAGAGACCTTACGCATTGTGCGCCAAATGGTGGACGAAGGTTTATGCGTGCTGATGGTTGAACATCGCGTTGAGGATGTATTGAAAATCCATCCCAATCGGGTACTATTAATGGAGGAAGGCAAAATTCGTTACTTGGGCGACATGGCGGGGTTGTATCGGGTGGTCAACTATCGTGAAATTAAATTGCCGGCCGGTGAAGTCCTCAAGCGGGCGCGTCAGGATGCACCTCCGCCTATCTTGCAAGTTTTACCATCGGTTCAAAAAGAGGAAACAGACGGCAAACCGCCGTTGGTGCGTTTTGAGCAAGTCAGTTTCGGTTATGAGACGAAACCAAATGTGTTGCGCAAGATAGACTTTGAAATTCGGCGCGGGGACGTGATCGCCGTCTTAGGGGCAAACGGGGCAGGAAAAACGACTCTGGTGAAACATGCCATTGGCTTGCTAAAACCCACCTCGGGACGCGTCCTGATCAACGGCGTGGATAGCCATCATCTCAGTGTAGCCGAGATTGCGCGCACCTTGGGGTATGTGTTCCAAAGCCCTAGCCACATGTTATTTGCGCCAACCGTCTTTGAAGAACTGGCTTTTGGCCCGCGCAATCTGGATCATCCCCCGCACCAGGTTGAAAAGGAGGTGATGGAAGCTCTAGAGATTGTCAACCTCTCTGGCAGGGAGAAAGAACCGCCGCTGGCGCTCTCCTTTGGGCAACAAAAGCGAGTGAGTATTGCTGCCGTCTTATCCATGCGTTCGCGCATCTTGATTATGGATGAACCCACCGCCGGACAAGACTATCAGAATTACATGGATTTCATGGATGCGATTGTCCAATTGCCCAATATCGAAGCTATTTTGTTTATTACCCATGATCTCGATCTTGCTATCATCTACGCCAACCGGGTCGCATTGATGTCCGAGGGCAGGCTGGTTGCAGACGGCGCACCGCAGGAGGTGCTAAGAGATGTCGAACGGCTAATGGACTGGCGGCTTGTTCCCACTTCGCTGCTGCGGCTCAACCTTGAGCTGTTGCCGAACAGCGGCAAGTTTTTGCGCGCCGAGGCGCTCGCCCACCTCCCCTCTGTCCATTTGGGAGGGAAGGAAAACAGTCGCGAATCGATTTTGTGAAGAAAGGAGTAACGTATGGACCGCCGCTTAACTTATTTGACCATCGCTTTGGTTGTTATCCTCGCCATCTTTCTCTTGTTAGTCTATGTAGGAGGAAACATTCTCGGCATTGAGCGCTTGCAAACCGGCGAAAACCCCTTGCTGCGTTTTGCCTTTGTGATCATCGGCTTATTAATTGCGCTGCTGATCTATTGGCTAACGCGGGAGAACAAAATTTGGGAAATCGGCACCCGCCAAGTGGTCTATATGGCAATTGGAGCTGCTCTGTATGCCATTTTCTCCTATCTGTTTAACGGCACTGTCTTTGTGGTGCCATCCGTTAGTCAGGTCGCTTTGCGTCCGGCGATTGCTATCCCGATGTTCTTCGGTTACGCTTTTGGTCCGGTGGTCGGATTTTTCACCGGTGCCGTAGGCAACATGTTTGGGGATGCCTTGACCGGTTTTGGCTTATCGCCGCAGTGGAGCATCGGCAATGGGTTGGTCGGCCTAGTCGCCGGCATGGTCGCTCTGTTCCCAGATAAAAAGAAGAGCATGAACACCGTCTTGATTCTCAGCGTTGTGCTGGCTGTCCTTGCTACACTGATCTTCTTTGTGAATCGTAACGTGCCGAACATGCTCTACTTTGCCCCTGAAGAGGGCATTTTTGGCGATCAACAAATTTCGCTTTTCGCTGGTCTATCGGCGATTGTCGGCTTGATCTTAGTCGTTGCAGTGCGGTACTTGTTTGCATCGAACGAAGATGTCGCTGCAGCGGTTACATGGAGTATGTTGGGCAATCTGTTAGGCATTGGCTTTGCGGCAATTTCGGACATCTGGATCAACGGCTTTCCATTTGCGGTCGCCATTGTTGGCGAATTTTTGCCGGCTGCCGGACCGAATCTGATCTTTGCGGCGATTCTGGTGCCGATTTTGGTAGGCGCTTACACGGCTGTCCAGAGGCAAGCAGGAAGGTGAAGACGGATTCCCTCACCCCCAACCCCTCTCCCACAGGGAGAGGGGAGAATGCCCTCACCCCCAACCCCTCTTCCATAGGGAGAGGGGAGAATGCCTCATCCCCACTGTTGCTTTCAGAGGTAGAGAGAATCAGGAGGACTCATTAAGTGCTAGTTGCTTGGCGGTATCGAGAACGGCGTTCATTGGTGCAATGGTTTGACCCACGCGCTTGGTTTATCTTTTATGCAGCTTTCTTGGCTTCAACCTTGCTTTTCTGGGATTTACGCTTTTTGGCTGTTTTTGCCCTGATCGCCTTGATTGTGCTGCTAACCTCGGGGGTGTCCTGGCGAGAAATGCGCCGCCCATTGCTCTTTATCTTTGCTTTTATCACCTTTTTTGCCTTTCTGACCTTCTTAACCGGGCGCGGCGGCATTGAAGTATACCGTCAAGAACATCTGATCCGCAAAATTACGTTTCCTTTCTCGATTTTTGGCTGGCAACCTGCGATTCAAATCACTTGGGAGCGCACCTTTTTCGCATTCAGCCAGTTCTTGCGGGTTTTTAGCTTGGCTTGTATGACCGTTGTGATCCCCTATACCATTAACCCAGCCCACTACGGGATCACTTTTCGCGGCTTGGGCTTACCGGATAAAATTGCCTATGCCATTGACTTGACTATGCGTTTTATCCCGACCTTTGGGCGTGATTTTCAATTGACTTTAGATGCCCAACGGGCGCGGGGTTACGAGTTGGAAAAAATCCGCGGCGGCATCATCGCCCAGGTGCGCAAGATGGCGCCTCTGATTGTACCTGTTACTATTCACGCCATCATCGCCAGTGAAGACATCATTGACGCCATGGATTTACGCGCCTTCGGTGTCGGTCCACGGGTTTGGTTGGAGACCCTGCAATATCGCTTGCGCGATAAAATTTTGATCGGCTTCTCTGCGTTGCTCTTTTTAGTTAGCCTCGCGCTTTCGTTTTTATCGTATGGAAAATTCTGGGTACCCCCCATATTCTAAGCTCGGTCGACCGATAGAGCCATCTTGGAGGAAACAATGAACGACGAAATTCGGGTTGATCCATCCTTAACTCCCTTCTTCAACCCCCAAGGAATTGCGCTGATCGGCGCCAGCGCCGATCCAAATAAGCTGGGCTATGCCCTTGCCCGCAACTTAGTTCAAAGCAACTATCCTGGAGCCTTACATTTTGTCAATCCCAAAGGCGGCACTTTGCTGGGGCGGAAGGTCTATACCAACATTCTCGAGGTGCCAGAGCCGGTGGACTTAGCGATTCTGTTGGTACCTGCAGCGGCTGTTCCGAGTTTGTTGCGCGATTGCGGACGGCGTGGCATTAGTGCGGCGATCATCGGCGCCGGCGGTTTTCGGGAGACCGGCGCAGCCGGGGCTGCTCTGGAAGAGGAGTGCGTTGCCATTGCCCGTAAATATTTTATCCGTTTGCTGGGCCCGAACTGTATCGGGATTATGGATACCCATTTGCCTTTAGATGCTACCTTTCTGCCCCCGCCTCCACCGCGCCCAGGTGACGTGGCGTTTATCTCGCATTCGGGCGCCATTATGGCTGCCGTGGTAGACTGGGCGCGCGGTCAAGACTTGGGGCTTTCGCATCTGATCAGTTTAGGTAATCAAGCGGATATTAGCGAGACAGATGTGCTGGCACCCCTCGCCTTAGATGCCCACACGAAGGTGTTGACCCTCTACTTAGAGGGGGTGCGCGATGGGCGGCGTTTTGTGCGGGAGGCAAGCAAAGTTTCGCGCGTTAAGCCGATCGTTGCCCTCAAAGTGGGTCGTTTCGCCAGCGGTCAACGCGCCGTGGCTTCGCACACTGGCGCGCTAGCCGGGCGAGAGAGTGCCTTTAATGCAGCTTTCTGGCGAGCCGGGGTGATCCGTGCCGAAACGAGCGAGGAGATGTTCGACTGGGCAAGAGCCTTAGCTTGGTCTCCCTTACCCAAAGGGCGTTCGATTGCCATCTTAACCAGCGCCGGTGGACCGGGCGTCACGGCTGCCGATGCTCTAGAAATCAACGGGATGCAATTGGCTGAACTCAAGTCCGAAACCGTGGCTCGTCTAAAGGAAATTTTGCCCTCCGCTGCAAGCTTTCATAACCCGGTGGATATGCTTGCCACCGCAACACCTGAGCAATACGCTGCGTGTCTTGGAGCTATGCTTGCCGATGAGGGTGTGAATGGCGCATTAGTGATCATCCCACCCTTGCCCATGCAAACCGCCGGAGCGGTGGCGAAAGCCCTGATCCCAGTCATTTATAACTCCGAAAAACCGGTTGCAATCACCCTAATGGGAGATCGCCTGATTCAAGAGGCGATTGAACATTTTCGGGCGGCGCGCATCCCAGAATATCGCTTTCCGGAACGGGCGGCTTCTGCCTTAGCAATTTTAGCTCAGCGGGCGGATTTCCTTGCCCGGCCGGCAATTGACCCTCAACCGCTGGCAGACGTTGATCGGGACACAGTGAAAAAGCTGCTCCAACCTTATCTAGAAGGCGCTATAGCTTTAGGGAACTCGGTGCCCTTGCCGGCTGAGGTCATCAACCAAATCTTAGAAGCGTATGGTGTTCCAACTCTGGCGATGCGACTGGCAACCACTGCCCAAGAAGCTGTGCAGGTTGCCGAAAAGATCGGTTACCCGGTGGCCCTCAAAGTTGCTTCAACAGAAATAGCCCATAAATCGGATATTGGCGGGGTCTTGCTCAACTTAGCAGACGCTGAAGCGGTCGCGCAAGGCTTTGAGGTGATTTACCACAACGTTCATCAAGCCCACCCTGAGGCAGAAATTGAAGGCGTTTACATTCAGCGCATGGTGCCGCCTGGGCAGGAAGTGATTGTGGGGGCAACGCAAGATGACCAATTTGGCGCCTTGGTGATGTTCGGATCAGGGGGCGTTGAGGTAGAAGCTTTGCAAGATGTGAGCTTCGCTTTGGCGCCGGTTACCGACGATGAGGTCGAACATCTCCTCCAAACTACTTGGGCGGGGCGAAAGTTGCGCGGCTATCGAAATCTGCCGCCATCTGACCGTCAGGCAGTGATCGACATCCTCAAGCGCATCGCCCAACTGGCAGCCGACTTTCCGCAACTCGCGGAGATCGAGATCAACCCCCTCAGGGTGCTGGAAGCGGGGAAAGGAGCTGCGGTCGTGGATGTGCGGGCGAGGGTGAAGCACGGTTGACTCAAGCTTACATTCTAGAAAAGGAGTAAAACATGACGATCGTTCTTGATGGCTCTGGTTTGACAATTGAGAAGCTGGTGCGCATTGCGCGTGAGGGAGAGAAGGTGGAACTACATCCCGATGCGCTGGAGCGCATCAAGGCCTGTCGCGAAATGTTGGAAGAAAAAATTCGCGCCCATGAAATCATGTACGGTATCAACACCGGCATCGGGGAATTCTCCGAGGTGGTACTGAACGATGAACAGGTGATGCAGTTTCAACGTTACCTGATCTACAACCACGCGGCCGGGATCGGCGATCCGGTGCCCATCGAACAAGTTCGAGCAGCGCTGGCAAGCCGTATCAACGTTCATGCGCACGGCAACTCTGGCTGCCGCCCGGAGATCACCCTAACCATGGTCGAAATGCTCAATAGAGGGGTAACGCCGGTGGTCTGTCAGAAGGGATCAGTGGGTGCCTGTGGAGACTTGGCTCCGATGGCGCAGATGGCTTTGCTCTTGATGGGCGAAGGGGAAGCTTGGTATCAGGGCGAACGCTTGCCCGGCAAAGTGGCAATGGAACGGGCCGGAATTCCCGTCCCAGACCTGCAAGCTCGCGACGGTCTGGCGGCAATCAACGGCTCCAATCTGTTGACTGCCATGAGCGCCTTACAGCTTTACGACATGAACCGCTGGCTTAAGCAGGCGGAGATCGCCTGTGCCATGAGTTTGGAAGCCTTGCTTGCCAACCTAAAACCTTATGACGTTCGGTTGCACCAATTGCGCGGCTTCCCCGGCGCTATCCGCAGCGCTAAAGCGATTATGAAGTGCATTGAGGGTTCGGATTTGACCACCGGCAAAATGAAGACCAAAGTCCAAGATGCTTATTCGATGCGCTCATCGCCTCAGGTGATCGGCGCGGCGCATGACGCAATTGCATTTGCTCGTCAACAAGTGGAAACTGAGTTAAACGGTGTGGCGGATAACCCCATCTTCTTGCCCGAATACAAACTGACTTTGACCGGCGCAAACTTTCAAGGTTCACCGGTTTCCTTGCCGATGGACTTGGCTGGAGCAGCGATCACAATGGTGTGCGTCCTCTCGGAACGTCGCCTGAACCGCTTGACCAACCCCGCCCTAAGCGTGGGGTTGCCGGCTTTCTTGACCAAGGGAGCTGGCATGTTCTCCGGCATGATGCTCAGCCAATATACAGCCGATATGCTGATCGTCGAGCAACGCATTCTTTCGATGCCGGCTTCCATTCAATCCATCCCGGCTGCTGCCGATCAAGAAGACTTCGTTTCCATGGGCATGAACACTGCCTTAAAGAACCAACAAATTCTAGACAACGCTTATGGCGTTTTGGGAATTGAGTTTATGGCTGCTGCCCAAGCGCTCGATTTCCGTGAGTTCACCCCCGGCCGCGGCGTGCAAAAAGCGCGCGAGGTGATCCGCCGCTATGTTGCCCACCTCGACGAAGACCGCCCGCTTTATCCCGATCACAATACGATGAAAGAATTGGTCAAGCGCGGTGAGATTTTGGACGAAGTAGAGAAAGAGGTCGGGAGTTTAGAATAACCACAATCTATTGCGCTCCTCTCCCGCTGGGAGAGGAGCCGCGGGCGCTGTCCTGAGCCTTGTCGAAGGGTGAGGGCGGGTTTCGACAGGCTCAACCCGCAGCGTTTTCCCTCACCCCCATCCCCCCGCCCTCTGGGAGAGGAGCCGCGGGCGCTGCCCTGAGCCTTGTCGAAGGGTGAGGGCGGGTTTCGACAGGCTCAACCCGCAGGTTTTTCCCTTATCCCCATCCCCTCGCCCG
>CALFWB010000043.1 GCA_937928795.1 uncultured Anaerolineales bacterium
GAGAAACACACCAGTCTGGTTGCTTATCACCATCGTTCTGGCTATTGCGGCCCTCACAGTCCTCGTCTTAAGCCTAAAATCCCTACCCATCAGTGTATCTGCTCATTCTGGCGACGTATTTGGCCCCGCCTGTGGCGCAGCTACCATTGATGGCGTGGTCAACGCGGTTGAGTGGAGCAGCGCCTCAACAAAGACATTCCAGATGGTCAGACCCGGAGGCGGGGACCCATTCACTGCCACCCTGTACGTGATGAACAGTGGGCATTATCTGTATCTGGGAATCACGATCAATGACGATGAGTTCAGCACCCAGGGTCAATGGCTGCCGCAAGGGGACGGCTTTCGCATTGACTTCGACAACGACCATAGTGGCTCTCTATTTGCGCTGGGAGACGACGCTCTCACAATCAACGCTGGTCTCCCTCAGTTCGGAGATAGATACATTTACAATCTGCCCACATCCATCCGATTGGACGTGGACGGCGGTGGTACTTTAGATGGCATAGGCGCCGCCAGCAGGGTGGGTGGATTGAACCATTTCGAGTTGAGACATCCGCTGTGCAGCGGTGATTCCCTGGACTTCTGCCTCCACCCAGCCTCCACCGTTGGATTCAGGCTGGAATATCTTGATGCAGAGGCAGACGGGAGTTTCGGTGGCAGCCAATACTTCCCAGGCTCAAGCAGCACTTCCGAAGCAGACATTGTTATCGGTCAGTGCTCCACGCCCGACTTTTTTATCTACTTGCCACTCGTCAACAAGTAGTCAATGATGGTAAGTGGTATCCTTGTTCGGCTATGAGTAATGCTACCTAACCCGCCGCTGCAGCCGACGCCGCCTTCGGCGGCGCGGCTGATGCTTATCGTTAGACGGCCTTCAGGCTTGCAGAAAGGAGAGATCTTGCCATGCCAAAAGATAAAAGCTTGTTCTACTATGGAGCCGTTTACCACAGGCTCTTTGATCCGCAGTTAACCGAAGCGCGTCAAATAACCGTCGACCTCATCGCCGAAGGATCGTCGGTGCTAGACATAGGTTGTGGGACAGGACTGCTCTGCTTCGCGCTTAGGGAGCAGAAAGGCTGCCGCGTAGTGGGACTTGACCTTTCCCTACGCATGTTGGAATTTGCTCGGAAATCCAATCCCTTTCAAGATGTGACATTTGTCCATGAAGATGCGGCCAACTTGAGCGTCTTCGGGGAGCATTCTTTTGATTATGCCACGATGCTGATGATCATGCATGAACTGCCCCGCTCGCAGCAGATGCGTGTGCTAACCGAAGCGCTGCGCGTTGCCAACAAGGGCGTCATTATTGACTCAGTTGTCCCGCTTCCGCAGAACGCAGGCGGAATGGGGATTCGCATTGTGGAAGCAACCTTCGGACACGACCACAATCCCAACTTCAAGGCTTTCCTGGCGGGTGGCGGTATACGTGGAATGCTCAAGGAATGCGGTTTGCCAATCAACGTGGAATATTCCTCTGTGTTTTGGCGAAACTGTCGCGAAGTGGTTGTTATATCTGCTGGTTTGCATATGAGCCCCCGTGTGCAAGGTGGCAGTCATCAATAGGGTTGAATGCTTGGAATCAGGCACTCTTAATGAAACCAAGTTAGGATGCTTATCGTCTCCGCAAGGAGGCAAGATATGGATCATAAATTTTCTTTCATCGGCACTCTTTTGATGGTGAGTTTGCTTTCCCTAGGGATATCCCAATCTTGGGGACAAGGAAATGATCGATCCACTTTTTCCCTGCAAGAGCCTCAACCGAGGCAAGGATTTGTGGATGAACTCACCGATTGCACGATTCCGACCCAAGATCTGCAAATCGTAGGGCATGTCGTATTATGTCCCGGCACGTATAACCTCCCAGACGCGGAAGGGGACGGTGCCTTGATTATCGCTGCCAATGACGTCTGGTTGGATTGCAATGATGCTAAGCTGGTGGGCAGCAACAAAGACGGTGTCGGAATTTATGTCGGAAATTATCAAGGCGCCAATATCCGTGGTTGTACGCTCTCGTTTTACAGTGTTGGTATCTATGTGGAGTCAGCCGGAGAAACGGTTGTGATTGGCAGTGAGTTAACCGACAACATCATTGGGTTGCTCGTCGAGGACTCTACCGCCACTGCCATCGTGCGCAATTTTAGCGGTTATAACCGCGATGGGATCATCCTCTACTTTTCCGATGACTCCGTACTCGAAGAAAATATTTCCTGCAGCAATCAGGAAGCCGACATCCGTCGTTACGAGGGGAACAACAACAGCGGCATAGACAATGAGTGCGACCATCCCATCAACTGGGCTGACGAAGGGCAAAGCGGGTGTACCTTTTCCTGTGGCATCTGCCGCGACATAGACCATGACGGGCATTGTGACGCCTCCGATAATTGCCCAATTAATTACAACCCCGATCAAAAAGACAGTGATAACGACGGTAAAGGGGATGTCTGTGACAACTGCCCCTATCACGCCAACGCGAATCAAGCCGACCAAGATTTTGACGGTGTTGGGGATGTTTGCGATAACTGCCCCGCAACCTATAACCCGAATCAGGAAAATAGCGATGCGGACACCCTCGGCAATGCCTGTGACAACTGCATTGTGGTCACCAATCCCGATCAGAAAGATGATGACTCGGATGGTTATGGGAATGTCTGCGATAATTGTCCAACCGTCTATAATCCTATCCAACAAGATTACGACGCAGACGGTGTGGGGAATTTCTGCGATAACTGCGTGTTGGTTGAAAACACCGATCAAGCCAACAATGATGGTGATGGGCGCGGCAATGCGTGCGATAACTGCTGGAACAAGCCGAATCCTTCGCAGGAAGACTCTGATCTGGATTGCAATGATGTCAAGGGAATCGGGGGTTTTTACGATTGGCCGAAGGGGAAATGGATCAAAGACCCGCGCTGCGGCGATGCTTGCGATAATTGCCCTAACCATGCTAACCCTTTCCAGGATGATCGAGACAAAGATGGAGAGGGAGATGAATGCGATTGCAATGATAAATGGTGGAGCAAAAACGAAGTTGCTATGGACTGCGGGGGGCTGTGCCCTGCCTGTAAAGGCACCTGCTTCCCCATCCTGACCCATGGGGACTCAAAGGATAAAATCGACATCCTCATCTCTTTCACCAACGATTATGCCAATGCTGCTGCGTTTCGAAAGGATGCCCTGACGACGATTTTGCAATTTTCTAACGCAGATGTGATCACGCAAACCCTTTCGCGCTTCAATTTCTGGTATGTCAATCAAAAAGGCGGACTAAGCGTTTTAGGAAATGGGGATTGTTTGTGGACTGCCCCAAGCAAGTGGCAGGTGGATTGTCCCCATGCGGAGGTTGGGAGTCTAATCCATACTACGACTTGCACTGACTATGCCCATGTAAATTTCTTTTCCTTTGAGTTATCCGAATCTATTTTTGCTCATGAAGCGGGCCATGCCGCATTCCTGTTGAGCGATGAGTATGATGACTCCCCACAATGTCAAACGGGCTATGACGCCTGCACAGGGAAATTTTGCAATATCTTTGACAGTCTGGACTCTTGCAAGAAAAACTCCACGAACCCTGCTAATTGTGCCCAGTTTACGACATGCCAAGGGGGATGGTGGAAATCTCAACCCTCTGGCACGATCATGGATACTGGCTCGATCCGCTGGGGGCCAGATGCCGAGCGAGAAGTGTGGGACGTCCTCAGTTATTACAAAGCCACAGCCAACCTTTACTCTCTTCAAGATGAGGATCTGCGGAAGGCAATCGTAGGCTATTTTCATTACGATGGCTCAACGTTGGCAATGACGGAATTGGTCATGCTATACGGGGATGCCCCGCAGAGATTTCAATTGAGAGGTGACTTGCAGTGGGAACTTTCCGATAGCAGAGGCAATCTGCTCTACAGATTCTTCCTCAACGATCCACGGCGAAAAAATTTTTACCCGACGGGAAGCGAGTTGATGCCCGAAACAGATTTTGGAGTTGTTTTGCCGTTTCTTGATCATCTCCGTTCGTTGCGAGTTTACCGCTCAACCGATCAGCGGTTGCTGGCGGTGGTTAATCTGGAGCGGACGATCCGAGAGTTCTGCAGTGAAAAAAGCAACGATCCGCAATGTCAATCTTGGTTGCTGGAAAATTGGCTGTTTCTCCCACTGATCTTTCGCTAAATAACGAGGTAATCCATGAGTGCAAAGGAACGATTACAAGATCAAAAAGGTGTCGGAGGAGGTAATTTAAGGCTTAGGAGAAACAGCAAGGCTTATTCGGAGTTGAAAAGGAGCTCGTGTGTGCAGTGATATGAACTGGTTTTTCTATCATTCCCCGCAAAGAAATCAGGGATTTGGTAGTGATGTTTAAAATTTGTCTTTTTGAAAAGGAGGAACGATGTTTACCAAAAAACGTTGGCTAATGGTAATGGCGCTGGGCGGATTGCTGCTCTTGGCGGTCGCTTTTTCCCCTTTGGGTAGGGGCGCAGCGCAAGTCTCGCCAACCACGCAAACTGCCTTGACGATTCCCTACTCGGCAAGTTTGTTCGACAAGCAAGGCAATGCGATTCAAGCAGGATTTTATGATTTTACTTTTGCGGTCTTCAATAAGGAAGCTGGCGGGATATTGCTTTGGTCGGAGATTCAGCCAGGCGTCGAGGTAGAGGATGGGAATTTCACCGTCTTGCTGGGAAGTGTGGTTGCACTGCCTCAGTCAATCTTCACCCGGCCGGGCTTGTGGCTGGAGGTTGCTGTCCGTCCAAGCGGGGCAGGGGATTTCACTTTGTTAGCGCCGCGCCAGCCACTGATCGCACCCTCTCCGTCTGAAATGATCAATGAGCCTACCCAATCCAATAGCCTATCCTGTGAACATACCCACTTTGGCGAAAGCTGGAGCGGCGGTGGTTTAGCCGGCTTGGTCATTAACACCCCCAGTGGCAACCTCGGTGGTGCGTTTTATGGAAAAACCGGCGGGCTCGGCTATGGGATTTTTGGTCAGCAACAGGTCAGTCTTAGCACGGCTGGTGGAGGGGTAGCCGGTTTTAGTAATTCATCTTCAGGCTATGGGGGATATTTCGAGAACACCGGCGGTGGCAAGGGCATTTTGGGCAAGAGCAATAGCAACGATGGGATGCGCGGCGAATCGGGCAGCGGCGTGGGGGTGTTTGGCAAGAGCAACAGCAACGATGGAGTCAGAGGTGAAGCAGCAGGGGCTGTCAAAAGCGGCGTCTATGGTTTCAACAGCGCAAATGGCTATGGCGTCTTTGGACGAAGCACCACTGGATTCGGTTTGGGAGCCGATGGAAAAGACGATTCCTACGTTGATGGCGTTGGCGACCTATGGTTAGGAGGAGTCCGCGGCGAAATTATCTCTCAAGGATCGGTGGATATCTTCAGTAACTCTTCCATTTACTTGGATTTGGATCAAGACCAAACTGAGTCGAATGCATGTCTTAAAATTTTTAACTCGAGCGGCATCCAAGTTGGTCAAACCTGTGAGGATGGTACAAAGAGCGCTATCTTGCAAACCGAAGATCATGGTCAGCGGGCTGTCTATGTTATTGAAAGCCCAGAAGTCTGGCTGCAGGATTTTGGCACGGCAACCTTGCTCAACGGACAGGCGACAGTTACCTTCGAGTCCATCTTTGCTCAAACGATTAATTCAAAGCTGGATTATCATATCCAACTGACCCCCGTTTGCCAAGAGGCGGTTCTCCTCTTTATCGTATCCAAGGGCGAGGGCGGTTTCACGGTACAAGGGGTGGGGTTAGATGGCACTCCTTCAAGCTGTAGTTTCGATTACACCGTCACCGCCAAACGGCTGGCCTTGGAGGAATACCGTCTTGAAGAAGTGCTGAGCGAAAAGTAAGGGAACAGAGATGAAGACGCAAAAGACCTTAACAATGACCCTGATTGTGCTCTTTGGGGTTGTCCTGCTGGTATCTGCCCTTTTGTTTACCTTCTCTAGGGATCAAAACGCCTATGCTTCGGGAAATGTTGTCCAACAAATCGGGCACATTTCCGGGGCTACCTGGCAAGTGCAAGGCGTTGCCGCTGGTGGAGATTATCGCCTCTTGTCCATGCCGCTCAGCCCTAGCGGCACGGGCACACAATGTTGCTGTACCTACCTGCCCTGCCTTTTGAAGAAACCATAAACACCCTTGACAAGGGGTGTTAGAGGGCACCCCTTGTTATTGCTCAATTTTCGACAACCATCCTACCCCTGTCCATCTTTCCTTGCACTGTTGGGGATGATCTTCTGTCTTTTGTCGGTGAGGATTTGTAGAGATGAAATTCCATCAAAAGTTACCTGTCTTCCTGCTGGGACTTCCGTTGATCGCCCTGTTCTGTTCGTCGGTTAATAAGATTCCTGCTGTCCAGTCGCTTGCTACCCCGTTATCTAAAACCATGTCCCCGCCGAGAACCGCACTCTCCCTTAAGCGCACCCTAGAGCCGAATCTGATTGCTCCTCAACCCAATGAAGTCACTTTCCCTGTCCCCTTTAGCCAAAAGATGTACTACGTTGCTCCGAATGGAGACGACGCGAATCCCGGCACAGCCGAGAGACCGTGGCACACCATCCAGAAAGCAGCCGATACGCTGGTTGCTGGCGAAAGCGTGTATATTCGCCAAGGGGTCTATAGCGAGCATATCCATCCCCGAAACTCGGGTGAAGCAGAGCGTGAAATTATTTACATCGCCTATCCTGGTGAGACTGTCGTTGTCGATGGGAAGGATATCCCCTTGCCGGACGATCTAGCTGGCTTGATCGAGATCGCCGATCAGAAATATATTCGAATCGACGGCTTCCACGTGGTCAATAGTGGGCCCTATGCCGATAACGCTGGTATCTTAATCATCAATTCCGAACACATCGTTATAGAAAACAACGTCACATTCAACACCGCTTCCTCCGGGATTGGAGTATGGCATAGCCAAGAGATTCTGATCGCCGGCAACACCGTTGAGCAAGGCGGAGTGGGGGGCGGTCAGGAGTGCATCACCGTTGCTGGAAGCCGTGGCTTTGAGGTGCGAAACAACCTTGTCGTTGATTGTCAAAAAGAAGGGATTGATGCCAAAGATGGCTCATCCGACGGAATCATCACCCAAAATGTTGTTGAGCGACCGCGGGCAGTGGGTATCTATGTAGATGCTTGGGATAAACCTACCCACGATATGCTTGTCTCCCGCAATCGGGTGTTTGATTCGATAGAGAGTAACGGTTTTGCGCTGGCATCGGAGATGGGGGGGCTTCTATCCAATATTCGGTTGGAAAATAATCTTGCTTATCATAATCACACCTACGGGATTGAGGTTTCGGCCTGTTGCTCAACGCATCATCCAATGGATGGCATTGTGATTGTCAATAACACCCTGTATGGAAATGGGGTGGGTTGGGGTGGGGGGATCATCCAAGATAACCCTCAAGCTCAGAACGTTGTCATCCGCAATAATCTCGTCAGTCAAAACCTTACCTTCCAAATCGCGGTCGTTGCCGCTGCGCCGCCAGATTCTGTTGTTGTCGATCATAACTTAATTGACGGTTATCGCGGTTACGAGGATGAAGTCTATGGCGCAGATTATCTTGCAGGGGATGCTGGTTTTCTCAACCTTGCAGCTTTAGACTTTCATCTTTCTCCCACTTCCGCAGCCATTGATCAGGGTTCTCCCGTTGATGCTCCAACCGCAGATTTCGACGGCGATCCACGCCCTAGTGGCAATGGCTACGACATTGGCGCAGATGAATGGCAATGGGCAGTTTACTTGCCTTTGATAAAAAATTGGGTGATGTTCGTTTTGGGTTATTTAGTGTTACTTGACTTAAGTATGCCATCATGATATTATTCTTTTGCATCAAATACATTATTCCGGTGAGAAGATGAGCTTAATCCGCACCCAAATTCAGCTCGATGAGAAGCAATATCAAGCGCTTAAGCAAAGAGCATTGCAGGAAGGTGTCTCTGTTTCGGAATTGATTCGAAGGGCTACAGACTATCTGATTTTGGAAGAGAAACGGGAGTTATCCCCCTTTCGTCGTCGAAAAATCATTGAGATTCTCGGAAAGTATCGCTCCGGACAATCGGATATCTCTGAAAAACATGACCAATACTTTGCCGAAACATTTCTATCATGAACTTCTTTGTGGATACCTCTGCTTTGTATGCCTTGATAGACGGGGATGATGCTAATCATCCGCCGGCTAAGGCTTTCTTCCTTGCCTGTCTTGACCGTTCGGATAAATTCTTTAGCTCAAATTATGTGATCTTGGAAACCGTGGCGCTCATTCAGCGTCGCCTTGGATTGAATGCCTTGCGCGATTTTATCAACATCCTGTTGCCTGTATTCCATTTGTACTGGATCGAAGAAAAGCACCATGATGTGGGATTGAGGGTATTGATGATGAATAACGAACGCGATTTGAGTTTGGTCGATTGCACCAGCTTTGAGATCATGCGCTTGAACGAACTTGAAGACGCTTTTGCCTTTGACCGCCATTTTGCCCAACAGGGGTTTCGCTGCCATCCCTAATTTGCTATCTGTCTTGTTTTAACTGGAGTTCGGGTTAGGAATTCGAGTTTGTCATTTCGACAAGTGCAGCGCGGAGAAATCTTGTCTTTTTGGTTGAAGTCGGAAAGGCTTCTTGCTTTACTCCATTAGACTTGGGGATAAAAAGAGTGGGGCGCTGATAAAGTCATGGTACTCGAAGCGATATACCGGGGCGGTAAGCTTATCTTGAAATCAGGTTATTTTCGGTACTCCCACACAGCCGGCAGCACTTCGTAGATGCCCATCTGCAAGAAGCCAAGATTGGTTGCCAGCCAAACGGGCACCTTCTTCGGCGGGGGTAGCGGGTTCACTGGACGGAAATCTACCTCGCGGCCGTTTAGACGATAACGATAGTCTCCCAGGGGTTCGATGTTCACCTCTTGCTCTAAAAAATTCCGTAATGCATCTCGTTCTGGCATAGTTAGCCAATGAGGTGGATCGGAAGTGCTGCGAAAATCGCAGATCAAGGCTAAATCCTGCATCAAACGGCGTTGCGCGCTGGTCAACGCATTGTTCTTGGAGCGAAAATAGACCACATCGGGGTCGATGTCAATCAGCGGCTTAAGCCATAAGCGATGCAGACAAGTCCGCAGGGCATTCTGGGTGCTGGGATGATTGGGGTTGTTCACCCAGGCGCTCAGCGGGTGGTTCAACCAATAGGGTGTGACATCCGGACCGATGCGGATGCCGTCGCAGATGCCGAGTGAAGGCAGGATTGGCGCCCCGCAGGCGAGAAGATAGGCATCGGGTGCGGATTGGCGAATGACCTGCATTGCCTGCCGATAAGCTGCTTCGCGTGGCATCTCCTGATAGCGTCGGCCGGGTAGGGCAGCCGCATAGAGAAAGTCGAGTTTCAGGTAGCGATAGCCCCAATCGATAACGCGGCGAATAGTTTGCTCCAACCACTCCAGAACAGCGGGGTGGGTTACATCCAGAGCGTAAGTTCGTCCACTCCAATTGCGCCCAGCAAAGACCGGCTTTCCCTCCTCATCGCGCAGCAACCACTCAGGATGCTTTTGATACAGCGATGAGTCAGCAGTCACGATAAAAGGCGACAGCCACAGGCCAGCTTGTCGCCCACTCCCCTGAATGCGGGTGGCTAAGTCGCTCATGCCGCGAGGAAATTTGCGGTTTGCTTCCCAATCTCCTGTGCTGACTTGCCAACCATCGTCAATTTGAATGACATCGAAAGGTAAATCGCCTAAGTCGCATAGCACACGCTGGATAAGGTCTTCTCGGATCAAGCGATAAAAACTATACCAAGAACACCAGACGCGCACAGTTTTTTGAGGGGAATGACGGGTATATTTCTCCAATAAGGCTTGCGCATAATGGTTGAACACTTGGCTTTCTTTTCCGCGGGCGAGCAACCATTCACCGTTGCCAGACTCATAAAAGGCCATAAGCTGGTTTTCTTCGAGTTGGATGCGCGCCCCGAAATCCAGACCGCCGAGTAACAGAATGTCTTCCTCTTGAAACTGGGCGGCTGCCACCCATGCACTGGTATGCTTCTCGCTCAGGGCATAGAGCGGGTCTTCGTCTTTGACGCGGAACTGAGCTGCGCGCAGCGGTAAAGCTGGGGTATGCGGCGCAAGCCAACTGCTAAACGTCCATGATTGCCAACCATGGCGATAAAAACGCTGCGGCTGGGTTGGGAATTCAAGGATAAAGCGTTCGGCGGAGAACCGCTGGGGCAAAGTGTTAGTAGGAGGAGGCAACATGGTTTCCATAATTTTTATTATGACCGCAAAAAGCAAATCAGGAAAGGGTTTGTTTGCAGGTTTTTAAGGCACTGCTGATCTTTCTCTTTGTATCATGCTGGTTTCCGTTTCTGATAAAACATTAACCTCCAAATTGACCATTTAAGAGTAACATAGTATTAAAATTGTGTGAAAATGTGAGGTAATCCTATCTGGTTGTCCTTGAAATGCAAAACTAATGCGGAAATGCAAGCGATAGGATTTGACCAATCAGAAACTAGGCTACTTACCATTCTTCTGGATGGATTGGATGTAAGCCCTCTCAGGAGAAGTGTTGCATGGAAACTTCATTCTGGAAAAGCGTTCCCATTCGGTCTTCCGAAATTACTCCAAAAAGCCTCTACTTGCGGCGGCGGGAATTTTTGAAGTTAGGCGCTCTTGGGACAGCGGCTGCCCTCTTAGCAGCTTGCGGCAATGCTGAAGATGCTGCGCCCGTTACCCCTTCGCGCCAACCCCTTCAATCCGGACAAGATGAATATGGCGATCCGGTGACCTCTTATGAAGCCATCACCAACTACAACAATTATTACGAATTCTCAACCGACAAAGAAGCGGTTGCTCGCCTTGCTGAAGATTTTCAAACGCGTCCTTGGACGATTGAGGTCAGCGGATTAGTGGCTAAACCACGTGTTTTTGATATCGATGACCTGCTGAAAAAATTTCCCCAAGAGGAACGCATCTATCGCTTGCGTTGTGTCGAGGGCTGGTCGATGGTTATTCCATGGTTGGGTTTTCCCCTCGCCAAATTGCTTAAGGAAGTCGAACCCTTAGGTTCCGCCCGTTATGTGAGCTTTCTTTCCGTATCTCGTCCTGAAGAAATGCTGGGAATTCGCTCTAGTTTTTACCCTTGGCCTTATCGCGAGGGTCTACGTTTGGATGAGGCACTTCATGACTTGACCATTCTAGCCAGCGGTTTATATGGAGAAATGCTTCCCAATCAAAACGGCGCCCCGCTGAGGTTGGTCGTGCCGTGGAAATATGGCTTCAAGAGCGCTAAAGCCATTGTCAAAATTGAACTGACCGAACAGCAACCAGAAACCTTTTGGAATTTGATTGCCCCTGACGAATACGGTTTTTATTCCAATGTGAACCCACAGAAACCCCACCCGCGCTGGTCACAAGCCACCGAGCGGCGCATCGGAGAAAGCGGTCGCCGTCCGACGCTGATGTTCAACGGTTATGCTGAAGAGGTCGCTCACTTATATGAAGGAATGGACCTCAATAAGTATTATTAAAGTCTTCCCTTTTGGGAAATTGATCCGAATTCGGCTACACGCTCAATGGCTTTTGTCTTAGAAGGATGATCGCGTGACTGCTTGGCATTTGGTCCCCTGTAACATAAGCTTCAGATTGGACAAACGACAAACAGGCTAGGCCTATTGTGTCCACGCAAAAGTTGTAGGACAACTCATTGAGTTGTCCTACAAAGCAACGTTGCCAACAACTTTTGAGTGCACACAGTTGTCGATTTTGATCATTGTGCATCGACCGGCGAGTTAAAGCATTCGTTGTAGCGTAAACTAAGATTAGAACAGGGGGTAAATAGATGATTAATTTATTCTACTGATCGCACAAGTTGAAATTCCGTTTATAATACAAAGATTAGGAGCGGAGAGCGAGCACAACGCTCGTGATTGGGTTTCAATTGGATAGTAGGAGGAGTCTATGAAGAAATTTTTTATTGTTGTGCTTGTGGCAGGAATGCTCACTCTGGCAGCATGTGCCACTCAGGCAACCCAAGCGCCGGCGCCAGTGGTCACTCAGGTGGTGACTCAGGTCGTCACTCAAGTGGTTACCCAGATTGTGCCCCCGACCCCGACGCCACAACCCGCTACCGAACCCGAGCCACAGTTGCCGGGCTTGTGGCAGGTCTATCAAGATGTCTTCAAAACAGCAAAGTATGTCGACCTTACGCACCCATTTGAGCCTGTCCAAGCGGTTTGGCCAGGCTTTGGAAACGCTAAATTTAAGCCTGCTGTGGCTGGGCAGAGAATTGAAGGGTATGTGGAAGTTGGGGAAGAATTTACTTACGAAAAGCATGGCTTTGTAGCTACCGCTTATGAACTGCTTACCGATCAATATGGTACTCAACTCGATCCCCCAGCGCACTGGGATAACCTTGGGGCAACCATCAGCGATATTCCCGCCACCTATGCCATTCGCCCCTTAGTGGTGATCAATATTGCCGATAAAGTCGCTCAAGATGAGGGGTATCACCTTCAGGTTCAGGATATCCTCGATTGGGAAGCTCAGTACGGTCAAATTCCTGAAGGGGCAGTTGTGATGGTGCGTTCGGACTGGCATAAGAGATGGAACGAGATAGAGCGTTTCAATCAGAAGCCCTTCCCAGGGGTTAGTCTGGATGCCCTCAAGTTCTTGCACCTTGAGCGGAAAATCCTCTTCCATGGTCATGAGCCCTTAGACACCGATACAACCCCGAACCTAGAGGGCGAATACTGGCTGATGCACAACCATTTTGCTCAGGCAGAGGGAGTGGCGAATTTAGATCAAGTTCCGGAAGCTGGTGCCCTCATCATCATCGGGTTTGCAAAGCCAAAGGGTGGTACGGGTGGATATGCGCGCTATATTGCCGTGTGCCCTCCCGACTGGAAGTTCGGCGTGTCGGTCTTGGAGATGCCGGGTGCGCCATTACCCACTCAAACCGCTCCCCTGGTTAGAGATGAGAACGGCGTTTTGCGCCCCTCACCCTAATGCCTAGGGCAAATGGCATTAGCCATTAGAGGACCTTGCTCGCTCTCCCGCTCCAATTCCCCTGCTCTGGGGCTGTTGTCGGATGAATAACTCTTTTTGGTTCCTGTCTCTGATGTATTTCTTCCATCTGACTGCTACCGTGGTTTGGGTCGGTGGCTTGACGATTGCTGCGCTTTTCCTCATCCCAATTTCCCGCAGGGTTCTTGATCCGAACACCTATACTGTCTTTCTCGACCGTTTTTGGCAACGCTTTAACCCCTTGGCTTGGCTTTGCCTGTCCATTTTGCTGGGGAGTGGTCTTTTCCAAATGAGCGCGAGCCCCCAGTATGCAGGCTTTCTAGTCATCCAAAATCCCTGGTCGATCGCCATTTTTTTCAAGCATATTGCCTTTGGGGTGATGACCGCCGTCAGTGCTTGGCTAACATGGGGAATTTTTCCCCGTCTGAGGCGCTTGGCTTGGCAGCGCGCCCAGGGGCAAGCTACTCAACAGGCAGAAACTTTTTACCCGTCGGAAATATTTTGGATGCGGGTCAACTGGGTTCTGAGCCTGATTGTTTTAGGTTTGACGGCTGTGGCAAGGGTTGCAGCAGGCGGATAGATGCTGCTTTAGAGTTCTCTATTGCAGATCTTGGCTTGCTGCCTCGATGCGCTGCAAGATTGCGGCTGCCTCGGCTTCTTCTGCCACATGAACGCGCCCATCTTCATCGACATGGGTAGGAATAAATGAAAAATCTAACAAGTCTTTCCCTTGAAAGCGCACGATCAAGATGACACCTTGTTGATGGTCGTGCAGGTCTTGGTCGAAGACAAAATTTCCTAACCCGTAGAAAACCAGAACTCCCTCAAGCGTTTGATAGCCTTGCACTACGTGCGTATGATTGCCAACCACCAGATCGGCGCCAGCCGCAACGATTTTTTTGGGCTAACTGACGTTGGATCCATGTCGGGGTTGAGCGATCTTCGGGTCCCCAATGGGGCATGAAGATGACTACATCGGCAACCTGACGCGCAAGTTGAATGGCTTTGAGAATATTTTCATCGCTCAAACGGGCGATGCCGGGTTTGTCTGCCTCTGCAAACACACCACCTTGTTCGTGTTGTCCCAGAGAGACAAGCCCAAAACGCACACCATTGGAAGTCAAGGCAATAGGTTGCAGGGCTTCGGCTTCATTTTTACCTGCTCCAACGGTAAGGATGCCCACGCGTTGAAAATTTGTCAGGGTCTCAAAGAAGGCTTGATCGCCGCACGAAGCCGACCCACAGTCCTTGATGTGGTTGGTGGCAACGCTCATGGCATCAAAGCCGGCCCGCGCTAGAGCATCTGCATTTTTCGGGTCACCAACCAAAACGAATGTCGGCTTACAACCAGTGCGTGGAGCGACTTCGCTCATCGTGGCGTTAAAGGTGCCAATGGCAAAGTCGGCCGCTTGGATGATCGCACCTACCTCCTCGTAAGGGTAGTCGTAATTTTGGTGCTGATCGATGGCGGCCTGCACACAGCGAGCTGGCACGATGTTGCCCGTGAAGAGTAGAGTAGTAATAGGGGGCGCTGTAGCTATAGGGGTTACAAGAAGCTGCGCAGTGGGTGCAGGGTCGTTTGAAGCCATCGCCATCGACTGGCTTGCGGAGGTTGGCTTCACCGAGGCAGAGGTCATCGCAGGAGACGGATTGGTTGTTTGTGGTTCAGGGTTCATGGTCAATGGGGTAGCACATGCCCCGGCAATGAATGCACTCACAAGCAGGTAGAAAAAACATCGGAGAGACATGGTTGACGATGATTCTCCTCATTGTGAATTCGTTTTGGCAAGCAAAGCCTCGATCTCAGCCTTAAGCAGCGGATCAGCTTCAAAACGAAGCTGATCCTGCAGGATTTGATGAGCAATCGCAGTATCGAACTGGGTTAGGCTCCAAGCGAGATGTTGGCGAACCATGCTATCAGGATGATTTTTTAGCCCATAGCTGACTAATTCAAACACAGCTTGGCGAGCCCCTTGGTTCGAGCGGGCTAAGTTTCCCAATACTACCGCGCCATTACGGCTTAAACCGCGCCACTTAGGTCGGGAAAGGGGACTATATTGAAATCTTTGCTTAAAGTCGGACGGAGTTAGCGAAAGAGTCTCGTTCAAAGGCACCCATCTTTGCCCGGCTTGCGGCAAAAATTCAGGAAAAGAAGGGGCGGCGGAAACCCTGCGGTTCCATGGGCAGACTTGCTGACAAATATCACAGCCGAAAACCCAATCGCCGAGAGAGGCGCGTAGTTCAATGGGAATGGCGCTTTTGTGTTCAATCGTCAGATAGGAGATACACCGCCGCGCATCCAGGGTGCGATTCGGTAGAATACACTGGGTTGGACAAGCCTGTAGGCAACGTTGACAAGTGCCGCAGCGGTCGGGCACAAAGGGGCGATCGGGAGGTAGGGGCAAATCCGTGAAGATTTCGGCGAGGAACAAATAAGAACCTAAACGGGGGTGAATCAGGCACGTGTTTTTGCCGATCCATCCCAACCCTGCCCGCTGGGCAAGCTCGCGCTCTAAGATCGGCGCACTATCGGTAAAACAGCGGTAGGAGATCGGCCGTTCTGCTTTTTCTTGAATCCGCTGCATCAGAGTTTCCATGCGTTGACGTAACACGAAGTGATAATCTACCCCCCAAGCATAGGCGGCGACCCTTCCATATAGTCCTTCATCTCTATTCCCTTCTATGTCTCCCCTCGTCCTTTGGGAGAGGGGTTGGGGGTGAGGGATCGGCGGCGAAGCTGGGTAACGCGCCGCAAGGACAATAACACTCTGACAACCCGGCAATAATTCAACAGGATTGCTACGCAGGAAGACCGAGCGCGGCTCTGCCATATAGCCCATCTCGCCATGGTAGTTCTGCTCCAGCCAGTTGAGATAAACCTCCAAATGCAGTGGCGGTTCAGGAGAAGTAATCCCAACCGCTGCAAAACCGATCTCAAAGGCCAGCGACTTAACTTCTTGGGCTAGTTGCGCTACGTCCATCCCGCCTTTGTTATTGGCAGGTCAATTCAAAGTTGACCACCTGCGAACTCAGATCCAAAGGCGCCAAGATGCGTAACCTTGCCCAACCGCTCATCGAGCTGGTTATAGTCAACTCGAATTGATTGCTATACAAGCCGGGTTGCAAGTTCTCGGTGCGGTCCGGAGGCAAAACCAGATTTACGCCCGGTGTGCCAGAGCCACCTTCTAACCGGAAGGTGACGGCCGTTGCCTGATTGACGGTAAATTGGATGGGGAAGACAAAGGTATAGGGACAAGGGCCCGTGTAAGAAGCGGTGTTCACGCCGATTGTGGGATTGCTAACCGCAGCCGGTGCCATGGTGTTCGTTGGGGTAGCGGTTACACCTGGGGTGCCCGGCGCTGGTGTGCCCGGAGTGGGAGTTGGTCCTGTAGGGGTAGGTGAGGCGATCACCGTGCCGTCTGTCGCCACGTTAATCCAAACATAAAACGCCTGATCAGCGTTAGGACCTAGACCAAAGTTTTTCCCTTGCGGGTTGCGCAGCATGTAATAGCCGATATATTGCCCGGGCGCGCTAGGTGAAATCATCGGAACGGATACATCTACGGTGGCATTGGGTGGGACATTGTTGGGCAAGGGAACGGCGGAGGGGGCGCCCATCTTTTCGCCGCTGAAGAAGATCAGCGAATAAGCGGTTGTCCAGGTCGTGGTGCCCGCATTCTTGAGACGCCAGGTCTTGGTAAAAGCCTGATTAGGAGCAAAGACCGTACCATCGGGAATGGTGACATCGGCAACAAATTCCACCCGCTCAGCGACAGCGCTGCCGGCGGGCTGGGTAGGAACAGCCGTCGTTGGCGGCAGCAAGGTATTGGTCGGTGCAAGGGTATCTGTTGGCGTTGGAATGGGGGTATCGGTCGGGATCGGGGTTGCCAGAGCCAACTCGGTCATCTTGGCGTTGGCGGTTTCGGCTGCAGCGGTTAAAACTGCTTGCGGGTCTGGTGTGGCTTCTTTGCCACCACCACATCCTGCGATAAGAAGTATGGTCATCAGGATCAGACTCCTGAGAAATTTTGTTGGATCGGTCATCCTTTTCTCCTTCTGATGAGATTAGGGGCGTTCAATGCGTGGGGAACTCCAAATCGCCCAGTCGCCAACAGCATCACCATCGGCTAAAACGGCCAGCATCCATTGAACTGTTTTGCCTTGCAGGCGTGCGAGGCTTACGTCCACGTTCATCAGTTCACCATTGCAAATTTTCTCCCAGGTTTGAAGGGTGTTTAGGTTGCCGTCAATCACGGCGTTCAAACGGAATTTTACCTTTGTTGGGCCACAACTGCCATCGGGAGTCATGAAACCAATCCGAGCGCGAAAGCGATCGCCGCTCTGGATAAGGTGGGCTGGAAAGGTGCCGGCGATAAACCCATTTTCTACCTGCTTGGGAACCATAAGCAGGATGCGGCTGGAGGTCGCGCCGTTCTCCAAGCGGACTCCCTCTTTGAGTTTGGC
The DNA here is from genome assembly GCA_937928795.1 of uncultured Anaerolineales bacterium. GTDB lineage: Bacteria > Chloroflexota > Anaerolineae > Anaerolineales > UBA4823 > NAK19. The sequence goes on from CALFWB010000043.1 coordinate 17,481, forward strand.
AACCCCATTCGCATCGTTATCTGCACCACCGAAAGTGAGCGTGGTCTCAAAGGTGCTCCCCGTGCCGCTTTTCCATTCCGCTTGTGCAGCCTGGGCAAGAAAGTCGAAGACTACCCCCCGGACGGTTGGAACTTTGATTTGCACGTAGAAAGGATCGTTCTTCTCCCCGATGCCGAATACGATATTGGAAGCGTTGCGTAGTTTGTATTCAGCACGGTAGGTTCCTCCCACCGCAGGAGCGGTAAGGGTTACCGAAACATCCACCATCTCACCACTGGCAACGTACTGAGGCAAGGGCACCGCAACCGGACTGCCCATTGGTTCACCGCCGGTCAACACTAAGGCATATTGCGGCGACCAAGTGCAAGCGCCGGCGTTTTGAAGTCGCCAAGTTTTGACAAAGGTGCTGCCGGCTTCGATCTCCATGTTATCCGGGATGGTCACGTCCTTGATAAAACGCACTCGATCACAAGGCAGAGGCGTGCTGGTTGGTGGGGGAGAGGTAGCCATCGGGCTAGGGGGAGGTGGTGTCATAGTCGGGATTGGCGTTGGGAAGTTCAGACTCGTTGGGAGGACAAGCGGTGTCGCAGTGAAGGACGCGCCTTGGGTAGCATGGGCGGCAACGGTTTGAGCCGCAGCGGTGTGCAAAGCGCTATCTCCGGCCGCTGGGGTAACGGTTGCCCGCGGCAGATTGCAAGCATTCAATCCTGCCAAAATCAAAGCGTATAGACACACCTTTAGCCAGAAAACCTGTTTATCGCTTTTCATTTGCATGGAAATCGATGCACCAGCAGAGAGAACTACCCAAGTCAATTTATTGGACAGAGTTCTCTCTACCGTTCAGGGGTCATTTTACCTTATGGAGCGGCAAATTTCACCGCTTTAAATTCGCATTTACCTCCTAAACCTTCCTCGGTGCAAAGGGTGATGCCGGCTTTCAATTGATGATTTGCGGCGACATTGCCGATGAACCCAGCAATATAAGCGCTTTTACCGGCATCTAGGCTATCATTGCCGGGCGGACACTTCCCGGTGCCGCTCAGGAAAGGATTGTCATAACTGGTGGACGAGAGGATAGTGTTGGTAGTTAAGTCGGTAATCTTGATCGCCACCGACTCAATGGCTTTGCTGCCGTTGTTCTTGACGCTGAAATAGGCATACCAATCTCCGCTGCACTTATGTTTACCGACAAAGGTGAGTTCAAAAGCCACTCCACTGGCTGGAAGGGTGGTAGTAGCTGTTGCAGGCGGCGGTGGGGGAGTATAGACCGGCAAATCTAAAGTAGCACCACTCACAGTCGTTGAGCCGCCCCACACCCAACAGTAACTGCCGGGTCTATTAGGATTTTCAATATACCACCACGTTGAGGTGCTGTTACGCCCATAAACCAAAGCCGTTTGCCCAATATTGAGTGAACCGACCCTCTCGTAGATCGGGCCGGGACCCTTGCGGCAATTGGTGTTCTGTTGAGCTGAGATAGTCGGCTGGGTTGGTGTTGGAGTAAAGGGTAAGGTTTCCGTCACTGTCGGCGTCTCGGAAAAGAGTGGGGTGAAGGTAAAGGTCGGCATGAGCGGTTCCTCTTCTTGAGGAGGCTGCTGTTCGGCAGGCAAGGTTGCCGTGGGAGGGAGTTCTGGCGGGGCGTTTTGGGTGAGCTGGGCGGCTAGTGTCTCGGCAGCAGCGGTATAAATGATCTCCACTGGCACCTGGGTCGGTCCGCTGACCGGCTGTGCCGCCGGCAAGTTCAGTCCGCAAGCTAAAGCCACAAGGGCTAGAATACTTAAGCTGGTAAGGGGACGAAAGATTTGTTTTTTCATACAGAAACTCTCCTTCTCCATTTCTAGCAAAAAGCGGATCGTTCAATGTGGAGTGTACATCACCTTGACGGAATTGACAATGGCTTTGTTCCCGAGCTAGGGCTTTTCAATCATCTAATCGCTTTGTGCCTCTCTTGCGGATTGGGTGTGCTTTAACGATTTCCTCACCCCCAGCCCCTCTCCTTCTGCGCATCAGCACGGCTCAAATGGATTCCTACCGACTTGAACCTCAAGGCAGGTAAACCTCTAAAAACCGTTTGGCTTGTTCTCCGCTGGGGGAGAAAGGGGCAATTTCAAGCACTTTCTGGAAGTGAGTGCGCGCCAAAGCGGGGTTGCCTTGGGCTAAATGGGTCATTCCAAGGTGTAACCAGGCTGGCGCATACCGGGTGTCTAAAGCCAGTACCCGTTCAAATATCTCTTGAGCTAACAACCACTGCTCTAGTCCCAAGTACACCTGACCAAGCAAATCGAGGCTCTCAGCATCTTTGGGTGATAGTCCTGCCAATTCTTCTGCGAGAGGCAAGGCGCTTTCCTGCAAAAGGTAGCTATATTGGATGCAATAGACGACCAAGGCTCTGCGCGCCGCAGATGGATCGGCGCTTTTTTCGAGCCATTGGTTCAGAAGTTGCCAGCCACCCGCTAAATCTCCACTTTGGGCGAGTGCCTGGGCGTATTGTAAGCGCACAGTGGGGTCATTGGGGTAAATCCGAAAAGCCTGCTGGGCGCTTTGGAGGGCAAGCTGCGTCTCGCCCAGCTCTTGCCAGTAAAGGGTTAGAAAAGCCAAAGCCACTTGGGAATGAGGGTTTAGCTTTAGGGCAAAACGAAGTTCAGCTAAGCCTGGGCGGTTTTTCTGAGGCGCTTTAGCGTTGCGCTCTTCTTCGGTTTGGGTTTGTTTTGGTAGGGGTGACTTCGTCAGCTTAGCGGCGAGGCGCAAACGAGCCAAGCCCAGGTAAGCCCAGGCTTCGGCATAATCTGGACGCTGTGTGACGGCATGTTCAAAAGCACGCTCTGCCAATTTCCATTCACCGATGGCAGCTAGACCTCGCCCACCAAATAAATACAGAAGGGCAGGTTCGGAGCTTGGCTGCGCAAGTTGCTCAACCAAGGCTGACACGCTGGGTTGATACCTTGCATCCAATTGAGTCGCTTTTTGTAAAGGTAATCTAGCTTCCTGAGGGGCTTCGGCAGCCAACACAAGCCCCAAGCGGTAATGCCATTCAGCGTTTTGGGGCTGCTCAGCGACTAATGTGCGTAGGATAGGGAGGATTCGCTCAAACCGCCCCTGTTCGGTGTAGATTTTCAGTAAGGGAAGACCAATGCTTTCAGGCGGGTGACCTCTTTCCATCCATTCTTGCCATAAAGCAAAGGCAGCGTCAGGTTGGTTGGTGGCAAGGTAGGCTTCCGCAAGCAGCACTTGGGCTGGATAGGGAAGAGAGGCGGAGTCTTGCCAGGGGGAGAGGAGATGGATCACTTGGTGAGGATCATCCGCCTGAGCGGCGTTTTGGGCTGCCTTGACTTGCAGAGCTATTCGATCCCAAAAGAAGGTGCGGCTGGCTTGCGTATAGAGTTGGGCTGCGGCTTTGTGGTCTCCTTGTTGTTCTGCTAGGCGCGCTTGACGTAAAGCGGAACTACTCCGCTCAAATGGGAAAAGCAGAGCCAGTGCACTCAGCAAGGCAAGAAGTGCAATGATGCGGAAGAGAATAACATTGCTGCTCTCTTTCATCATTTGGATTATAAAGCAAGGTCAATGGTGCAAAAGCGGAATTTAGATAAGCTTAGCTCGGCTGCGATTGTGGCAAGTTGAAAACTTGCCACGCACAAATCACAGATTTACCCTACAGTAAGTCAGGCTGCCATTGGTTAAGACCCCAAAACGTCAGATAGGCAGCCATCCGATACGGACATCGGCACCATTTTGACAAGAGACGAACAAATGTTCAAATTCAAAATTGCTGGGGACCCAAAAGCATCTTTTGCGTGTGGTATAATTTGATTGAAGCTAAGGAGAAAGTGACAATGCCATTTGATGTTGCTGAATACCATCAGTTAATCGAACTGCTCTATCGACGGCCGGAGTGGCGGGCAGAACTGCGTCAACTCCTCTTAAGTGAGGATCTTCTTACTTTACCTCAGTTGGTGCGCGAATTGGCAGAGTTGCAAAAGCTCACCAATCAGCAAATAAAAGAGCTAGCCGAAGCGCAGAAGCGCACCGAAGAGAGAGTTGGTCGGCTGGAGCAGGCAGTTACTGAATTGGCTGAGGCGCAGAAGCGCACCGAGCAACGCGTTGATCGCTTGGCAAGCGAGTTGGGTGGCTTAAAGGCGCTGATTGGAGCCACCTTTGAAGAAGAAGCTACAGCGGTGACCGAAACTGCCATGCGTCAAAAGGGTTTCTCTCCCTTGGAAGAGGCAAAGACGATTCGAATCAATGGCTCCGAAGTGGATGTGATCTTGCGGGTAAAGGATGATCAGGGCCGACTGGTGACAGTCGTAGTTGAAGCAAAGACGCGCCTAAGCCGCAGAGACGTTATGGCTTGGTCGCAGCGAATGCGATCTGAAGCTTTTCGCAAGCGTTTGGAGAGAGCAGGCTATTGGGGTCCCTATTTGGTGTACGCTTATGCCATTCGCGCAGACTCGTCTTCGAAGCAAGCTGTGCTCGAAACGGGGATCGGACTGATCAAGGGGGAAGGAGAAGTAATTGCTCCTGCCTCTCTCATTGAATAAACTTTCCACTTATCCCATGCTCAGTTCTGCCTGCAAAGATTCCCACTCCGTTAGCAAACGGTCAATTTCTGCTTGCAGGCGCACATAGTCGTTGCCCAGCTTTTGGACTCGAGCGGGGTCAGGTGGCGGGTTTTCTAATTGGCGGGCGAGGGAAGCTAATTCAGCTTCTCGCTTCGTAATCAGTTCTTCTAATTCCTGCAGGCGTATCAAGCGGCGTTTTTCGGTGTTGGATCGGCTGCTCCGCCGCGCAGGCAGGGCTTTTTGAGGTGGACTGGTCGGGATTAAGCGAGCGTTTTTCTCCGCTTCTTGTTGCAAGCGATATTCGGTATAGCGGCCTTGAAAGACGCGCAAGCGGCGCTCTTCAGGCACTACTTCCCAAATTTGCGTAGCAAGGGCATCAATCAGATAGCGATCGTGCGAAACCAGTAAAATTGTGCCGCGATATTCGCCGAGGGCTTCTTGCAACACCTCTTGAGAGGGGACATCTAAATGGTTTGTGGGTTCATCAAGAAGGAGAAAGCTGGCATCGCTGAGGCATAGTTTCGCCAGTGCTAAACGTCCTCGCTCGCCGCCAGAGAGGGTAGCTACTGTACGAAAGACATTCTCACCAGTGAACCCGAAGCGGGCCAGATAATTGCGTACCTCTGCCGGCAGCATGGCAGGGGAGAGGGTTTGAATCTCTTGCATCACGCTGTTGGTTGCGCTTAAGCCTTCGTGGGCTTGGGCAAAATAGGCGATCTTAAGACTGGCGCCGAGATGCACCTCGCCACTCAGAGGAGGCAAACTGCCCAGAATGGTTTTCAAGAAAGTCGTCTTACCGGCTCCGTTCGGACCGATCAGGGCAACACACTCGCCACGCCTCAAGATTAGATCGGGCACCTCAATGAGTGGGCGGTCTTCACTAGGATAGCCGACCTGCAAATCAAACGTGCGCAAAACCAAGTCCCCAGATCTTTCTGCGGCAACTAAGCGCATCCCCAGTTTCGGCTGACGCGGTTGTGCGAAAGAGAGAGCGTGAATCCGCTGCGTGACCTCTTCGACGCTCATCATCTGGCTAGCTGCGCCGCTTTCGGCAGCAATCTGACCCCACGCTTTCCCCTGAGTCGCTTCCCAACCACTGTGCTCGATGGCATCGAGAAGGCGACTGACCCGCCGCAGGCGGCCCTTGGCTTGGAGGACGTTTTGTCCGGAAATGTTGCGGCGGATATACTCCAATTCCTTTTCTAAGCGTTCCTTTTCGGCCTCAAAAGCCAAGCGGCGGGCATTCCAGCGTTCCTCGCGTTGTTGGAGGTAGGCGCTATAGTTGCCGCGATAGACCTCTAGACCACGTTCGGACATCTCCCAGATGGTGTTGACCACGCGATCGAGAAAATAGCGGTCATGCGAGACCATGAGCACGGCCCCGCTCCATTGGCTGAGGTAGCCTTCCAACCACTCTACTGCCTGAAGGTCAAGGTGATTGGTCGGCTCGTCAAGTACCAACAAGTCGGTTTTGGCGATCAGGAGGCGCGCCAAAACCGCCCGCGTGCGTTGACCGCCGGAGAGTTGGGTCAGTGGGCGGGAGAAATCCTCCTCAGAAAACCCTAAGCCACGCAGTGTTTGACGGATGATCATTTCATACTCATACCCGCCGCGGTGCTCAAACGTTGCTTGCAAAGCCCCATAACGTTCCAAGACCTGTGGAGCGGGATGAGGTTGGCTCATCTCTTGCTCCAAACGGCGCAACTCCCCTTCCATTTGAAGCAAGTCAGAGACCGCTTCGAGACATTCCCCCCATAGCGTACGTTGACTCTCCAGCACGGCTTCTTGGGGCAGGTAGCCAATGCGGATGTTGCGGGCGCGCTGCACGCTGCCTTGGCTGGGCTCCTCCAAACCGATCAGGATGCGGATCAGGGTTGTTTTGCCAATCCCGTTGGGACCGACAATGGCGATCCGACCTTGTGTCGGCACGCTGAGGGAAAGATTGCTAAACAAATCCCGTGCGCCGAAGGATTTGGAAAGATTTTGGGCTGTGATGTACGACATAGCGTGCTCATTATACCGTGATATAATCATCGGGAATTTCAGTGAAACCAGAAATAGAGGTTTATGGAACATTCCTCATCAAATCAACCTGTTTCTAAAACAATCAACCTTTTGTTGATCGCTCTGATTGCTGCTTTTGGGCTAGCTGCATTGCTGACCGCTTACTTGACCTTTATCGTAACCCGTGATCTGATCACGTCTTGGCAAATCACGAACTTGCCCGGCATTAGCGTCCTTGGCCCAACCCCGACGCCTGATTTGTCCGGCATTATCACCGACCCCAATGCTCCTCTGCAAATGGTGGGTCCAACGCCGGAACCGTGGGATGGGGCTAGCCGCGTGAATTTGCTGGTGATGGGATTAGATTACCGCGATTGGGCGGCCGGCGAGGGAGCTCCGCGCACTGATACGATGATTCTGTTCACCATCGACCCTCTCTCCAAAACCGCCGGCATCCTCAACATCCCGCGTGACCTGTGGGTGGCGATTCCCGGCTTTGGTTACGGCAAGATCAACACCGCCTATCAGCTCGGCGAAGCCTACAAATTGCCCGGTGGTGGGCCCGAACTGGCCATGAAGACGGTCGAAGGACTGATTGGTGTCCCGATCGATTTTTACGCTCAAATCGATTTTGGGGCGTTTATTAAGTTCATCGATGAAATCGGCGGTGTAAAGTTGGATATTCAAGAGCCGATTAAGGTCGATTTGCTTGGGGATAACACTTTCAAGAAATTAAAACCCGGTCGGCAGGTGTTGAACGGCGAGATTGCCCTGGCGTATGCGCGAGCGCGCAACACCGAGGGCGGTGACTTTGACCGTGCTCGGCGTCAACAGGAAGTGGTCATGGCAATCCGCAATCAGATGCTGCGCTTTGACAACTTGCCGCGCATGATCGCCAAAGCGCCTGTGCTCTATCAGGAGTTTTCGAGCGGGGTGCGCACGAACCTCTCGTTAGATCAAGCCATTCGCTTGGCTTGGTTTGCCAAAGATATTGCCGAAGAAAATATCAACCACGCCATTATCGGACCTGATCGCGTCAATTTCTTCAAGACACCGGATGGCTTGGATGCCCTTAAGCCGATGCCCGATAAGATCCGCGAGCTGCGCGATCAAATCTTTGCCGATACTCGCTTGGAAAGTCCTCTGGCAAATTTGCCGAGTGTTGAGCAAATGAAAGCCGAAGGAGCCAGAGTGCGAGTTCTCAATGGCAGCTCGTCACCCGGCTTAGCTTCACAGACCATGGAATACCTGCAAAAGCAAGGGGTGAATGTGGTCGAAACCGGCAACGCAGATACCTTCTATAACTACACCACCTTGTTTGATTACACAGGGAAGCCCTATACACTCAAATTCTTGGTTGAGTTGATGGGCATCAACCCGAATTACCTCTATAATCGCTATGACCCCACTCAAAGCGTGGATGTGGTCGTGATTGTCGGGAATGATTGGGTCAATAAAATGCCTGCACCCTAGAAAGCGAATCCCTCACCCCTGTTTCCCTCCTAACAGCGTGGGATGAGATAGAGAAAGCGAATGTATAAACTGGTGATCCTGATTGAAAAATCTGTCGAAGCGGCGGTTCTGGATCAGGGATGGCCCGAGTTTTTGCACAACGCTGAGCGGATGCCTGGCCTGTTGCGCGAAAGCACTAGCCGCATCGATATGCATCTCTATGGAGGCGCAGAGTACCAATTGCAGCATGAGCTTTTCTTCAATTCACCCGACGAGGCTCGTCAGGCAATGGCTTCCGAAGCCGGACGCGCTGCCGGGCGGATTTTACAGCAATTGACTGGTGGACGCTTGGTGCTCTTTTTCGCCGATCACCGCGAGGATGATTTAGTAAACATCCGCAAGCATCGTCAATCTTTTTCTTTGGGCGAATAGGGTGGATGAAACGTTCTCGCCGCTTGCACTTGGGCTTCATCTTTTTCGTTTTCCTCGTGGTTGGCGGCTACTTCGTTTTTGAGTGGTTATTGCCTAATCTAGGGCGATCCCGCCGCGTTTGGCTGTATTTGCAGAACCCAAGCGCCTTTCCTGACTGGCGGGTAAAGATGGGCGAACGCTGCGGCGAGGCGCCCTTTTCCATGCCTACGGATGGCTATATCGGTTTTCTCTGGGGGGATTCCTTTCGCCCGGGTCATCGCCACCAGGGAATCGACATCTTCGCCGGCACAGAGCCGGGCATCACTGAAGTTCGCGCTGCCTTTACCGGCTACCTGACGCGCTTAGCCGATTGGAAATCCTCGCTGATCATCCGCGTTCCTCAAGACCCTCTCCAACCCGACCGCCAAATTTGGACTTACTATACCCATCTTGCCAGTCCACAAGGAGAGTCTTATATCGTGGAGGCTTTCCCACCCGGAAGCCAAGAAGTCTATGTCGAAGTAGGCACCTTGCTCGGTTACCAGGGCAATTATTCCGGCGATCCCAGGAACCCTGTTGGGGTGCATTTGCACTTTTCGATCGTTAAAGATCGCAATGGGCGTTTTCTCAACGAGTTAGCGATCGAGAATACCCTCGATCCCTCGCCCTATTTCGGTTTGCCGCTCAATGCCAAGAGCAATCCCAATCAGGTGCCGCGCTGTGGAAGGTAGAGCAGGAAGCTTTCAGCAATTAGCCAGCAGTGGACAGTATTTCGCTTTCAGCCGTTGGTATTCGGGTGGTAAACGTTAGGTGCAAGAGGTTTACCGACTTCTGGTAGCTTGTTCAGCAGAGGTCAGGCTAATGACTTTCTGGCGATGAGCAACACCCCGCGAAATTGGATGCACTAATTCTTTGAAAAGGAAATTGAGATGAATGGATTCCACGATCAAGTTGTTCTAATTAGCGGAGCCGGGCGGGGCATCGGAAAGGCTCTCGCCCACGCTTTTGCTCAGCGAGGGGCAATCGTGGCTGCCAATGACATCACTCCGCTGAACCTTAACCCAACCGTTGCGGAAATTCAAGCCGACGGCGGGCAGGCGAAGGCTTATGTGTTTGATATTGCCAAACGGTTACCCTGTCTCAGTATGGTTGAGCAGGTGTTGGATGATTGGGGGCGGATCGATATTCTGATCAATAATGCCGGCGTTGAGCCTCACGCCCCGCTGCTAGAGATGGATGAGTGGGATTGGCAACGCACCTTGGATGTCAACTTGAGCGGCGCTTTTTATCTTACCCAAGCTTGTGGGCGGGTGATGCGTCAGCAGGGTGGTGGCTGCGTTGTTAATATTGCCTCGATAGCCGGGCGAGCCTATGGTTTACGTAACCGGGCGGCTTATGTTGCCAGCAAGATGGGGCTAATCGGTTTGACCCGTGCTGCCGCGTTGGAGCTTGCCGCCCATAATATCCGCGTCAATGCTGTTTGCCCAGGGGTGATTGAAACCGAGATGACCGCTGCCTTGCGTCAAGATGAAGCGATGATGCAGAGCTGGTTGGCTTCGATCCCTCAGAGGCGATTAGGCAAACCAGAAGATGTGGTCGGCTTAGTGCTTTTCTTGTGCAGCCCGGCTGCTGCCTATATCAACGGACAAGCCATTAACGTTGACGGCGGGAAGGTGATGTGTTAGGCCGCTTGCATCTCCCTCCAGCTTTGCGTTATCCTCGTTTTCGCTATCTCTGGCTAGCGCTGATCATCTCCACGGCCGGGGCAAACATGCAACTATGGGCGCTCTTTTGGCATGTGCGCACCCTAACCCCGCATCCGATTGCTCTGGGTGGGATTGGTCTGGTGCGAATCCTGCCCGTGATCTTCTTTTCGCTGATCGGCGGCGTGGCAGCCGATCGGTATAGCCGTTGCAAAATCTTCTTTCTCGCTCAATGTGTTTTGACCTTCGTCGCCGCTACTCTAGCGTGGTTGACTTTTCGGGGAGCGATCACGCTCTGGCAGCTCTACGCTTTGACTGCCCTCCAAGCCACCGCAGCGGCTTTTGACATTCCTGCCCGTCAGGCGCTGGTGCCCAATCTGGTGCCGGCTAAGGACCTGCCCAATGCCTTTAGTCTGAGTTCGATCGCCTTTCAGGTCGGGGCGATTGTTGGACCAGCCCTAGGTGGATGGACAATTGCCGTATGGGGTCAAGCCTACCCCTATTTGATCAATGCTCTGTCTTACGGCGCGGTTTTACTCGCTATTTGGCGAATTGGTCCGGTAGCGCAACAGCGCATTCAAACCCGGCGCGCGCTGTTGGATTTGCCCGCCATCCGCGAGGGCTGGATGTTCATCCTAAGTCAGCCGCTAATCTTTGCTTCGATGCTGTTGGACTTCTTTGCTACCTTTTTCTCTTCGGCAAATACCTTGATGCCCATTGTGGCTAGGGATATTCTGGGGGTGGGTGAGATCGAATACGGCTGGTTGTCCTCTGCTCAAGCGATTGGCGCCGTTTCGGCCGCTCTGACCGTCTCTCAAATGGGAGAGGTGCGCCGTCAGGGGCCATTGTTCTTGCTTTCGGTTATCTCTTTTGGGCTGGCGACGGTCCTTTTCGGACTGGCGCGCGTCTTTTGGCTTGCTATGCTGGCGTTGATTCTGGTCGGCGCCGCTGATGCGGTGAGCACGATTATCCGCAACACCATCCGTCAATTGCTTACCCCCGATCATTTGCGCGGGCGCATGGTCAGCGTGAACCAGATTTTCTTCTTGGGCGGGCCTCAGCTCGGTGAAGTGGAGGCGGGAGTCGTCGCTCAGCTCTTCGGCGCGCCGTTTGCCATTGTCAGTGGCGGCATCGGCTGCCTGTTGGCGGTTTTCTGGGTTGTTCGTCGCTGGCCACAATTATGGGCATACGATCGGGTTGAACCCATGGCGATTCGTTAGAGAGATGGCAGTCAGCGGCTCTTTGCTGCTTTAACCGAAGCAAAAGCAAAGCATACTCCTTATGGGGGTCTCGTAAACATCCACAGAAGCGTAGCTTTTGTAAAACGAGACACGGGCTGAAGCCCGTGTTACTTATCGAGCGTAGCATAGCTTTCGCTTGTGGAAACGAGAGAGGGACTAAAGCCCGTGTTACTTATCGAGCGTAACATAAGCTTTAGCTTGTGCAAATGTGACACAGGCTAAAAGCCCGTGTTCGCCAGTAGGTGACGGTCATCTGCAAGATGAGAGTCACCTAGCCAAAATTTCTGCTTGGGCAGGCGGACATCTCCTTTTCGGTTATAATAAAATCAGAATCTGCTCATGCGGGGTTTTGTGTCTATACCCTGCTTTCTTCTATCGGAGGCAAAGAAAGGAGGTGAAACCAAAAGCGAAACGACGGTGGAAATTTCCCCGATCTTTACCCCTGTTAATTTTAGAAGTGTAGCCATTCAGCCAAAGGTCAAAAGGCGAGGGCAACGGTTTGTTCGCACTCCTTTATCCGCTAGTGTTTGAATGGATCTGCAAAATCTAGGCCATCTGTGGATGATTGGAAGGCGAACAGTGACCCAAAAATTTATCGTTAGATGTATGAAAGGAGTCCTCCATGCCGAAGAAAATCCTCCAACTGGTTGGTGATTTTGTTGAAGATTACGAAGTGATGGTGCCGTTCCAAGCCTTACAAATGGTAGGGCACACCGTTCACGCTGTTTGTCCGGGCAAGAAAGCCGGCGAGAAAGTGCGCACGGCTGTTCACGACTTTGAGGGCGATCAGACTTACAGTGAAAAGCCGGGCCATAATTTTGCCCTCAATGCCACTTTCGATAACATCAATCCTGAAGATTATGATGCCTTGCTGATTTCGGGTGGGCGTGCTCCTGAGTATATCCGTCTCACCCCGCGCGTTTTAGAGATCACGCGCCATTTCTTCGAGGCCAATAAGCCAGTGGCAGCGATTTGCCATGGCGCGCAGGTGCTGACGGCTGCTGGTGTGGTTAAGGGGCGCAAGGTTTCGGCTTATCCTGCGGTTGGACCCGAAGTCACCTTAGGTGGCGGGGAATATGCCGATATTCGGGTCGATGACGCTGTTCGTGATGGCAATCTGGTGACCGCCCCAGCCTGGCCGGCCCATCCCAAGTGGCTGGCGTTGTTCTTGGAGGTCTTAGGGACAAAGATCAGCGAATAGGACTTTTTTCCGTGCTCGTTCTACCCTTTGCGGTCTCGATACGGGCTGATGCCCTACTCGACCCGCAAAGGGTAACCTGCGGGTTGAGTAGCGCAGCGTATCGAAACCCGCAACGAATATGACTCACGCCCCCGGCCCCTCTCCCAAAGGGCGAAGGGAGGAGTGCGTGGGTCTCGATATGGGCTAGCGTCCTACTCGACCCGCAAAGGGTAACCCGCGGGTTGAGTAGCGCAGCGTATCGAAACCCGCAACGAATATGACTCACACCCCCGGCCCCTCTCCTAAAGGGCGAAGGGAGGAGTGCGTGGGTCTCGATATGGGCTAGCGTCCTACTTAACTACTCGACCCACGCAATGAAATCTCCTATTTCTAGGAGTAAGGATTAAGCTGAAAGTCTTAGAAAGGACCATCCTATGCAGCTCGCCACCGAGTTGAGCAAAATCATCTCCCCAGAGCGAGTCTTAACGCGCCCGATTGAGCGCCTAGCCTACGCCAACGATGCTAGTTATTTCTACCTAGTCCCCCAAGCGGTCGTGCAGCCGAATTCCATCGGGGAAGTGCGCGACCTGTTTCGCTTCAGCCAATACCATCGCATCCCGCTCACTTTTCGGGCCGCCGGCACCAGTTTGTGTGGTCAAGCTGTCACCGATGGCATTCTCGTTGACCTCTCCAAGCATTGGGGCAGTTATCAAGTCGAGGAAGGCGGGGCACTCCTGCGCGCCCAACCGGGCATTGTCGGAACGTACCTTAACAATGTGCTCAAGCCCTATCGGCGCAAAATTGGACCTGATCCGGCTTCCATTGATGCCTGTATGTTGGGGGGGATTCTATCGAACAACTCTAGCGGCATGTGCTGCGGAATCGAAGAGAATTCCTACCGCACGTTGCATTCGATCACGTTTTTATTGCCAAATGGCTTTCGTTTGAACAGCGCTGCACCCGACGCCCATCGCATTTTTGAAAACGAGCAACCTCAATTGGCTCAAGGTCTGCTGGACCTCCGCCAACGCCTTTTGTCAGATGCAACCCTTGCCGAGCGCGTGCGCCGCAAATACCAGATGAAGAACACTAACGGCTACGCTTTGAACGCCTTTCTGGATTATGAAAAGCCACTCGATATCCTTGCCCATCTGTTAATCGGCTCGGAAGGCACCTTAGCCTTTATTGCTGAAGCGGTCTTACGTACTGTTCCAGACTATCCCTATAAATATACGGCGCAACTTTATTTTGGCAGCATCCAAGCCGCAGCAGAGGCGGTCTTTCCTCTGCGCAAAGCTGGCGCTAGGGCGGTTGAGATCATGGATCGCGCTGCTCTGCGCTCGGTCGAACATTTGCCCGGCGTTCCCGAAGTCATCCGCAGCCTGCCAGAGAGTGCAGCAGCCATCTTGGTCGAATTTCAAGCCGCTGATGCTTCTGCGATGGAAATCTTTAAGCAAAGTGCAGCAAGAACGCTGGCGGAGATGAATTTGCTTTACCCGGTCGAGTTCACTACAGACCCCGCCCAACAAGCCATTCTTTGGAAAGCGCGCAAGGGCATGTTTGCCACAGTTGGCGCCATGCGCCCGCCGGGCACAACCTTATTGCTAGAGGATGTTGTTTTTCCAGTGGAAAGGCTAGGCGAGGCAGTGGTCGATCTTCAAGCCCTCTTCCGCGCTTATGGTTATCAAGATTCAATCATCTTTGGCCATGCCAAAGACGGCAATTTGCATTACACCATCTCGCAATCCTTTGACACCTTGCAAGAAATCGAACGGTTTGATCGCTTCAATCGCGAGATTGTGGAACTGGTTTGTGGGAAGTACGACGGCGCCTTGAAGGGCGAACATGGTACCGGCCGCAGCATGGCGCCTTTCTTAGCGGACGAATGGGGCGAAAACGGGCGCGCTCTGATGCGCGAGATCAAAGCCCTCTTCGACCCCGATAACCTACTCAATCCCAATGTCCTCCTCAATGAGAATCCCCAAGCCCACGTCACGGACATCAAAATCTCTCCGGTGACCGATGGGCGGATCGATCCCTGTATCGAATGTGGCTACTGTGAATCGCGCTGTCCCTCGCGGGGATTGACCCTTACCCCGCGCCAGCGCATTGTGATTCAACGCACAATCCAACGTCTTTCTCAGCAGGCGCAGGCTGGTAAGGGAAGACAGCCCATTCCCGGCATGGAGCTGGACGCGCCGGCCTTGATAACGCTCCTGCGCGAGGAATATGGCTATTACGGAAACGACACTTGCGCAGTGGATGGTTTGTGTGGGGTAGCCTGTCCGGTGGGGATTAACACTGGTGAGTTGACCAAATCCCTACGTGCTGAAACGATATCGCCGCTAGCGAATCGTCTGGCTTTGCTAGTGGTGCGTCAATTTGCTTTTGTCGAAGCCTTGCTGCGGATAGGCATACGTCTCGGTCATTTTCTCGATCGCCTGACCAACCAAGATTGGCGGCGCTGGCTGCTCCTGATCGAACGCCTGAGCCGACGCCCTTTTCCAAAGTGGAACGATGCGATTCCACTCGTTCCCAAATCCCTTCCGACCGCAAATCGGGTTCGGCGCAACGGTAAAGCTGCCTCGCCCTCCGATGCACTGCGATTCATCTACTTCCCTTCGTGCATCAATCGCAATTTGGGACAACCGCACGACCCAAGCCTGCCTTCCATTGCGGAAACAATGCTAACTGTGGCGCAACGCGCCGGGGTAGAGTTGATTATTCCTGCCGATGTGCGAGGGGCTTGCTGTGGTATGCCTTTTAGCTCCAAGGGCTATCGCCAAGCCTATCAGGTGATGCTGGAACATACGTTGGAAAAATTTTGGCGCTGGTCAGAAGGCGGGCGTTACCCAATTGTGATCGATGCCACTTCGTGCGCCTACACCTTGCGCAGCGCCGGCGCGGATTTCCAGGGAGATGCCTTGCAGCGCTATCGTCAGATGACCTTGTTGGATAGTTTGGAGTTCCTCCACGATACCCTTCTCCCTCGCCTTGCCCTGCACCCCTTACCTGAACAAGTGGTTTTGCATCCCAATTGTTCGGCACAAAAGTTGGGCTTGCAAGAGAAGATGGTTGCCATCGCCAAGCGGTGCGTCGAGTCGGTCACCGTTCCGTTGGATTTGGGTTGCTGTGGGTTCGCCGGCGATCGAGGCTTTCTGTTCCCCGAATTGACCGCCAGCGCCACTCGCCGTGAAGCCCTTGAAGTCAACCGTCAATCTTATGATGGCTACTACTCCAGCAACCTGACCTGCGAAATTGGCATGCGCCAGGCAACCGGTCAAACCTATCTCGGCATCGTGTATTTGGTCGAGAAAGCCAGCCGAGGCTAAGCGCTCGGTAGGGTGAACCCCCTTTCGAAGTTCACGGAAGAATTGCAAGCCTAAAGCGACTTGCTCATCGCATGGAAACCCTTTGAGCTGTCGCCCCAAATCGGATTTATCTGCCTCTTAAGTCTTGAGGCAGGACTTTCGTCCACCGAATCGGGCTGCGCCAAGACTGTTGGAAATTCGTGTCCACGCAAAAGTTGTAGGACAACTCATTGAGTTGTCCTATAAAGCAATGTTGCCAACAACTTTTGAGTGCACACGCTTCAGCTTATGGAAACGCAACACAGGCTGAAGCCGATGTTACGAAAATCTGCTTTTTTTGTTAAGAGGCGAACAAATGTGTAAATTTAGAGTCGCTAGTGGGAAATCACGAAGTCACGAAATCACTGAAAAAGTCCCCTTTCAGGATTATGATATAATATGTCCATATCTTCGAGTTAACCAACTGTTCTTGGTAACGCTCAGCTAATCGGTGTGCACTTAAGACGAGGTGCAAACGGAGTTGCATAAAACTTGCCAAGAGCAAGGACGCTCATGAGGATGAGAGGGAGAGAGGCACACCATTACTTGGGTTGCCGATAGTGTATAAATAGAACTCCAAGCCATTGGAGGTGAAATAGGATGACGCAGCCAAAAAGAGGAAGAGAAATTGGCTTTGCGAAGCCAATTTTTTATGTAGGCATCGGCGCCTCTGCAGGAGGCTTGGAAGCCTTAGAGTCTTTCTTTTCTCATATGCCCCCCGATAGCGGCCTGGCGTTTGTGGTCATCCAGCACCTCTCGCCAGATTACAAAAGCATGATGGTTGAGCTGCTCTCCAAGCACACCGTCATGCCTGTCTATCGGGCTGAAGAGGGAATGGAGGTTCAAGCCAACACCATCTACCTTATCCCTCCCAAGAAGAACCTGACCATCTTCCATGGCAAGCTCTTGCTTAGCGAACAGGACTTCTCCAAAGGGCTCAATTTACCTATTGATGTCTTTTTCCGTTCGTTAGCGGATGACCAAGGGGATAAGGCGATTGGCATTGTCCTTTCGGGGACAGGCAGCGATGGCGTGCGTGGTTTGCGGGCGATCAAAGAGGCGGGTGGGATCAGTCTGGTGCAAAGTGTCGAGTCGGCGCGTTTCGACGGGATGCCACGGGCTGCCATTTTGAGCGGTTTAGCTGACTTTGTCCTCTCCCCGGACGAAATGCCTGAAAAGCTGTTGGCGATCTCCAAGCGCCCCATTTTGCTCACTCACCCTGAGGCTGCACCTCGCCCAACCGAAGAAGGCGGTTTAGAGCGCATCTTTGCCCTGATCCGCGAAGCCACCAAAGTGGATTTCACCTACTATAAACCTAGTACGGTGATCCGCCGCATTGAACGGCGCATGACCTTCAATCAAATCGAGGACCTATCAGGCTATGTTTATTACCTTGAAAGCCATCCGAGCGAAGTCGTTGCACTCTATCGTGAACTCCTGATCGGGGTGACCAGCTTCTTTCGCGACCGCGAAGTCTTTGATGAATTGGAAGTCAATTACCTGCCTTCTCTCTTTCTTGAGTCCGATAAAGGCGAATTGCGCTTTTGGGTAGCCGGCTGTTCGACCGGAGAAGAAGCCTATTCGCTGGCGATCTTGTGTCGCGAAGTGATGGAACGCACCGGTCTGCGCCGTCAGGTGAAAATCTTTGCGACCGATATCGACCGCGATGCGCTCTATCAAGCTGGCAGTGGGATTTATAGCGAGGGAATCGCTGCCGATGTCCCGCCGCGCTTGTTGAGCAAATATTTTCACCATCGCGATGAACACTATCAGATCGATCGCTCGCTGCGGGAAATGGTCGTCTTTGCCCAACATAATTTGATCAAAGATCCCCCTTTCACGAATATCGATCTAATCACTTGTCGCAATTTGCTGATCTACCTTCAACCGGTCTTGCAACGCAAAGCCATCGATCTGTTTAGCTTTTCGCTGAACTCTGGCGGCTTGCTGGTGCTCGGTACCAGCGAGACTACCGGTGAAAATGGCGAGCTCTTCGAATTGCTTCACCCGCGCTACCGCATTTACCGCTCCAAGGGCAGACGCCGCCCCGCGGGAGATTTGCAAGAGTTTGCTAACGCGGCTGTGCCCGTGCCCGGACCGAACCGCCTCTACACCCTCGGTCGGCCGCTGGCGGCTCAGCGCACCCATGAGGAAGAACGCTTGTTTGAACGTTTTTTGCAAACTGTTGCAGGGGAGTTTCTGCCCCTGACCGTAATTGTCAACGAACGCCTTGAAGTGCTCCACATCGTCGGCGACCCGGCTGATTATTTTCGTTTGCCCAGCGGCAAATTGGTCAATGACATCTCACGGATGGCGATCAAAGAACTCTCCATCCCCCTCGCCACCGGTTTACAAAAAGTTTTCAAGACCCAAAAGGAAATCCGCTATTCCAATATCCGCTTGCCGAAAGGGGATGAAAAGCAAGGGGTGGATATCTTGATCAAGCCTCTGCCGACCAAGAAAACCCAAGAGCCCCTTGCAGCCGTCTTTATCGAGGAGTCCGCTTCGTTGTCTCACGACAGACGCGCCAGCGATGTCCAAGTGTACGACTTGAGCGCCGAAGCGGAACAACGCATCCGTGACCTTGAACAAGAACTGCAGTTTACTCGCGAGAACTTGCAAGCCACCATCGAAGAATTGGAAACCTCGAACGAAGAGCTGCAAGCTACCAACGAAGAATTGCTTGCCAGCAACCAAGAACTCCAGAGCGCCAACGAAGAATTGCAATCGGTCAATGAAGAATTGCACACGGTAAACGCCGAGTATCAGAGCAAGATCATTGAGTTAACTGAGCTGACAAACGACCTCGACAACTTGATTGCCTCCACTCGCATCGCCACCCTGTTTTTAGACGAGAATCTCGACATTCGCCGCTTTACCCCTGAAGCCCGTAAAATTTTCAAGATCTTAGATAATGACATTGGCCGCCCGCTCAGTATGATTTTGCATACCTTAGAAGGTGTCGATTTGCTGGCTCTGACCCAACAAGTGCAAAGCTGTGGTGGAGAAGTGGAACGGGAAGTGCAAACGCAAAGCGGCGAATGGTATCTCCTGCGGGTTTTTCCCTACTGTGTGGGCAAAAATCAGTTCGCCGGCTTGGTGCTGAGTTTTACCGATATC
Source organism: uncultured Anaerolineales bacterium (assembly GCA_937928795.1). Classification (GTDB taxonomy): domain Bacteria; phylum Chloroflexota; class Anaerolineae; order Anaerolineales; family UBA4823; genus NAK19. Next base: position 36,498 of record CALFWB010000043.1, read on the forward strand.
AGCCGCCTTAAAGCCGCTCAGAGCGCCTTGTCCGACTCGGAAGTGCGCCTTGCCAGCTTGTATCGCGCTGCGCCGATTGGCATTGCTCACTGGATAGACGATCGATTTCAGGATGTGGGTGGCAGGCTAGCTGAGATGCTGGGCTATTCTGAAGAAGAATTGAACGGTTTGCCAGCCGAAAGGCTGTTTGAAAGCCAGAGCGCCTATCAATCCTTTTTATCCCACCTAAAAGCCGAGCTCGAGCAGCGTAGCGTGAGCGCCGTAGAGGTTTCCTTGCGGTGCAAAGATGGCGCCCTTTTCCCGGCCTTAGTTTCTGCAGCGCGCTATCGCGAGGATGACCCTGCCAAAGGCTACACCTTCACGGTCAGCGACCTAACTTTGTGCAGACAAGCCCTTCAAGAGGCCGCCCAAAGCAAACGGTCCTATGAATTGCTCTTCAACACCATGGCTGAAGGGGTGGTCTTCCAAAATGCGAGCGGGGAAATCATCGCTGCCAACCCGGCTGCCGAACGCATCCTCGGATTGACCTTCGACCAGATGCGCGGGCGCACCTCCCACGACCCGCGCTGGCGGGCGGTGGACGCCGACGGCGCCCCCTTCCCCGGCGAAAAACACCCTGCGATGGTCGCCTTGCGCAGCGGTCAACCCGTTTATGGCACCATCATGGGCGTCTTCAACCCTCACTGCGAGCAAATGCGTTGGCTGCGCGTTAATGCCATTCCCATTTATGAAGGGGATCAAGTAAAAGGAGTCTATACAACTTTTTTGGATATCACCGATGAACAGCAGCAAAAAGCTTGAAGTTTCCTTTGAGGCTTGGCAGCATGGCAGAGCATGAACCCCAACCCCCCGAACCCTCCTTGCGCCAACAGGCATTGGAAAGATTGGCAAACGCTCCTCAGACTCTCAGAGACTTAAGTCGCACCGAGATTTTGCAGCTCGCTCATGAGCTGCAAGTGCACCAAATTGAGCTCGAATTGCAAAACGAAGAACTCAAAAGCACCCTCGCTGAACTGGAACGAGCGCGCAGCTTGTTCTTTTCCCTCTTCAACCGTTCTCCGATTGGCTATGTCCTGCTGGATGAACAGGGCATCATTCGAGAAGTCAACCAAACCTTCTGCGAGATGGTAACGTATCGAATGGATGAAGTGGTGGGCAAGCCCCTCCAGAACTTTCTCCATGAGGACGATCGCTCGGCTTTTCTTGCCCGCTATCGAGCCACTTTTCGCCAGCCCCAAAATAAAGTCTTTGAGCTACGCTTGAACGGGGCAGAACAGCAAGTGCTTTGGGTTCGCGTGCAAGGCGAACGTCTGCTTTTACCCGCCGAGCGGGCAGGAAAAGACGATCGCGACCACCTTTTATTGGCTTTCAGCGACATTACTGCCCAAAAGATCGCCGAAGAAAACCGCCGTTTGGACGAAAGGCGCCTGCAAAGCTTGATCGAAATCGCCCAGTATCCCTACAGCTCGGTTGAGGAGCTATTGCGCTTTACCCTAGAAAAAGCTTTGCTCGTCACCCAAAGTGAGATCGGCTATTTGTTGGATTATAACGAAGAGACTCAGCAACTGCGTACCCGCTTCGTTTCCGAGGGTGCACAAAAGTTGTCTGAACTAGACCCTGCTGCGTATCCGCAAACTTACTCGCTTGAGGAAAGTGGCTTGCGCGCCGAAGCGATTCGCCAGCGCAAGGCGGTCATTATCAACGATTACCGTCAGCCTCATCCAAACAAGCGTGGCTACCCTGAGGGACACGTTGAAATCCGCCGCTTCCTGAGCGTCCCCGTCTTTGAAGATGGCTGCATTGTGGCTGTGATTAGCGTTGCCAACAAGCCGCATGACTATACCGAAACGGATGCGCAGCAACTGACCCTCATGATGGATACTGCGTGGAAGATGGTCGTCCGCCAAAAGCTTATCGAAGCCTTACAACGCAGTGAGGAGCGTTATCGCAATCTGGTTGAAAACGCCCAAGATTTCATTTACCGCTTCTCTTTTGTGCCGCAAGCGCACTATGAGTACGTCAGTCCGTCCGTAACAACGGTCACCGGCTATACACCAGAAGAACTTTATCAAAACGCGGCTTTGGGCTTAGAGCTTGTTCATCCCGAAGATGTCCCGTACTTACAGGAAATGCTTGCCGAAGGTGTGAAAGAAGACAAAAAGCTCCTGTTGCGCTGGAGGCGTAAGGATGGAAGGGTGATTTGGGTAGAGCAGCAATATACACCGCTCTTTGACTCGCAGGGAAACTTAACCGCATTTGAGGCCATTGCACGGGACATAACCGACCGCAAAGAAATTGAACTCGCCCTTCAAAACCTGCTCCAAGAGTACGAAACGCTGTTTAACGGCGTTCAGGATGCAGTTTTTTTGATAGAAGTTGGGGAAGAGGGTGAGTTTCGTTATCTGCGTACCAACCTCAGCCATCAGAAAAAAACGGGCTTCCCTTTAGAAACGGTTCAAGGGAAAACGCCATTGGCGTTATTGGGGGAAGAGTTAGGAGCGATTATTCGGGGAAATTACCAACGCTGTGTGGATAGCGGTCATCCCATTACCTATGAGGAGACTTTAGACTTGCCAGGGGGAATCCGTACTTGGTCAACCACTTTAGTGCCTATCTGGCGTGAGGGTCGCATTCAGTACATCGTAGGTGCTGCAACGGATATCACCGAAGCAAAAGCTGCCCGAGAGTCTGTTCGGCAGAGCGAAGAACGCTACCGCACCCTATTTGAAAACATGAACGAGGGCTTCGCTTTGCATGAGATGATTTGGGACGAAGCCGGCCGCCCGGTCGATTATCGCTTTTTGGAGGTCAACCCAGCTTTTGAACGACTGAGCGGCTTGCGCGCCGATCAAGTGATCGGTCGGACTGCCCGCCAACTTTTGCCTGATTTAGAGCAGAGTTGGATCGAGCGCTACGCCGAGATCGCCCGCACGGGCAAGGCGCTTGTATTTGAAGAATATGCTGCGCCTTTGAAAAAATGGTACGACGTGCGCGCCTTTTCGCCCAAAGCGGGCTTTTTTGCGGCTGTTTTCAGCGATGTCACCCAGCGCAAGCAGTGGGAAAAGGAACGGGAACAATTGATTCAAGACTTACAGAGCAAGAATAACGAATTGAGCCAGTTTACCTATACCGTATCCCATGATCTCAAAGGCCCGCTCATCACCATCTTAGGCTTTCTTGGCTTTGTTGAACAAAACTTAGAACAAGGCAACTTGGAACAAGCCAAAGCCGATCTACAACGCATTCGTTTTGCCGCCGAGAAGATGCAGGCATTGTTGGAGGGCTTGCTGGAACTCTCGCGCATCGGGCGCCTGATCAACCCGCCTAGCCAATTCTCCTTCGGCGAAGTGGTTACGGAAGCGGTGCAATTATTGCTTGGAAATATCTATGATCAGGGACGAACGGTTGAATTTGAGATCGCTCCCGATTTACCGAACGTTTACGGCGACCGTGCTCGTCTGCTCCAAGTGATGCAAAACTTGCTCGATAACGCCTTGAAATATTTAGGTGAGCAACCTCAGCCGCTCATTGAGATTGGCTGGCGCGAAGCTGCGGATGAATATCAATTTTACGTGCGTGACAACGGCATTGGCATTGAACCTGCTCATCAGGAAAGGGTCTTCGGCTTATTCGAAAAGCTTGACCCGCGCGCTCAAGGTTATGGAGTTGGCCTTGCCCTGGTCAAACGGATTATTGAAGTCCATCACGGACGCATCTGGGTCGAATCGGAAGGGGAGGGAAAGGGAGCAACCTTCTGGTTCACTTTGCCCAAAGCGCCTAAAGCATAATTTGGGGAGGAGGTCATCTTGGAACGTCAAAAGCCAATTCATGTCTTGCTGGTCGAGGATAACCCCGATCATGCTGAACTCTTGCGCCGTCTCTTTAGATCCTATTTGGTGAGCAATGTCTTCTGTCAAGTTGAAGATGGCGAACAAGCCCTAGCCTACTTAAATCGTGAGGGCAAGTATGCCGATGACGACCGCTATCCCTACCCAGACCTGCTTTTGCTCGATCTGCGCTTGCCGAAAGTGGATGGCTTTCAGGTGCTGGAACAGGTTAAGTCATCTCCTAAACATCGCCATCTTGTGGTCGTCATCCTCACCTCCAGCCGCAATGAGCAGGACGTTCAGCGCGCCTATCAATTATATGCAAACAGCTATTTGGTCAAACCCTACCGGATGGAGGAGTTTACGGATATTTTGCGCTATGTTGGGTTATATTGGTTGAAATGGAATGTGTATGCCAAAACCAGCTCCTAAGCTCCCTTTGGTCGCTTTCCCTTGCCCGAATGCCAAGTCAAGTGCGCAGACCCTTGGTCTGGGGCGAAGAGGACAATTGCGGCGGCAGAGCGCGTTTTGCTGTCTATTTAGGAGCGTTTGGAGGTATGAAGTACAGGAGTAGCCTTTGGAAGACAAAGCGTTGACCATCCTCATGGTTGAGGATAACCTCGATCACATCGAGCTGGTGCGCTGTGCCTTTGAGCTTGCCAATCGCAACGACCAATTCTACGCCTTTTGCACCCTGCGAGAAGCGTTGCACTGGCTCCAAGGATATCAGCCGGATGTTGTTATTGCCGACCTGCACTTACCAGATGGCAGCGGACTGTGGGATGCGCTGACCTCCGATCGTCCTTACCGCCCGGCTTGGACAAAAGAGGCTGCCAAAGCCTATATCCAAAACCAAGCTGGCTCTCAGTTTGACCCTCAAGTCGTTGAAACGTTTCTCCGTTTATTGGCGTGTGGAGAGATCGAATGAACCAGCCCATCATGCTTTTACTGGTTGAAGATGATCCCGATCACGTTGAACTTTTGCGTCGCGCCCTAGCAGGTCATCCACGCCCCTTCGAAGTTGTGTGGATGGATACCGTCCAGGCTGCCCAGCGATGGCTGGCGGAGAACACCCCTGATTTGCTGCTGACCGACCTTTATCTCCCCGATGGCTTGGGAAAGGTTTTCCTGCAGAACAATGGACGTCCTTTGCCTTACCCGGTGATCGTTCAAACCGCTTACGGAGATGAGGAGAAAGCGGTGGAGATGATCAAAGCTGGAGCATACGATTACTTACCCAAGCGTTTTGACCGCTTCCGTGAATTGCCCTACCTGCTGGAACATGCTGTCGAAAATTGGCAGCACCAACGCGAGCGCCAAGAACTCGAGGCACGCCTGCAAGCCGGACAGTCGGTCTTTCAAACCATTTTTGAAAATGCACCGCTGGGAATGCTGTTTTTCGATGAAAAGGGCGTTGTGCAAGCGGCTAATCCGCAACTCGCCCAACTCATGGGACTTCCCTTGGAAACTTTGCTCGGCTTGGAGTTAGCGCAAGTGCCCTATGAGCTGATTAGCGAGGCGGTGCAGAGGGTGCTGAACGGCGAAACGGTAGCTCAGGAAGTGGATTTTCGCATCCAACCCTATCAACGCGGGCTTGCCATTCGCAGTCAGTTGTCTCCCGTTCGGTTGCCGGATGGGCGCATCTTGGGCGGGGTGGCCATTTTGCGAGATGTGACGGCCGAGAAAAACGCTCAAGATGTGCGCCAAGCCCTCTACGAAATTGCCAGCTTAGCCAATCAAGCCCAGAGCGCAGAGTCGCTCTATGGCGGCATTCACCAAATTGTGGGCCGCATTTTACCGGCGGAAAACTTTTATATCGCTTTGTGGGATAGGTCACATCACCGTCTAAGTTTTCCGTATTGGGTTGATCAGCATGACCCTAACCCAGGCGTGGTGCCACTAAGCAAGGGCTTAACAGGGGTTGTCTTGCGTTCGGGGCAACCATTGCTCGCTGAGAATGAGCTGTGTGAGGAGATGGAACAACGGGGCGAGATCGAACGTCTAGGGACACCAAGTGCAGCCTGGTTAGGTGCTCCGCTCAAAGACCGTGCGGGCGACGTGTTTGGCGCTGTGGTTGTCCAATCTTATGACCCTCAGGTGCGTTATAACCCTCAACAAGTCAAAGTTATGGAATATATTGCTGCCCAAATCGGTCAGGTGTTGCAGCGCTTTCATGCCGAAGAACAGGAACGCCAGCAGCGCCTTTTAGCGGAATCGCTCTTAGAAGCTACGGCGGCTCTATCTCAAAGTCTTGATCTTGAGCAGGTCTTCCAGCGCATTTTCCACCAGCTTGGCATGATTACGCGCTATGATCAATGCAGCATTGCTTTGATTGAAGGGGAATTTGCGCACATCGTTGCCCAAAGGGGGAAATTGCTGCCCAACACCGAAGATGCGCGCCAGATGCGTTGGGAGGAATTTGAGACCTTTTGCCAAATCTACCGCAGTGTCTCGCCCTTACTGATCGCTGATGTTCAGGAAGACCCCAAATGGCGCAAACTTACTGGCTTAGAATGGGTGCGTGGCTACATTGGCTTACCCCTCATGGTTAAGCAAAAAGTGATCGGTTTTCTCAATTTGGCTTTTAAGCAAAGGCTTGAGGTTGATCCGACGGAAATCACCCCCCTCATGGCTTTTGCCAATTTAGCCGCGCAAGCCATTGAAAACGCGCGCCTTTACCAGCAGGCGCAAGATCAAGCCATTCATGACGAATTGACGGGAATTTATAATCGCCGCGGCTTGAATCTGCTAGGCCAGCGCGAGTTTGAGCGTGCTGTCCGATATGAGCGCCCTCTGAGTGTGCTCTTTGGCGATGTTGATGGCTTCAAAGCTTTCAACGACCGCTACTCCTACGCCGTTGGCGATCGGGTGCTAAAGGCTGTGGCGCAGTGTCTCAAAGCCAACCTGCGCGAATTTGATCTCGTGGCTCGCTTTGGCGGCGATGAATTTGCCGTCATCTTACCGGAAACCCAACAGAAAGAAGCCATTGGCGTTGCGCAACGTCTCAACCGCGCCATCGAACAGTTGAGGATCCCTTATGATGGTTGTGAAGTTTCCGTTTCGCTTAGCTTTGGTGTGGTCCAGCGTGGAGAAAGCGACCACACGTGGGAGCAACTGCTTGAGCGGGCCTCACAAGCCTTGCGCCGCGCCAAGCAAGATGGGCTGCCGCTCTTCACAGCCTGAATGATGGCTAGTTTCATAGGGCGAGGTCGGGATAAGAAAGGAATCGGCCTCTTAGGCTCAGCTTAGAAACGGTGTAATTTTTCCCTTGTTCTTAGCCATTCGCTTGGAGGGTGCCAAGAAAATCACCCCAAAAGCGCGAAAGACCCAAAGCAAGGGAGAATCTCCCCTCTCCCTTTGGGAGAGGGGCTGGGGGTGAGGGATAAACCGCCAAGAGGCTAGAAACTTAAAAAGACCTACCCTAGATCGGTGAAAGGGTTAAGTATCCCTTCGCCCACCCTCCGCTCTACTTGAAGATAAGGTGAAACTTACTCTAGCTTTGCTCGCCCGCTCTCGGTCAGCACAAAATGATCACCATCTTCCCGGAGCAATCCCGCTTGGACTAGCTCACGCAAGCTGCTGCGTACCCGAAAGAGAGGCAAGCCGCTGATTTGAGCTAGCTCGGCAGCGGTTTTTGGCTGTTCGGCTTCCCTAAGCACTTGGATTGCCGAAGGGGCTAGGGTTCCATCTGGGTTAATGCAAGCCATCGGTGCTTACTCTAGGGATTTCTTGCACAAGTACCAATCGACGCATTCATACCCAGCCTTGACGCGTTCTTCAGCCATTTCAGCGGTAGTTGGCGGCGGTACGATCACCTTGTCGCCGGGTCGCCAGTTGGCTGGGGTAGCCACTTGATGTTTGTCGCTGGTTTGTAGGGCGTCAATCAGGCGCAAAATCTCATCCATATTTCGCCCGGTGGTGAGCGGGTAATAGATCATGGCTCGCAAGATGCCCTTCGGGTCGATAATGAAAACAGCACGCACCGTTTCAGTTTTGCTTGCGCCAGGTTGGATCATTCCATACAACGTGGCTACCTCTTTGTTGAGGTCGGCGATAATTGGGAATGGGATTTTAACGCCGAGTTTCTCTTCGATGTTGCGCGTCCAAGCGATATGCGAATAGACGCTGTCGATGCTCAAACCCAGCAGTTCAACGCCGCGTTTTTGTAGTTCAGGGTAGATTTCGGTGAAAGCTAAGAATTCAGTCGTGCAAACGGGCGTGAAGTCGGCCGGATGAGAGAATAAGATTAGCCATGAGTCACGATAATCAGAAAGTCGAATGGTGCCATGTGTGGTCACGGCTTCAAATTCTGGAGCCGGTTCGTTAAGGCGAGGAAAAGAAGGGCTGGATACCACAGAGGTTTCTTCAGTCATCGGATACTCCTTTCACAATCGTGGAATTTGAAATCTATGATTTAGATGAATTTTAACAGATAAAGTTACGAATTAACCTGAGTTTGGGATGAGTTTACTACAGTAGTGTCACTGCGAGCGAAGCGAGAAGCGAGAAGAAGTCTATACAATTTCATGCAAAGGGGCGAGATTTTCCCTCGCTGTGTAGGGCTTTTCAATCATCGAATCTCTTTGTCCCGTTCTTGCGGATTGGGTGTGCTTGAACGATGCCCTCACCCCCAAACCCCTCTCCCGGCGGGCGAGGGGAGCAGCCCTCACCCCCAAGCCCCTCTCCCGGCGGGCGAGGGGAGCAGCCCTCAACCCTTGGAAGAAGAGCTTGGGCGTCGCCCTGAGCTTGTCGAAACCTTAGCCTCAAAAGGGCATCTGGCTAGTGTTGGAGTTCAGCAATCCAGAAGGGATTGCCAGTCGATCTCATAGAAAGTCTTCAGCAGGCTGTGATCATCCTCAACGACATGGAAATCTAAGTGGCGGAAGATCTGACGGGCAATCGGTTTGACCTGTTCTAGGGGGATCAGCGTGTCCAAGCGGCCGTGATAGAGAACGACCGGGATATCGATAGGTGGCGGAGGAGAGGCGACCAAGTCGGGCCAGATCAAAGCTGGAGCGAGTAGGATCATTTTTTTGACTTGTTTGGGGTGCCAACAAGCAAAATAAGTTGCCATTAAACCCCCAAAGCTAGAACCGATGAGCGTCCAATCCCGCTTGCGCCCGATGATCCGACAGAGTTGAGCCATGCGCTCTTCCAGAGAGCCTTGAAAGTCAGGCGTCAGTATCTGCGGAAAAAGCTGGCGCAGATGGCGGGCTTTCGTTCCCTGACTGCTGCTATCTAAACCGTGAAGAAACAGGCAGCGTTTGCCCGCCTTCATCAACCACCCCCGACCACCGCTAGAATTTTGACCTGGTCTCCCTCCTCTAAAAGGTAATCTTTCTCTTGCGGTTGATCGTTGACCAGCACCAGCGCAACGACTTCGGGCGGAATGCCCACAGAAACGAGGGCTTGGCGCACGGTTTGACCGGCAGACACATGGGCTTCTTTTTCTCCTTGAAGGTAATCCCGCAAAATGCCAAAAGGACGGATGGTTGGGCTCATCTTCTTCTACTCCAGCGTAGAGAACCAGCCTTAAGAGTTGCTTGACCCCTAAGGCTGGTTGTTTGGATGGGTTTAATTCACAAAGCTTTGCAAGCCGAGCCGTTCAAGGGTTTGTGGCGTAGGATGCCCTTGCGGCGTCCAACCGCGTTGTTCGTAATACATATCTAATAACTTCTGGACGTCTTCAAAGCGGGTGATTTGCCCTTTCGTTGCCCCGCTAGCAGGCGGTTCTTCGTAGAAGCGCGGCGCGGGCAAGTCCCAACTGCGGTCGAAACCGTCAATCTCGCGCATCCAATATAGACGTGCCAAATTCCAAATCCGCTCGCCCACCAACTCGAGGTCCTCCCAGGTGCGGTGAACCCCGGTGATGGCTTCCAGGGCGGGCAAGTAGAGATTGCGGTCAATGCCCAACTCCACCCATTGCAACCGGCAGCCGCCGAGGACATCGAACATCGGGCGGAAATGCTGCAGCCAGATCACGCGGGCAACTTTTTCGGGGGCTACGCGTTCACGCCCCACCTGTAAGTCATAGGTGATCGCCCAAGCGCGATTATGATGTGCGCCGACATCACAGGTCATATAGGCAAGCAACATGGCGGTGGCATTATGGGTGGCATAGGCCGATTGTTCCATGCCTTTGACGTGGATCGCCCACTTTTCACTGCCCTTGCCGACCTTCTGGGCGGCGCGCTTGACACCTTCTGCCAGCAGGGCGCCGATGCCCTCTTTTTTGGCAATTTTCTCGATCAGTTTGAAGACCGCTTCGGCGTTGCCAAACTTCAGTTCCAAACCATCCGTGTCGGCTTTGGTGAAAATGCCCTTCTCATAACATTCCATCGCCCAAGCGATTACCCCGCCGGCGCTGATCGTGTCAATGCCCCACTCGTCGCACAGGTAATTGGCGTGAGCGACATCCTCGATGGAACTTAACCCTAAGTTGGAACCGATCATCCCGATCGTTTCGTACTCAGGTCCTTCTACGTAGGTGTCATACCGCTGCACGCGGCTGTATTTTCCGCAGGGGGAGGGGCAGCCAAAGCAACCCTTGTCGGTGATGACGATCTTTTGGCGCATGACCGGACCGTATAGGTTCTTGCCATCTTCGAAAGAACCTGCTTGGAAATTGCGCGTCGGCAGAGCGCCCACTTCATCGCACCAACTGACGACAATGGTCGTGCCGTAGCTGCTCCACTCCTTCAGCATTTCGGCTTCTTTGCAGGCTTTGAACAGTTCCATGCCGGCTTTGCGATACCCTTCGGGGTCAGCCACGGAGATGGATTGTGTGCCGCGCAGGACAATGGCTTTCACTTTCTTCGCCCCCATTACAGCCCCAACGCCGCCGCGCCCCGCCTGACGCCCATAGTCGTGGTTGATATGGGCGAAGGATACACAATTTTCGCCGCCCGGCCCGATGGCGGCAACCTGAAATTCTTCACCATATTGGTCTTTGAGCATTTTTTCAACCGCTATACTCCCCTTGCCCCATAAGTGGGAGGCATCGCGCAGCTCGATCTTGTTGTCATCGATCAGGAGATAGACCGGCTTGGGGCTGATTCCTTCTAGGATGATACTATCCAGCCCGGCGTATTTCATCTCGGCTGTGAAGTGTCCACCCATGGATGCGGAGGCGTAACCGCCGGTCAGTGGCGCTTTGGTTGTCCAATCACACTTGCCAGCCCCGGGAATGAGTAAGCCTGAGAACGGTCCGCTGGAGATAATCAGTTTGTTTTGCTCTCCCAACGGGTCGGCTTTCGGGGGAACTTCTTTAGTGAGAAAATAGATGCCAAAGCCACGCCCTCCAACGAATTCGCGTGCCACATCGGGCGGTGTTGGCTCTTTGGTTACTTGACCGTTGCTTAGGTTAATCCGCAAAATTTGACCGCCATATCCGTACATTTTCCACTCCTCAGGCTACAACTGTTTCGGTTTCCGCAATCCACAGGACGCCTGTGCCGCATACGCTGACGCAATCGCCGCACAGATCGCATTTCCAGGATGTATCGGCCAACTCGGTGCGCACAAACATCACCTCTTCGGGGCATTCGGGAACGCAAGCTTCGCACAAATTGCATTCTGCCATATCCACGTAATAAGCCCCGCGCTCATTGAGCTTGATTGCACCGGTTGGGCAGACCTCGGCACACTTGCCGCACTGGGTGCAAACGCGCACCTTATAGGTGCCTGGGGCAGGGAAGTGTGCTTCGATCACCAGAGCTGCTTTTTTGGGGTTGTTTTCTTTGAACAAGTTCAGGGAACATGCCACAAGGCAGGCTCGACAGCCAGTACACTTTGAGCTATCCGCATATAATCGCATCATAATCAAACTCCTACTCCCTAGTTTGTGAAAAATAGAACCAGTTAGGTTTAGCTTATCTTATGTAGGGGAAAACTTCAATGGATGTCTATCCTAATTTTTTGGTTAAGAACATCCCATACTTAGAAGTTGACTGTTTTGGATTCTGAGTTGGAGGCTTAGATGCCATTCAAACGCCTGCCTGGCAGCCATTCCTTGACTGCCGGGTTGCATCTGCGTCATCTATGGATCAAAGTCAAACGGGGATGGTTGTCCTCTGCCACCGTGGCTGTATTATAGGGCTTTTCATTAAGCGCTTAATCCCTTTCTTGCGGGTTCAGCCGGCTTGAAAGCTTCCCTCACCCTTCGACAAGGTTTCGACAGGCTCAACCCGTCGGCTCAGGGCAACGCCCCCGGCCCCTTGCCCAGCGGGCGAGGGGAGTCCTCCCTTTGCTCTTTGGGAGAAGGGTCGGGAATGAGGGTAAGCGTCACGCTCTGCCCTCAAGCAAAGCTTGCTATTCCGAAGAGAACCTAGGTTCAAGGTTGCGGAGTTTCGGTGGGGACTTCAGCAGGCGGTGGTGTAGCTTCTGTGGGGGTTACTTGGGAACCAACACACTTTTCGTAGGCACGATTATACCCTTCCTGAAGGGATTGATCACCACCGTAGCTCAAAGCTTGCTGATAAATTTCCATTGCCGTGCACCACTCTTTGCGTGCCAACAGTTGCTCGGCGTATTTCCCCAGCGCAATGCGGTAGCGGTCGGTTGCAGTCCAACCCGTGCCATCGCGCAGATTGGGCACGGCCGGCGCCACCTGGGCAAAATAGTACACCACCTGACCCCAGTCCACATCCCAGTAGCTTGCCCCTAACAGGTAAAGGCGTGCCCAATTTTGCAAACCTTTAGCCTCCGTGTCGAGTGGCCCGAACTTTTCGGCGAGGGTCAACTCATAGATGCCCCCTTCGAGGTTGGCTTCTTTCAAGATTTTATCGCGCCCACTGTTGCGGTAAGCTAAGTAAAGTAAGCCATCCACAACTGCAGGTTGAAAATTGGGTTCAGCCTTGCGCAAAAGCAACAAGGTGTCTATAGCGGCCGCCCACTGGCTGTTGAAAATTTGTTGTTTGGCTGCTTCTAGTCGCTCTTCAGCGCCGCGCAAATCTGGGGTGGGCGAGACGGTTGGAGAAGGCGCAACGGTTGGTGTGGCTGTAATGCTGGCTTCAAAGATGACTTCGGCTAATTTCTCAGCCGCACCAGGGTAATCGGGAGCAATTTGAATGATATATTCAAGCCGTTGACGTGCACGCACATAATCTTTACTAGCCATCTCTTGGAGGGCTAGTTCGTATTGCTCTTTTGCCAACAAGCCGGCTTGGGTGGCTTCGGCAGCCTTGCGGGCATTGATGCCAGAGGCATAACCGGCAAAGGCGCTCAGAAAGGCAACCCCAATCAGTCCCAAGATGCCAATCAGAATCACCCAGCGGATGGGTGAAGGCGGCTTCTTCATGCCTTGTATCGGTTGTTGGGGAGGTGCTTGACCGCCTCCGGTACCTGTCAACGGAGGTACGTGAGTGGCTTGGAGATGAACCTCTTCAGAAAGTTTCATCCTGATCGTTTCCTCTTCAGGGGCAGCGGCGGGCAAAGGCGCTCCTGTATTTTGGGATATTGGGATGGTCGCAGCAAGGCTTTCGGTTTGATTGGGTAATTCTTCTTGTCGAGCAAGCTGAGAGAGGCGCGTTGCAGCTAATTCCTCTTCCGTATCTGGTGAGCTTCTATCCTCCACATTTACCGCACGGGTCTCAGCCAAGGGATCAACTTGCTGAGCCAAATAGACCGCAAGGGCGTCGCTCGGAGCAGAAATATGCCCGTGCGTGGCAGCCAATGCGTCTTCCTCTGGCGCCGCATTCGCTTGGGATGGATCGTCTATTTTGCCGGTTAGCTCTGGTTTTGGAAGCTCAGAGTATTCTTCGGGCATTGGTTGATTGGTCTCGGATTTTTGCATGGGATGCATTATACTCCAGAGTATAATTTTACTATGACGCAATTCAATTTTTTTCACCCCATCGAAGTTCGTTATGGTGATCTCGACCCGCAGGGGCACGTCAACAACGCCAAAATCGTCACCTATCTCGAACAAGCCCGCATTCAATACATTAAGCACCTCAACCTCTGGCACGGTGGCTCTTTTTTAGACATTGGGATTATCCTTGCTGAAATCCGCGTCACGTACAAAGCCCCCATCCATTTTGGACAAGCAGTGCGGGTTGGTGTACGGGTTGTCCGTTTAGGTAATAAAAGCTTTGAGATGGCTTATGGTGTCGAAGATGGGGATACCCATGCGGAACTTGCCACCGCCTCCACGGTTCAAGTTGCTTATGACTACCGTCAGCAAAAGTCCATCGCCATCCCAGAGGAATGGCGCAAAGCCATTTGTGCCTTTGAGGGATTGGAAATGGCTACCTCTTAGTCTTTAGGAGAACCGATGACCTCTTTACCCCCCATTAATACCGATTTTCTGCTTTCCTTCTTGAGCGGGCTCTTGAATACGCCCAGCCCCACCGGGTTTACTCAGCGTGCCATCCGTTATTGCGAGGAGAGTTTGGCTGCGTTTCCCGCCTTATCGTTGCGCCAGAATCGCAAAGGGGCGCTGATTGCCCAATGGGAGGGAGGGCGCACCGATTCTCTGCGCGGGGTCACCGCTCATGTGGATACACTCGGAGCTATGGTCAAGGAGATTAAAGCCAACGGACGCCTAACATTGACCAAAATAGGCGGCTTCGCTTGGAACACGGTTGAAGGAGAGGGTTGTACCGTATTCACGCGCAGCGGGAAGACGATTCGTGGCAGCCTTTTGCTCACCAAAGCCTCTGCTCATGTGTATGGCGAGCAGGTCAGCGAGCTCAAACGCGAAGCCGACAACTTAGAAGTTCGCCTAGATGCACGCACAGCAAATGCCGAGGAAACTCGCGCTTTAGGCATCGAAGTCGGCGATTTCGTCGCTTTTGATCCGCGCCTTGAGATCACTGAGGGATTTGTCCGCTCGCGCCATTTGGACGATAAGGCTTGCGTAGCTTGCTTGGTTGCTGCCATCAAAACGTTACATGATCAGGGCTTGAAGCCATTCCAGACGACCACCTTTTTGATCTCAAACTATGAAGAGGTCGGGCATGGCGCTGCAAGTGGTTTTCCCTCGGATTTAGCGGAGCTTTTGGTGGTGGACATGGCAGCGGTTGGCGAAGGGCAGACTTCCGATGAATTTCACGTCTCCTTGTGCGTCAAGGATTCAGGTGGGCCTTATCATCACGAATTCGGTCAGAAATTACGCCGTATTGCTGAACAAGCTGCCATTCCTTATAAGGTGGATATCTATCCTCATTATGGATCGGATGGTGAGGCCTATTGGCGAGCTGGTGGCGATGTTGCCGTTGCCTTGATTGGTCCGGGCGTTGACGCCTCGCATAATTACGAACGCACCCACTTGGAGGCCTTGCTTGCCACCACCCAATGGATTATTGCTTATCTATTGAGCGAGTGAGATCATGTATTTTGACGCCACCCTTTCTCCTTTCAATCTCTCTGGGGTTGCCGAAATTGCCCGTGCTGCTGAAGCGATTGGTTTTGATGCCTTGTGGTGCCCTGAAACCAGCCACAATCCTTTTCTGCCGGGCGTCCTAATCGCCGAACACACCCAACGCTTACACTTCGGCACGGCAATTGCCGTATCCTTCGCCCGCAGTCCAACCACGCTTGCCTACACGGCGTGGGATTTAGCGCAATACTCGCAGGGACGGTTTCTGCTCGGTTTGGGCACGCAAGTAAAAGCGCACATTGAACGGCGCTTTGGGATGCCCTGGCCGGATTCGGTGGTCGGCAAACTGCGAGAGCAAATTCAAGCCATGCGGGCGCTGTGGGATTGCTGGCAAAACGGCAGCCCACTGAACTTTCGCGGCCAATACTACCGCCTGAGCTTGATGTCGCCTTTCTTCAATCCAGGCCCAATTGCGCACCCGAATATCCCGATTTTCATTGCAGGGGTGAATCCCGGTCTAGCACAATTAGCCGGCGAAGAAGCCGATGGCTTTTTCGCCCATCCTTTTCATTCGGCGGATTATTTGGCGCAAGTGATTCTGCCGGCCATCCAGCGCGGGGCACAAAAAAGCCGACGCTCTGGTGAAGCGATCCAACTGTGTGTCACAGCCTTCACGGCAACCGACAAAGATGAAGCTGAATTTGCGCGCACCCAAATTGCCTTTTACGCTTCTACTCCTTCTTACCGCCGTGTCCTTGAGCATCACGGCTGGGCAGAGATCGGTGAAAGGCTTTCCGCTCTAGCGAGCCGCGCTCAATGGGGCGAAATGGCGGGGCTGATTGACGATTCCATGCTCGAAACTTTTGCGGTGATCAGCGATGAGAACCATCTAGCCGAGAAATTGCATCAACGCTATGGAGCTCTTGCCCAGCGGTTAGGGCTATACCTTCCTTTCGTCCCTGCTCAGCGCGATGAATTTTGGCGCAAGTTGGTGAAGGAAATGCAAGCAGCATGAGCCAGGCTGAGGAAGCGGTCTTTGAACGAGAACGCCTCCGCATGGTGGATGAACAATTACGCCGCCGAGGAATCAACGAGCCACGCCTGCTGCAAGCCATGCTCAAAGTGCCCCGGCATCGCTTTGTCCCTCCAGAGCACCGCCATTTGGCTTATGTGGATGGGCCGCTGCCGATTGGAGCTGGTCAGACCATCTCGCAACCCTATATTGTTGCTCTAATGACTCAATTACTCCTGCTGGAGGGCAATGAGAAGGTGTTGGAGATAGGCACCGGCTCTGGTTATCAGGCAGCCATCCTTGCCGAACTTGCCTGTGAGGTGCATACCATCGAACGCCATGCCGAGCTTGCTGAAGGCGCCAAGCGCATTTTGAAAGAATTGGGTTACCAAAACATCCATGTCCATGTTGGCGATGGCTCGCTGGGTTTAGCCGAGTTTGCCCCTTATCAAGCCATCTTAGTAACTGCTGCTGCTCCCAAGGCGCCGCCCGCTCTCTTGGAGCAATTGGATGAAGGCGGGCGGTTGGTGATCCCGGTCGGGGGACAGTGGGGGCAAATGCTTGAACGTTGGACGCGCTGCGGGCAGCGTTATGAACAGGAAGAATTTGTCCCAGTTGCCTTTGTACCTCTCCGCGGGGAGGCCGGCTGGAAAGAGGATCGCTGGGAATGGGATTAATCCGCTAGGCGTTGCTGATGGTGACAAAGACCATCGGGCGCCGTTTGGTTTTGTTGTAGAGAAACGAGCGCAAAGTCTGTTCTAAATCGTTTTGTAAGCGCCCGTTGCTGGCGCAATCGACAGTCTTGCGCACAATTTGACGCGTTTCTGCAATCAACTCTTCCAGTTCCTCGGCCGAGACAAAGCCGCGCGTGATCACCTCCGGCTCATCCAATAAGCGGCAAGAGCGGCGGTCAAGGATGAGATTGACGAGGACAAAGCCATCGCGAGCGAGGATTTCTCGCTCGCGCACCAAGCCGGGGCTGACATCCCCCACGGAAGCACCGTCGACAAACACATAGCCGCCCGGCACGCGCTCGGCAATGCGCATCTGCTCTTCGCTCAATTCGATGACCATTCCGTTTTCTACAATGGCGATCCGTTCTGCAGGAATACCCACTTCTTGCGCGAGTCGGGCATGCTGATGGAGATGGCGCAATTCACCGTGAATGGGGATCAGGAACTTCGGCCGCACCAGATTAAGCATCAGTTTGATCTCTTCAGCGCTGGCATGACCGGAGACGTGCACGGGGGCAATATCTTCGTAGATCACATTGGCACCCCGCCGAAACAAGCGGTTAATCGTACGGTAAACGCTCTCCTCATTGCCGGGGATCGGGTGAGAAGAGAGGATGACGGTATCGCCCGGCAAGATGTCAAATTGACGATTGGTACCTGTTGAGAGCCGTCCCATAATTGAGCTTGGCTCGCCTTGCGTGCCGGTAGACATCAAGACGACCTCGTTTGGGTTCATGCGCAGGGCTTGCTCGATTGGGACAATGGCATCATCAGGGATGTCTAGGTAGCCCAATTTGCGCGCAATGCGCGCATTGTCGACCATGCTTGCGCCGACAAAAGTCATCTTGCGCCCGTAGCGCATGGCAGCATTGGCAACTTGTTGCATTCGTGAGACCAAAGAGGCAAAACTTGCCACAATAATCCGCCCTGACGCTTCCCGAAAGACGCTGTCGAAAGCGGCGTCAATGACCCGTTCAGATGGCGTCCAGCCTGGCCGAGTGGCATTGGTCGAATCGGCAAGTAAAGCGAGCACTCCTTCTTGGGAATATTCTGCCAGCTTGGCAAAATCGGTTGGCCAATTATCAACGGGAGTGTGGTCGAATTTGTAATCCCCGCTGTGAACCACCAAGCCAACCGGTGTGCGGATGCCTAACCCAACGCCATCGGGCACAGAGTGACAGACATGGAAGAATTCCACATCAAAAACTCCAATGCGGATGCGCTCCCTCGCTCGCACCGTGTGCAAGGTGAGTTTACTCAGCAAACCGTTGCGCGCTAGTTTGGCTTCCAATAAACCACGCGTGAGAGCAGTGGCATAGATGGGCACTTGAATTTGTTCCAAGACGTGACGCGCTGCCCCCGTATGGTCTTCGTGCCCGTGGGTGAAGATAATCCCCTGCACCTTGTGGCGGTTCTCAATTAAGTATTGAAAATCGGGAATAATGTAATCGATCCCCAACATGTCGTTTTCGGGGAACATTAATCCTGCGTCGACCACTAAAATTTGGTCAGCGTATTCATAGACCATCATATTTTTGCCCACTTCCCCTAATCCTCCTAGGGGGAGGATACGTAAAATTTTGTCTTTCATACTCCTTTATAATCCTTTTATGTCCTTCATTATGTTCAATACGGACGATGATAAAAACAACAGCCCGCACGGCAAATAACCGACCGGGCTGCTGCTGCGATTCAAGCCTAGATGATAGAGTTCAAATGAATTCAAACACGCTCTCCTTCAAAATCTCCAACAACGTCCTCAGTCGGCAAATTTTGTCGATTTCATACATAGATTTTAACATTATGGGGAGGATTTGTCAAAGCCACATTGCCTCTTGCCTCTGGGGTGCACGAAAAAGTTGTTAGAGGGAAAGGGCAAAAAGGGAGAGCCTCTCTGGTATGATTGGTAGGAGTAAGAAAAAACAAAACCATACCGAGGAGGCTCAAGATGAATTTTAATCCAGAAGTGATTGAAAAGATAGGGGAACTGATCAGTGCTGAAGTTGGCAGAGTGATGCCTGACCCGCAGTCGATTGGCGAGATTGAGCAGACGATGCGC
>CALFWB010000044.1 GCA_937928795.1 uncultured Anaerolineales bacterium
GGCTGTACTTCAGCGAAGCACCTGACCTCCTTTCGCGGTATAATCTCAATTCGTGCTCTGGATTAGGACATCTGGATAGGCTACCGTGTTCTAAAGTCACGGTTTTAGAGTGCTCCGCATTGCAAGCCGTGAATCCGCAGCCTGTGCAAGCTCTAATCCTCTTCAATCAAGGTCAAGGTTAATACGTTATGGAAATCGGTCTGGTACAACAAGTGGATATTGACGGGCAAATGCGCGCAGCCTATTTGGACTACGCCATGAGCGTGATCGTCGCTCGCGCCTTGCCCGATGCCCGCGACGGCTTGAAGCCCGTCCATCGGCGCATCCTCTACGCCATGGATGAGTTAGGGTTGCGCTCCAACGCTCCCTACAAGAAATCCGCCCGCATTGTCGGTGAAGTGTTGGGGAAATACCATCCGCATGGCGATGCGGCGGTTTACGATGCAATGGCGCGCCTAGCACAGGATTTCTCCATGCGCTACCCGCTGGTTGACGGACAGGGCAACTTCGGCTCAATTGACGGAGATGCTCCGGCCGCCATGCGCTATACCGAAGCCCGCCTAACCGCCATGGCCGAAGAGATGTTAGCCGACCTCGAAGCCAACACAGTCGATTTTGTGGACAACTTCGATGGCTCGCTGAAAGAGCCCAGCGTTCTGCCGGCTAAATTGCCCAATTTGCTCTTGAACGGTTCATCCGGCATTGCCGTGGGCATGGCAACCAATATCCCACCCCATCACCTCGGCGAACTTGTGGCGGCGATCAACTATCTGATCGAGCATTACCAGCGGATCGATGAGGTCGATATCGATGACCTGTTGCGCTTCTTGCCCGGACCGGATTTTCCCACCGGCGGCGTAATTGTCGGCAGCGAGGGCATCCGCCAAGCCTACACCACCGGGCGAGGACGCATCGTTTTGCGCGGCAAAGCCCATATTGAGGAAAACGGCAATAACCGCTATCGCATTGTGATCACCGAAATACCCTACCAATTGAATAAAACCACCTTGATCGAACGCATTGCCGAACTGGTGCGCGAAGGGAAACTGGACGACATCAGCGACCTGCGCGATGAGTCCGACCGCCGCGGCATGAGTATCGTCATCGAACTAAAACGTGGCGCCCAACCTAAGAAAATCCTCAACCAACTCTACAAATATACGCCGCTTCAATCGACCTTTGGCGTGCAAATGCTGGCTCTGGTGGAGGGCGAGCCGCGTTTGCTCACGCTGAAGCGCATGTTGCAAGTTTTCATCGATCATCGCCAAACCGTCATCACGCGCCGTTCGCAGTTTGAACTGGACAAAGCCCGCGCTAGAGCGCATATCCTAGAAGGGTTGTTGATTGCCCTCGCCCATCTGGACGAAGTGATCCAAACCATTCGCCAATCGCCGGATGCCGAGACGGCTAAGGAACGCTTGATCAAGCGCTTCAAACTCAGCGAACGCCAAGCACAGGCGATCCTTGACCTGCAACTGCGCCGTTTAGCGGCCCTCGAACGGCAAAAGATTGAGGATGAGCAACGCGAGACCTTAGCCCGCATCGCTTATCTGGAGGACTTGCTGGCAAATCCGACCAAGATTCTGGCCGTGATCCGAGATGAACTCAGCGAACTTGCCCAAAAGTACGCCGATCAGCGACGCACGCACATTGCCGTGGACGCCAGCGAGGATTTTGCCGAACAAGACTTGATCCCAGACGAGGCGGTCTTGATCAGCTTGACCGAACGCGGCTATATCAAGCGCACTTCGGTGAAAGCCTTCCGCACGCAAGGGCGCGGCGGGCGCGGGGTGGCCGGCCATGCCACAAAAGAAGAAGACGAAGTGCTGGTGATCCTGCCGGCGCGCACCTTCGATACTTTGCTCTTCTTTTCAAACCGCGGCAAGGTCTATTCCGAAAAGGTCTATCAAATCCCTGACGCAGAGCGCCAAGCGCGCGGCATCCCTCTGGTGAACGTCATCGCCTTAGGCGCCGGAGAAACGATCACGGCTGTGGTGGCGGTGCCGCAATTTGAAGAGGGGCGTTACCTTTGCCTTGCAACGCGCAACGGCAAAGTCAAACGCCTGCCGCTGATCGAATTTGCCAGCGTGCGCCCTTCGGGCATTCTAGCCATCTCCCTCGAAGAAGGGGACGAGTTAGGCTGGGCGCGCCTGACGCAAGGTGACAGCGAATTGATCCTCGTCACCGAACAGGGACAAGCGGTGCGTTTCTGTGAGCAAGAGGTGCGGCCACAAGGTCGCGCCGCCGGCGGTGTCAGCGGTATCAAGCTGATAAGCGGCGATCAGGTAGCCAGCATGGAAGTGGTGGAAGCCAACGGAGAGTTGTTCGTGATCACCGAAAAGGGATACGGCAAACGCACGCCATTGAGCGACTATTCGACCACCAGCCGGGCTGCCAAAGGGGTGCGCACCTTGGCGCAAGGCAGCCTAGCGAGAACCGGCTTGATTGCAGCAGCCCGAGTGGTGCAACCCAACGATGAATTGACCTTGATCTCCGCTAACGGGGTCGTCTTGCGCACTAAGGTTTCGGATGTGCCGGCGCTGGGGCGGGCAGCGCGGGGTAATCTGGTCATCAAGCTCCAGAGCGGAGACCGCGTCGTCTCGGTCGCCAGATTGGTGGCAGCGGATTTGGCAAGCGCCTAACCAGAAGAGGAATCCTGCTCTTCGCCTAATAACGCCGCAGCTAAGGCTTGCTGAAGTGAGCGGGCTTCGATAATTTCGATAGCCTCGGGATAAGCCTCAGAACGCCCAAGCCGCCGCGGCAAGATAGCAGTTTGAAAGCCAAGCGCTGCGGCTTCGCGCAGGCGGGCTGCCGTTTGTCCCACCATGCGCAGCTCACCCGATAATCCCACTTCCCCGATTAGAACCACATCGGCGCGCAGGGGGCGATTTTTATACGAAGAGGCAATTGCAGCCGCAATGGCAAGATCGGCGGCCGGCTCCTCCACCGTTAAACCCCCAATCACGTTGACAAAGACATCCTGTTCACTCAAACGCAAGCCCAAACGCCGCGTTAGCACGGCGCAAATCATCAATAAGCGATTGACGTCCACCCCGTTTGCCGTGCGCCGCGGGTTGCCAAACGGCGTCGGGCTGGTCAACCCCTGCACCTCGACCAAGAGTGGACGCGTCCCCTCCATCGTCACCGCAATCGCCGAACCCGGCGCTTGAATCACCCGCTCGGCAAGGAAAGCTTCCGAGGGATTCGGCACTTCGATCATCCCCCTTTCCCCCATCTCGAACACGCCAACCTCGGAGGTCGCTCCAAAGCGGTTTTTTACCGAACGCAACAAGCGATAGGATTGAAATCGGTCGCCTTCAAGATAAAGCACCGTATCAACAATATGTTCCAGCACGCGCGGTCCGGCAATGCTACCCTCTTTGGTGACATGACCGATGAGAAAGACGGTGATCCCAGAGGTTTTTGCCAACTCCCGCAGGCGCGAGGCGCACTCGCGCACTTGGGTTACCGAGCCAGCCATCGATTCGAGTTCCGGCAGGTAGGTAGTCTGGATCGAGTCAACGATCAAGAGGCGTGGCTGCAAGGTGGCAACGTGCTCCAAAATTTGCGGCAATTGCGTTTCGGTTACTAGATAGAGATTCGGCGGGGCAGTTTGCTCAAGGTCTGCCCCTTGATTTCGGGAGTTGCCCAGCAGACGCTGCGCACGCATCCGAATTTGGCTCTCCGACTCCTCTCCGGAGACATACAACACCCGCCCTTGTTTCTCCATGACTAAGGCAACTTGCAGCAAGAGCGTCGATTTGCCGATACCTGGATCGCCCCCGATGAGAATCATCGAACCCGGCACAATCCCGCCACCGAGAACGCGGGCAAATTCCCCCATCGGCAGCAGCCAGCGTTCCTCTTGCAACGCTTCGATCTCGCTAAGCCGCCGCGGCGAGGAAGCACGGAGCGCAAAGCCTTGTGGGCGCTTCGCATCGCTCGCCGGCGGGGAGATGACTTCTTCAACAAAGCTGTTCCATGCGCCACATTGGGGACAGCGCCCCAGCTCACGGGCCGAAATTCGCCCGCACTGTTGGCAGACAAATTGCGTGCGCAGTTTTGACATACAAACATTATATCAGCCCCACCGGTGGGAGTAAAAAAAACAAACCTGGAAGCAGCAGCAACTACACCACCACCTTCAGCGTCAGCAGCTTGGTTAAGCTCACCTCACCCTACTGAACATCGTGGAGGCTGCTTAAGAAGTCGGGACAAGAGGATCAACCACCACGACACAAGGACACAAAGGACGGTCATCTGCTACCCTCGCCCTCTGGGGAACTGGAGGCTTTGCCCTGAGCGCCGCGCTGAGCTGGTAGGTTGAGCTTGTCGAAACCTTGCCGAAGTGCTTGTCGAAGGGGTGAGGGGCGCAGGTCAAGTTGGGCGCCGCCCTGAGCCGACGGGTTGAGCCTGTCGAAACCTTGTCGAAGGGCGGCTGCGAGGAGGAATCATTTACCGCTTTCGGTAAGCGGTGTGCAGTTTCCCTGCCGAACCCAACCTACTGAGCTAGATAGCCACCATCTACGGCGTAGTAAGAACCCGTAACAAAGGAGGCTTTCTCTGAACTCAGCCACATGACCAATTCAGCCACTTCTTCGGGTTGACCTAGACGGCCTATCGGATGCAAGGCGATGATCATGTTCATCAGATTTTGATCGCTTTCGAGAACCGAGAGCAAAGGAGTTTTGATGAAGGCGGGTCCAACGCTGTTGACGCGGATATTGCTCTTGGCGTATTCGATCGCTGCGTTGCGGGTTAGACCGACCACGCCATGCTTGGCTGCCACATAAGCCGGCGAACCAGAAAAGGCGACCTGCCCCAAAATGGAAGCGATGTTCACAATCGAACCACCGCCGTTCTGGAGCATGGCGGGAATCTCATAGCGCATACAGTAGAAGACGCCGTTTAGGTTGATATCGATCACCTTCTTCCACCCTTCAATGCTATAGCTCCCGGTAGGATTGGACTCGCCCCCAATGCCAGCGTTATTACAGGCAAAATCAAGCCTTCCGTAGCGCTCAAGGGCAAATTGCACTAAGGCTTCGCAATCATTGGGATTAGAAACATCGGCGTGAAAATAGGCCGCTTCTCCGCCCGCTTGTTCAATCAAGCGCACCGTTTCGGCACCACCCTCATCGTTGACATCCGAAACAACTACCTTCGCACCATTTTGAGCGTACAACTGGGCAACCGAGCGTCCAATGCCCGACCCCGCCCCTGTCACCAAGGCAACTTTTCCTGTGAACTCGTACATCTTGGCACCTCTTTCTATTCGGAAAACGATTAATCGGATATACTGCCTCCATTTTACAATATCTTTTTGCCGATCAAAATAAGAAATACATAAGATTCGAGGGACGGACCTTGTGTTTCACCTTCAGCCAATTCGCCACTCTGTTCTGTACACCCATTCAACCACTCTTGTTCGTCTCTGGAATGAGCCAGTAATTCTATTTAGACCTGAAAAAGTCGGTTTTAGACATCCAATTATGGAAAAATCATGCGAAGATAACATAAATTCGACTTGTGCAAACCCTCAACTGGTTGAAGCCTATGTTACGGAAGATCCGCCTGCTGCAGCTCATCACGCGTAGCATAAGCTTCAGCTTGTACCGTAACCTAAGCTTTAGCTTGTGTAAACGACACACAGGCTGAAGCCTATGTAACGGAAATCTGCTCTTTTTTGCCAAAAGACAACAAGTGTGTAAATTTAGAATTGCTGGGAAAGCGCACAAATATTTGCGTTTATTCGACTTTTCGTATAAAATTTAGGTAAACTGTCAAGTTTCAAGGAGTTCTGTTGGGCTAATCTGGGCTTCGTTCCAAAAGATGAAATCCTTCTTTCTTCGCTTTCTGTCTGTGCTGATTTTGATTTTTCCCCTTCTGCTCCAACAAGGGGTGCTGCCGGCTGCGGCAGAATCCTACGTGGTCAACTCACTGGAAGACAACACCACCGATGACTCTTTCTGCACCCTCCGCGAGGCGATCCTGGCAGCGAATCATGCGCCTGTCAACCTCAACTGCGGCGCAGGAAGCCCTGCTGACGACCTCATCACCTTCAGCGTCAGGGGTACCATTACGCTCAATTCGACCCTGCCGAACATCGTGAGTGGGAAGGGTTCGCTGACGATCGATGGAGGCGGACCTCAACAGGGCGGTCAGATAACCCTGAGTGGTGCAAATCAACATCGCCTGATATTTCTCTATAATGCCAAACTGACCATCCGCAACCTAACCCTTATCAACGGTAAAAGCGTTGAAGGCGGAGCGATTCGCTCGTCCGGTTACGATGCTGAGGTCTATATTTACAACAGTGTTTTCCGCAATCACGACAGCACTGCCGGCGTCGATGAAGAAGGCGGCGGCGCCATCTCCATGCATTTTGGTAAGCTGCACATTGAAGACAGTTTGTTTGAAGAGAATCGCGGCATCAACGGCGGAGCAATCTACAACTTGCGTTGTCCGATTACCGTCTTGCGTTCGACCTTCCGCAACAACGATAGTTCATACGGTGGGCTTGTTGCCAACTTTGGCTTTGGCGGGGCTATCTACAATGACGGTGCCAGTCCAGCCGGCACAGGTGGACAAATCGTGATTCAGGATAGCGTCTTTATCGGTAACCGGGCGCGTAACTTTGGCGGCGCTGTTTACTCCTATCTCTATTACCCCGACCGCTCGAAAATTGAGCGCAGCTTATTTAGCGACAACATCGTTTACCTAAATGCCAACAACCGAGCTAGCGGCGGCGCATTGATGCATCACAACGGCCCGCTCATCCTGAGCGACTCGACCTTTATCAATAACCGTTCTGAAAGTGCAGGGGGTGCCATCCTAATCGCTCAAACGACCTTCCCAAGCGGTCATCCTGAGTGGAATCAGACTACTCTGACCAATTTGACGATTGTCGGCAATCGCGCCGATCACCCAACTGCGCTCGAGGGCAGTGGTGGTGGTCTCTACTTCAATGGAGGCAAGGCAACAGTGACCAATGTGACCATTGCCTATAACTATGCGGACAGATATGGTGGGGGTATCTACAATACGACGACCAACAGTGCAGACGTTGAGTTACGTAATGTGGTGATCGCCAACAATCAGATCGGGAGGGCTCACGACTCTGTCGAGTGTCAAGGTTCGCTTCGGGGAAGCCACAATCTGCAAAGTTTGTCGGGTAAAGCCTGCGTCCAGAACATCTTGCAGGCACATCCGGGTCTCGAGTCAAACGTTGCGGATCACGGAGGGGGGTTACCCACCCTCGCCTTGCTGCCCCACAGTCCTGCGATCGATGCCGGCAACGACCTAGTCTGCCCTCTAACCGACCAACGCGGCATGTCTCGTCCTTTGGATGGCAACGGAGATGGCTTAGCGGTCTGCGACATCGGCGCATATGAAGCTGCTCCCTACCGACTATCCTTACCCCTGATCCTGCAACCTTGAGTGGGCTAAATATCCCTTCTCACTTCATCAGCAGACCCTTTAACCCCATACCAATACAGAGTCAACCCCGACCTAATCCCTAGCGGTCAGAGACCATAGCGATTTTATAAGGCAAGAGTATAATCCAATTAGATCATTCGTTAGGGAGAGGCTAAAGATGGCTCGAATCCTGTCTTTTGACGTTGGCACCAGCGGATGCAAAGCAGCTCTGGTCAATGAAGATGGCTGCTTGAGAGGTACCGCCTTTGAACCTTACCCCACCTATTACCCTCGTTCGCTCTGGGCAGAACAAGACCCCGAAGATTGGTGGCGGGCAGTTTGTATTACCACCCGAACCCTAATCGAGAGCCAAAGGGTCTCGCCACAAGAGATTGGTGGCATTGCCTTCTCTACGCAGATGGTCAACCTGATCCCGATCGATCGAGAGGGCAAAGCATTGCGCCATTGTATTAGTTGGTTAGACGGACGGGCCGAAGAAGAAGCAGAACAGGTGATGCGCAAGGTGGGCGGTCGGGCAATTTTTGCTGCCCTGGTTGGGGTGGCAATCACCGGCAAAGATGTGCTGCCCAAATATCTATGGCTCAAGAAAAACGAACCCCAAATCTACCGCCAAGCCGCTGCTCTGGTTGATTGCAGTGGGTATTTGTTAGCCCGCGCAACGGGACGACTGGTCGCCGAATGGACGGTTTCGAGCGTGACCGGCCTGTTTAACCTCAAAACAAAGACGTGGGATACCATGCTCATGCGCTTTTTAGGTCTGGACTCGAGCAAATTCCCCGAATTAGTCCTGCCCTATGACCAAGTGGGTGGACTGACGCGTGAGGCTGCTCAAGAGATGGGCTTGCTGGAAGGGACACCGGTCTTCGGCGGGGCGGGAGATGCCATGACCGCTGCGGTTGGCTCTGGCGCCGTGGGCGAAGGAGAAGGGCATCTTTGCCTGGGCACATCGGGCTTTGTGGGCATTGTCACCAGCAAACGTGTGGTCGGCAAACGCGGCATTCCGACCATCCAATCCGCCGATCCGAGCAAACTGCTGCTGATCGCCGAGACAGAGACGGCCGGGGCTTGCCTAAAATGGGCTGGGCGCGAGTTTTACCAACGCGAACCGGATAGTGAAATTTTTGCCCGCATGGATCAAGAAGTGAGCCGCATCGAAGCCGGAGCAGCGAAATTGCTCTTCACGCCGTGGATGTACGGCGAGCGAACACCGATTGCTGACGAACGCGTGCGGGCGGCCTTTATTAATTTGGGGGCAAATCATACGTACGCTCATATGCTGCGCGCCGTTTACGAGGGGGTGGGCTACAATATGCGCTGGATTGTCGAGAATATCGAAGAACTATACGGCTTCAAACCTGATCCCTTACGCGCCATGGGCGGCGGTGCCAAAGGGCTGCCCTGGGTGCAAATTGTTGCCGACATTACCGGGCGCACGCTGGAATGCGTCGCAGAACCGCAACAGACCACCGCCCTCGGAGCAGCCTATCTGGCAATGGTAGGACTGAAGTGGTTGCCTTCGATTGAAGCGGTCAAGAAGCTGGTAAAAGTGACCCATACTGTGCAGCCGCAGGAAGCCACGCAAGCGATTTATGCCGAACTGTATCAGGTCTTCAAACAGCTCTATCCGCAACTTAAGGGAATATATCACCGCTTGAATCATTGACCCGCATAGGCAATAATGAATGGGTCTCGATATAGCTAGCGCCCTTCGACAAGGTTTCGACAGGCTCAACCCGTCGGCTCAGGGCAGCGCCCTACTCGACCCGCAGCAAATCCGCGGGTTGAGTAGCGAAACGCAGTGGAGCGTATCGAAACCCTGCCCTAACCCTTCGACAGATGAGCTAAGCTCCTCTAGCATCGAATTTTCGAGCGTTTTCCGAACGGCGGACTCGGTGATGGGCGCACTGAAAGAACTCACCCAAAGACGTTAAGAACACCGATTTCTACTACGTCTGCATGTCTTCTGCGCGCTATGGTAAACAGCACTTTTTGGGGTAGGGTCAATTTTTATATTGGAGGCGGATTTGGCGCACCTTCTCCATGAAGGCTCGCACGCGCCCTTCATCTACTTCGTTCCAAATGTAGCCCTCGCGTTTGAAGGTCGTCCCGACAACGGCGCCATCGGCTATGCGCAGTTGCTCCTCAATATTTTCCAAACGCACCCCGGTGTTAGCAAACACGGGGGTATCCTTGACAGCCTCCTTAACGCGTTGTAAGATGGCCGTCGAGGTCTCTTGACCGGCTGTCAGCCCGGAGACCAGCAGGGCATCGGGCTGGCAATTAAAAACCGTCGAACGGGCAACATCGACAATATCTCGGCTGCCTAAATAAGCCGCCGCCTCCGGGACAATGTTAAATAAGAGCCGAATCCCTTTCCCGCCCAGTCGATGAAGGTGGCGCACCGTTGCGCCGGCATTTGTGTTCCACAAACCAAAATCCGAACCATAGACTCCGCTAAAGATTTCGCGGATGAATTTCGCCCCTGTGGCAACAGCAAGGTCTACCGACGCTTCGGCATCCCACAACACATTGACTCCAAAGGGAACCCGAATTTGACTCTTCAGCTCACCGATCACGCGCGCCATGGCGACTGCGGTGATGCGTTCGGTTTGGGTCTGATAAGGAATGCTTGCCTCGTTGGAAAACATGATCGCATCCACGCCGCCATCTTGCAAGGCTTTCAAATCTGCTTCAGCGCGTTCAATGACATAATCCATTCCTTTTTGGGAGTCATAAGCTGGGTCTCCGGGCAAGGCGATCAGGTGACACATAGCGATAATCGGCTTCGGGGTACCAAAGAGTTCTTCAAGCCAAGACATGGGGGCTCCTCATTCGTTAGGATAGGTAATGAAATGTTCGATTATGGTAATATTGTATAGAATTAATGATTAAATGTCAATAAGAAAACGAATAATTGTTTGTTTTTTGCCGATAAAGATTAATATAACTTGACAAACAAACAAGAATAATATAATATATAAACAATTCCAAACATAGCGGAATCAAGAAATGAGCGGTTATCTATCCGAAGAGCGACATCAGATTATTCTCGAAACGTTGGAAACGCGCGGTTCGATCACGGTCAATGAGATGGTCGAGCGCTTCGGAGTCTCTGAGATGACCATCCGCCGTGACCTCGATGCGTTAGAGCGCAAAGGATTACTGCGTCGCGTACACGGCGGTGCAGTTCTCGACCGCGGGCGCAGCTACGAACCTCCCTTTGTTACCCGGGCAGTGGAAAATTTGACCGCCAAACAACAAATTGCCAAAGCTGCGGCTGCACTGATTGAGAACGGCGATAGCATCATCCTCGATGTCGGCACCACCACGCTGGAAATTGCCCGCCAGTTGGTGGATAAACAAAACCTAACCGTCATCACCCCGTGTTTACAAATTGCCACCCTTTTAGCCGAAAACCCTAACATTCGCTTGATCTTAACCGGGGGTATCGTGCGCCCGATGGAACTCTCGATGGTTGGACATTTGGCAGAGCGGGCTTTGCGCGATTTTTACGTGGATAAGCTCTTTCTCGGTGCTGCCGGCGTAGATTTAGAGGCTGGCTTGACCGAATACAACCTAGAAGACACCCTTGTCAAGCAGGTCATGATCAAAAACGCCAAGCGAGTCATCCTAGTTGCCGACTCCAGCAAATTCGGCAGAATCGCCTTCACGGCGATTGCACC